>JADGGZ010000241.1 GCA_019689675.1 Rhodospirillales bacterium | reverse complement strand
AGGCCATGGTGCGGAGCATCGTCGACGAGCTCTGCGAGCTCATCCAGAAGAGCTCGATCGAAGCGGCCGCAGCCGCCGAATAGCGCGCTTGGCCCGGCGATCCGGGCGGCGTAAACCCTGCGGCATGAAAGGGCGTGTACTCATCGCTGCGGGGTCGGACTCGGGCGGCGGTGCCGGAATCCAGGCCGACATCAAGGCAGTGACGGCCCTCGGTGGCTATGCCGCGACCGCGATCACGGCCTTGACGGCGCAGAACACGCGCGGCGTGTTCGGCGTCCTTCCGATCGACCCCGCCTTCATCCGCCAGCAGCTCGAGGTCGTTCTCGACGACATCGGCGCCGATTGCATCAAGACCGGCATGCTGCACGACGCCGAGGTGATCGAGACCGTGGCATCGACGCTCGCCGCGAAGGCGCCGGACGTGCCGCTCGTCGTCGACCCGGTCATGGTCGCGAAGGGCGGCGAGAGCCTCCTTCAGTCGGAGGCGGTCGCGCGTCTCAAGGAGCGGCTTCTGCCGCGCGCCACGGTGCTGACGCCGAACCTTCCCGAAGCCGAAGCCCTGACCGGTCTCAGGATCGCCGACCCCGAGGCGATGCGCCGGGCGGGCGAGGCGCTCCGAGCGATGGGCGCCGCGGCCGTGCTGGTGAAGGGCGGCCATCTTCCTGGTCCCCGCATCGTCGATGTCCTGGTCACGGCTTCCGGCGTGCGGCGCTTCGAGGGCGAGCGGATCGACACGCGGCACACGCACGGGACCGGCTGCACGCTCGCCTCCGCGATCGCGACCGGCCTCGCCCAGGGCATGGACCTCGAGGCCGCGGTCGGGCGCGCCCGCGTTTACCTCCTTGAAGCGATCCGGACAGCACCTGCGCTCGGCGCGGGCCACGGCCCGGTCAATCACGCTCACACGGTGCGGGAATTCGGGCGATGAGGAACGGAAGCTGCCTTTGCGGCGCGGTGCGTTTCACGATTGTAGGCGAGCTCGGCCCCGTGTCCTTCTGCCACTGCGGGATGTGCCGCCGATGGCACGGCGCGCCCGGCCCCTATGCCGAGGCGCGAAGGGAAGACGTCCGGTTCGATGCGCCGGACGCGCTCCAATGGTACCAGTCGTCGAGCTTCGCGCGGCGCGGCTTCTGCCGACACTGCGGGTCGAGCCTCTTCTGGGAAAGGCTCGGCGGGCCGATGCTGGACGTCGTGGTCGGCGCGCTCGACGAGCCGACGGGGCTCAGAGCCGAACAACACATCTACGTCGCGCACAAGGGCGACTGGTACGACATCGCGGACGGGCTGCCTCAGCAGGCCGAGGGCTCGTCCGGCGCAGGATGACTCCTGTCAACGCGCCGGGGCGGCAGGGTGGCCCGGGCGCTCGCGACGCTCCATCCGCCGGCTCATGAGCTCGACGAAGCGTTCGCGCTGCTCGGGCGTGAGCGTCTCCAGAAAGGCGCGCGTCGAGCGCGTGTGCTCTTGCTGGAGCGCGCGGCGCTTGGAAAGCCCTTCCTCGAGGATCTGTTCCACCGCCGCCTCGTCGGGTTGCGGCTTTGCGAGCTCCCGCAGCGCCTTCTGGAGGAGAGGCCGCGTTTCGTCGCGGTAGCGCCGGTAGCCCTCGCGCATCGAGCGGAGGTGGCGCTCGAAGGCGGCGTGCTGCGCCGCATCGAGATGGAGCTCACCCGCGATGCCTTCCGGGCCGCGATGCTCGCGCGTCCAGAGCGATCCGGCGACGTAACCGCCGGCGAGAACGTTGAGCGCCAGCGAAACGCCGAGGGCGACCCAGAGCCAGCGGCGGCTCATGCTTCGAGCCCTCCCGTGAGGTCGCTGATCACCGCGAACGCGTCGAAGGGATCGGCGGCATCATCGTTCGGCGAAACCTGCGCCATGCCGAGCATGAACCCGAAATAGGCGATGAGGGCGACGCTCGCGGCAAGCGCGGTCGCCTCGGCGAGGCGGCGGACGATCCGGGCGCGGAACGGAACGATCTGCGCCGAGACGAGACGGGTGGCGCGCGCTGCGACCCGCGCTGCCACCTCCTCGTCGGCCGCCGCCTGGGCCGTCCGTGCAAAGGCGATGTCGGCGGCCGCATCCGGGTCGAGGGCGAGCCATCTCTCGACCTCGGCGGCCGCATCCGGCGCGAGGCGCCCGTCGGCATAGGCGGCAAGGGTGAGCGGGTCGGGTTCCGCCGCCTTGTATCGCGCCCAGAGGGCCTTGCCGTCGCTCTCCGTCATCTCATTCCTCCATAGGGCGGCTCGCCCCGAATCATCCCCGCTCCGGACCGAAATGGGCCCGAAGCTTGACCAAGGCCTTGTGGTGCATCGAGCGGACCGTCTGCGGGTCGACCCCGAGCGAAGCGGCGATCTCCGCCACGTCCATGTCGCGCTCGTAAAGCATGTCGAGAACCTCCTTCTGGCGCGGCGAAAGCAGCCCCTCCGGGATGGCCAACTTCTCCGCCGGCTCGACCGGATCGACGGCGAGCGCCGGCTCCGGCGCATCTTCCAGCGTGAGCTGCGGGGCGCGTTTGCGGCGCAGGGCGTCCCGGGCGGTCGAACGGGCCACGATCGTGAGCCAGGTCGACAGCGAGGCGCGCGCCGGATCGTAGGTCTTGAGGAGACGGAAATCGTCCTTGCAGAGACGCACGAAGACGTCCTGCGCGAGGTCCTCCGCTTCGGCTTCGTCGCGCGCGAGGCTGCGGGCGGCGGCGAGAATGAGCCGCGCGTGCGCGCGCACGAAACCGTCCCATGCCACCTTATCGCCGCCGACGAGGGCGACGAGGTCGAAACCGGCCAAAACTTCTCCCGTTCTGCTCCAATTGATTCTAGGCGCGTGGCGGCCCGTTCATCCCCGTTTCGCCGAGGTCCCACCAAAGGCCGGCCATGAGGCGAAGCCCCTCGCGCGCCAGCGGAGCGAGAAGATGCTCGTTGGGCGCGTGCTGCGAGCAGCCGCTGTAGGAATGCGGGACCCAGATCGTTCTGAGGCCGAGGAGGTCGGCGAAGACGTCGTTCGGCAGCGAGCCGCCGAGATTGGGGAGGATCGCCGGGCGCGTGCCCGTCGTCCGCTCGATCGATGCGGATGCCCACCGCACCCAGGGGTCGTCGGGGTCGAGCCGCGTTGCCGCGAAGTAGGCCTTCTTCCACGGCCTGATCTCGACCATCGAAAAGCCATTCTCGTCGAGATGCCGCCGGAGCGCCGGCATGAAGCTCTCCGGATCGGTGCCGACGACGAAGCGGATCTGACAGGTCGCCACGGCCTTCGGCGGGATCGCGTTTACCGGGTTCTCGGGATTTCCCGTCTTGAAGGCCAAGACCTCGAAGGAGCACCAGCCGTAAACCTTCTCCGCGGGCGAGAGGCCGGGTTCGCCCCAGTCCGGGTCGATCGCCGGCGCGTCCTCGCCGCCGGTCGGGGTGCAATCGGCGAGGGCGGCGCGGACCGAGTTCGGCAGGCTCTTCGGCTTCCATTCCGGGATCCGGATCGCGCCTTTCGCCGTGGTGATCGTCGCGAGGGCGTGGGCGAGCAGAATGCCGGGATTGGCGAGCAGCCCGCCCCAGTTTCCCGAATGGTGCCCGCCTTCGCGCAGCGCCACCTCGAGGTCGAAGTTCATCGCGCCGCGCGTGCCGAGGAACAGCGTGGGTCGTTCTGGCTCGAGCCGCGGGCCGTCGGAGGCGATGAGGGCATCGGCGCGGAAGCGGTCTCTGTTGGCGGCGCAGACTTCGCGCAGACCGATCGAGCCGGTTTCCTCGCCCGTCTCGATGAGGAGCTTCAGATTGAAGCCCAGCCGTCCGCGCGTTTTGAGGACAGCGGCGAGGGCGCCGAGATTGATGCTGTGCTGGCCCTTGTTGTCGGCCGTGCCGCGCCCGTACCAGCGATCCCCTTCCTGGTGCAGCCGCCAGGGCGAGAGTCCCTCGCGCCATTGCGGCTCGAGGCCGCGGATCACGTCCCCGTGGCCGTAGGAGAAGACGGTTGCGAGGCCTTCGTCCTCGATGCGCTCGGCGTAAAGGAAGGGGCCGCTTCCGAGCAGATTTTCGATGAGCTCGCAGCGGCAGCCGAGCGCCTCCAGGGTCGGGCGCATCTCTTGCTCCAGATAGGCGCGGAGCTCTCCGCCGCGCTCCGGGTTCTGGCTTTCGGTCGGGATCGCGACGCGGCGCGCGAGGTCGGCGGCGAAGCCGCCCTCGTCGAAATAGCGGGAAGCCTCTGCGATCGCCTTCTCGCGGCTCATGCGGCCTTTTCCTCCTCGTAGAGATGGCAGGCGACCCCACCGACGAGGGGCGGGCGGTCGCGGCGGCAGCGTGGCAGCGCCATCGGGCAGCGCGGATGGAAGGCGCAGCCGGATGGCGGATCGAGCGGGTTGGGGAAGGTGGCGCCGAGACCCGGATCGGGAACCCCCAGCCCCGGCTCCGGCGTCAGCACCGCGGCAAGGAGCGCGCGCGTGTACGGGTGGCGCGGCGCGCGGAACAGAAGCTCGGTCGGCGCCTCCTCGACGATGCGGCCGAGATACATGACCGCGACCCGCGTCGCGATGTGCTCGACGACGGCGAGGTTATGGCTGATGAGCACGTAGGTGAGGCCGAAGTCGCGCCGCAGCTCCTCGAGCAGGTTGAGTATCTGCGCCTGAACGGAGACGTCGAGCGCCGAGGTCGGCTCGTCGCAGACGACGATCTCGGGCCGGATGACGAGGGCGCGCGCGATCGCGACGCGCTGGCGCTGGCCGCCGGAAAGCTGGTTCGGAAAGCTGTCGTAGAGTCGCTCCGGCAAGCCGACGCGCTCCATCGCCTCGACGACGCGCCGGCGGCGTGAGGAGGCGTCGCCGATGCCGTGCACCGCAAGCGGGAGGCCGATGATCGCGCCCACCGTCTTGCGGGGGTTGAGGGAGGAATAGGGGTCCTGGAACACCGGCTGCACCCGGCGCGCGACGCTGCGGCGATCGAGCGTCGCGAGGTCCTCGCCGTCGAGCACCACACGCCCAGCGCTCGGCCGGAGAAGCCCGAGCATCATGCGCGCGAGGGTCGACTTCCCGCAACCCGACTCGCCGACGATCCCGAGCACCTCTCCCCGCGCGACCTGGAGCGAGACGCCGCTTACCGCATGCAGCGTTCGGCGCTTGCGGAAGAGACCGCCGCCGACCGAGAAGTCGCGCCGCAAATCCTGCAACTCGAGGAGCGCGCTCATTGCGGCAGGAGGCAGCGGTAGCCGCGCCTCTCCTCCAAGGTCACGAAAGCGGGATCGCGGGCGCACTCGGGCATCGCGAAGCCGCAGCGTGCGCGGAAGCTGCATCCGGAGAGATCGCCGACGAGGCTCGGCACGATGCCGAGAATCGATCCGAGCGGGACGCCGCGCGGCGTCTTCCCCGGCACCGGGACGCAGGCGAGAAGACCTTGCGTATAAGGATGAAGCGGACGGCCGAAGAGGGCGGATGCGCTCCCCGTCTCGACGATCTGGCCGGCGTACATGACGGCGACATGGTCGGCGATCCGCGCCACGATCCCGAGATCGTGCGTGATGAGGAGCAGCCCCATCTCGAACTCGCGCTGGAGATCGCGGAGGAGAAGGAGGATCTGC
>JADGGZ010000240.1 GCA_019689675.1 Rhodospirillales bacterium | reverse complement strand
CGGACGGTCAGGGATGAGCATTTTGAACCTGGACGCGGCGGTCCCCTTCGCGGTCTTCAAGAACGCCGGCCTGCTCTACTACTACGGCGACTACCGCGAAGGCGGATACAAGCTGACCAGCTCGCGTGCCGATGAAATCAAGTTCGTCAACTGGGACGAGACCTGGGCGGCCGACGAAGGCATGCACTACGACGGAAGCGGCGTGCTCGCGAACCCGGCCTTCGAGAGCGTCACGCTTACCGACCTCCACCACCAGACCTTCGGCCTCGGCTCGATCGAGCTCGACACCCAGTGGGCGATGTGGGGCGAGATCGAGGTCACCTTCTACGGCACGACCGCGACCGGCATCGTCACGCATTCGGTGATGCTCGACACCGAGAACGGCATGGAGACGGTCGATCTCCACGACAGCTTCTCGGCGGTCACCGCGGTGACCTGGCGGGCGGAGGGACCATCGAACATCCTCTTCGACAATATCGAAGTCTCGCACGCGCCGCTTGTCGCCGCAGACACGACGGTGACGCTGATCGAGGGCTCGCCGGCGGTCGCGCTGGGCATCGCCCCGCCCGGCGACGTCGATGGCGACGACCTCGCCATCACCGTCACCGCCGTCCCCGATGCCGCGATGGGCAACATCGAGCTTGCCGACGGCGGCGCCCTGGCCGTGGGCGACACGCTGAGCGCCGAGCAGCTCGCCGGGCTCATCTTCACCCCCACGTCCAACGCCCCCGGTGCCGCCGGCAGCTTCTCCTACGAGGTGTCGGACGGGATCGCCCGCGCGAGCCAGACCGTCGCCCTCGACATCGCCTCGAGCGGCGAGCCGCCGGCGACCACGATAGGGCTCTGGGCCTCGGCCACCGACCCCGGCGCGCCCGGGGCCGGCGCGCCGCACGACGCCTATTGGACGCATCCGGTGCGCGCGGACGACCCGCGGGTAACGCATACGACGGCCGAGATCGGCGGCGTCACGCAGGAAACCATCGCCCTCGATGCGCCGTGGAACGCGATCAAGAACATCGCCGTATCGAATCCCGCCGCCACCGATCTGACGGTCTCCGGCTTCGTCGACGTCGAGATCGACGCGGACGACGGCGCCGCCCACAGCCTGCACGTCGAGGACGCCAAGCGCGGCGAGATCGTCACCGGCGGCGGCAGCGACCGGGTGGCGGTGACCTATCTCAGCAACGAGAACGTCTGGTCCAATCTCTTCGTCATCGAGACCGGCGACGGCGACGATGAGGTGCTGGTGCAGCCGGAGACCATCGCCGCGGCGTCGGAGATCGAGACCTCGGAACCGATGACCTTCAACAGCGACCCGCAAAAGACGTCGGTGGACATCGACACCGGCGCCGGGGACGACCTCGTGTCGCTGGTCGAGGCCTCGGGCAGCATCGCCACCGGAGACGGCGCCGACCTCGTCTCGGTGCGCGACGGCAATACAAGCATTGCGACGGGCGCCGGCGACGATTTCATCGAGGTGCAGTCGACTGACGAGGCGACCGGCGATTACGTCCTCGGCGAGACCGGGACCGCGTGGATCAACGCCGGCCCGGGCGAGGACGTCATCGCCATCGCCGACGGCCCCCGCGCCGTCCGCGCCACGGTGGCGTTCGGCAAGGGGGACTCCGGATGGGACGCCGCCTCGGGCGACACCCTGCGCTACGGCAGGACGGTCGATGGCGCGTTCGCCGGCGGCGACCTCGCGAAGCTAGCGATCAACCTCGAGGGCTACGCCGAGGGCAGCACCGCCGAACTGACCCGTCTCGGCGCCGTGTCGGAAGATGCCGAGCACATGCTGCTGACCATCACCGACGCCGCCGACAACCAGGTCGACGTCATCAATCTCTATGGCGCAGCGATGGCCTCGGCGAGCCAGCTCGATCTGCACTGGGTATGACGGGGCAAGATCGGCGCTCGAGCGAGCGAAACGGGGACGCCGCGTAGGCGCGCGTCTCCGGCCGGTGCCGTCGGCGTCAACGCCGCCCGAGCGCCTCGAGGAGGAGCCGCGCGGCGGCAGCCACGATGGAATCCTCGTCGAGGCCGTAGTGGCGATAGAGATCGGGAATGTCGCCCGACTGCCCGAAGCGCTCGACGCCGAGCGGCTGGACGCGGTGGCCGCGCACCGCGCCGAGCCAGGAGAGCGTCGCCGGATGGGCATCGGCGACCGTGACGATCCCCGCCCCCGGCGCGAGCGCGCCGAGGAGGCGCTCGGCGTGGCTCGTCCCGCCCGCGTGCCGGGCGCGGTGCCACTCGGCATAGAGCCGGTCCGGCGAGGTGACGACGAGGAGCCCCAGGCCCGGAAGGTCCTCGGCGAGCGTGCGATGCGCCGCCAGAGCCTCCGGGGCGACGGCGCCGCAGACGGCGATGGCGAGCTCGGCGCCCAAGGCCGGCGGCACCATCCAGTATCCGCCGGCGATGATGTCCGCCTCGAGCGCTTGGGTCATGTCGCGGCGCGGCTGCTCGATCGAGCGCGTCGAGAGGCGGAAATAGAGCGACTGCCCGTCGGGGCGCTGCATCCAGTCGAAGCCCCACCGCATGAGGACAGCGAGCTCGTCGACATAGGCCGGCTCGAAGGCCGCCAGCCCCGGCTGCCCGAGGCCGATCAGCGGCTCTGCGATCGACTGGTGGGCGCCGCCCTCGGGCGCGAGCGTCAGCCCCGACGGCGTCGCCACGAGCATGAAGCGCGCGTCCTGGTAGCAGGCGTAGTTGAGCGCATCGAGGCCGCGCTTGATGAACGGGTCGTAAAGAGTACCGACCGGGAGAAGCCGAACGCCGAAGAGCGGCGCCGACAGACCCAGCGCGGCGAGCGCCAGGAAGAGGTTGTGCTCGGCGATGCCGAGCTCGATGTGCTGCCCCTCGGGCGTCGCCTCCCATCTCTGCGCCGAGACGATCTTCTCCTCGCGGAAGACGTCCTCGTGGCGCGCGCGCTCGAAGATGCCGCGCCGATTGACCCAGCCGCCGAGATTGGTCGAGACCGTGACGTCCGGCGACGTCGTGACGATGCGCGCGGCGAGCTCGGTGTCGGTCGCGGCGAGGTCGTTGAGAATGCGCCCGAACCCTTCCTGGGTCGACATGCGCTCGGCGCGCGGGTGCGGGAGCCGCGCCGGGACCGGCACTGACGGCGCCTCGTGCCGGCGCGCCCCTTCGGCGAAGAAGGGGCGGCTCTGGAGCCACGCCGCGAGCTCTTCGGCGGGAAGGTCGAGGCCGGCGAACTTGTCCCATTCGGCGCCGTCGGGAATCCGCATCGCCGCCTTGAAGACTCCCATCTGCTCCTTGTTCATGAGCCCGGCGTGATTGTCCTTGTGGCCGGCGAACGGGAGCCCGTAGCCCTTGATCGTGTACGCGATGAAGCAGGTCGGGCGGTCGTCGTCTCCGACCGACGCGAAGGCCTCGAGAACCGCCTCCATGTCGTGCCCGGCGAGATTCGTCATGAGCGCGTGAAGCGCGGCGTCGTCGTGGCTGTCGAGGATCCGGCGAACGCCGGGGAAGCGGTTGAGATCCCGCAGGAGGTGCTCGCGCCAGCCCGCGCCGCCCTTGTAGACGAGCGCCGAGTAGAGCGAGTTGGGGCAGGCGTCGATCCAGTCGCGCAGCGCCTCGCCGCCGGGCTCGGCGAAGACGCGCTCGAGCTTCTTGCCGTACTTCATGGTGACGACGCGCCAGCCCATCATCTGGAAGAGCGTGTCGATGCGCGCGAAGAGCCGGTCGGCGACGATGGTGTCGAGGCTCTGACGGTTGTAGTCGACGACCCACCAGAGATTGCGGACGTCGTGCTTCCAGCCTTCGAGGAGGGCCTCGAAGATGTTGCCCTCGTCGAGCTCCGCATCGCCGACGATCGCGACCATGCGGCCGGGCCGCTTGCCGTCGGGCAGAAGCCCTTTGAGACGCACGTAGTCCTGCACCAGGGCGGCGAAGAGCGTCGCGGCCACGCCGAGCCCGACCGACCCGGTCGAGAAATCGACGTCGTCGGCGTCCTTGGTGCGCGACGGGTAGGACTGGGCGCCGCCGAAGGCGCGGAAGGCCTCGAGCTTCTCGCGGGTCTGATGCCCGGCGAGGTACTGGATCGCGTGGAAGACCGGCGAGGCGTGCGGCTTCACGGCGACCCGGTCCTCCGGGCGCAGCACCGACATGTAGAGCGCCGTCATGAGCGTGACGACGGAGGCGGACGAGGCCTGGTGGCCGCCCACCTTCAGCCCGTCGCGCGAGGGACGGAGGTGGTTGGCGTTGTGAATCATCCACGTCGAGAGCCAGAGGACCTTCTTCTCGATCTCCTTGAGGCGAGCGAGCTCCTCCGGCGCGAGAACCGGACGGGTCGGCTCCAGAAGCGCGGTCAGCGACATGGCCCCGGACTATAGCGGACCGGCGGACGGCTAGGCGATCCGGGTCTGCGCGGCCGCGCGGGAAGCGGCGCCGCCCGGGAACCGACCGGTCGCGGGGCGAAGCGCCGCCCGGGGCTGCCGGCGCCGCCCGCCCTCAGCCGGGGCGGATCTCGCTGCCCTCGATCGTGTAGCCGAGCTGCAAAAGCCCCTCCTCGAGGTAGTCGGCGAGCATCGGCGTGCCGACGAGGTAGTCGGTCGTCTTCTCGTCGTGAGCGCGCTCCGCCTCGGCCAGCGCGTCGCGCCACTCTTCCTTGGCGAAGTCGCCGCGCCCGAGCCACATCAGGGCGAGCAGCTCCACCTTCTGCAGATTGCTGAGCGAATCGATCGCGTCGACGAGCTCCACCCTCGTCGGGTTGTCCTCCGTGTCCTCGAGAATGTCCCGTTCGGCGTCGTCCGATGGGTTGGAGCCCGAATCCTCGTCGACCGGGGCTGTTTCGGCGTCGAACTCCCGCGCCTTCGCGATGATGAATCCCAGAGTGTCGAGAGGCAGGTTCAGCATGGCTCCCACTTCCGTTTGTTTCCAGCGCAGTATCGACGGCGGCGCCGCCGGCGGCGTTGACGCGCGTCAAGCGCCGAGGGCGCCGGCGGCAAGCCGGCCCGAACATGCCGCCGACGGACCATCGGCGAAGCCTCTCCTCTCGATCCCACTCCGGCGTCGCCCCGCTAATGCCGGCGCAAGCCGACCTCGTCGAGGTGCTTCATGAGGTCGCGCGGATCGTCGTAGACGCGATAGGCGCCGGCGCGCTCGAGCTCCTCCCGCCCGTAGCCGCCGGACAGCAATCCGACGCCGAGCGCACGAGCACGGCGGGCGGCGAGCAGGTCCCAGATGCTGTCGCCGACGATCACGGTCCTCGTGACATCGACACCGAGCCGATCGGCCGCCGCGAGAAACAGGTCGGGATCGGGCTTCGCGTGCTGGACCTGATCGCGGGTGACGACCGGCACGCGCGCCGGATCGATGCGCAGCGCGTCCAAGGTCGGCTGCGCCGAGGCCAGGCGTCCGCTCGTCGCGATCGCCCATGGCGCGCCGGCGCCGGTGAGCTCGGCCAGGAGCTCGAGCGCCCCGGGGAGCGGCCGAATCTCGCGCGAGCGCCGAGCATAGGACTCCGCATGAAGCCGCTGCAGCTCCTCCACGAGCTCCGTCGTTATCTCGAGGCCCGTCTCGCGCAGCAGAGCA
>JADGGZ010000032.1 GCA_019689675.1 Rhodospirillales bacterium | reverse complement strand
GTCAGGAAGTAGTGCTTCATGAACCGCTCGACGCCGCGCGTGCCCGCGTGATCGGTGTAGCCCATGCGGCGGCCGATCTCGGCCTGGACGTCGAAGCCGAGCCGCTCCTCAGCGCGGCCTGCGAGATAGTGCAGATGGCAGCGCACGGTCCAAAGAAAATTGTGCGCGCGCTCGAACCGTCCGAACTCCTCGTCCGACAGCAGTCCGAGCTCGACGAGCTTGGCGACGTCGTCGACCCTGTAGGCGTATTTCGCGATCCAGAAGAGGGTGTGGAGGTCCCTGAGGCCACCCTTGCCCTCTTTGACGTTCGGCTCCAGCACGTAACGCGAATCGCCGACCCGGTTGTGGCGCTCGTCGCGCTCCGCGAGCTTCGCCTCTACGAACTCCGCGGTGGTCCGCTTCGCCAGCTCGGCGTCGTAGCGCTTCTTCAGGGAGTCGTAGAGGCTCTGCTCGCCCCATACCCAGCGCGCCTCGAGAAGCGCCGTCCGGATCGTGAGGTCGCTTCGTGCGCCGCGCAGGCAGTCGTCGACCGAGCGTGTCGCGTGCCCCACCTTGAGGCCGAGATCCCAGAGGGCGTAGAGCATCCACTCGACGACCTGCTCCGTATGCGGCGTCGACTTGTAAGGGAGGAGGAAGAGGAGATCGACGTCCGAGTAGGGCGCGAGCTCGCCGCGCCCGTAGCCGCCGACCGCGACGACGGCAAGGTGCTCGCCCTTGGTCGGGTTCGCGAGCGGGAAGACGCGGAGCGTCACGAAGTCGTGGAGCAGACGGACGATCTGGTCGATGAGGAAGGCGTTTTCGCGGATCGTCACCGCGCCGGGAGTGCCGGACTCGAAGCGGCGGCGGATCTCGTCATGCCCTTTCTTGAAAGCGGCTTTCAGGAGCGAGACGACGGCGGCGCGATCGTCCGGCAGCGCCGCGAGCTCCTCCCAGAGCGCGCGGCGGTCGATGATTTCCCGCTGGCGGGCGATGGCGGACATGACCCCTCCGAATGTAATGCCTGCCGGGCGCCGAGGCGAGGCGGAGGCGCGACGGCCGTTCCCGGCGTCTCCTTTCGAGACCGGGAGGGGTTGCCGGCTCGTCCGGCGTTGTCCTCGGCGGGGTGCTCGGTCATGCTTCGGTGCGTTCTTCAACGGAGGCTCGAATGCTCGACCGCGCGCTCGCCGCGAAAATCATGAACGCTGTCGACGAGGGGTTCGACGAGCAGGTTGCGCTCACCGCCGAGCTCGTCAAGTTCCCGAGCGTGCGCGGCGCCGAGCACACGGCTCAAGACTTCGTCGCCGCCGAGATGCGCCGCCGCGGCCTCCACGTGGACCGCTGGCGCATCGAGCTCGACGATATTCGCCATCTGCCGGGCTTCTCCCCGGTGCATGTCTCCTACGACAACGCAATCAACGTCGTCGGCGCGCATCGGGCGGAGTCGCCCAAAGGTCGCTCGCTCATCCTCAACGGGCATATCGACGTCGTGCCGACCGGGCCGCTCGACATGTGGACCCGTCCGCCGTTCGAGCCCTACGTCGAGCGCGGCTGGCTCTACGGCCGCGGCGGCGGCGACATGAAGGCCGGGATCGCCGCCAATCTCGCGGTGCTGGACGCGCTGAAAAGAATCGGGTTCCGGCCCGCCGCCGACGTCTTCGTGCAATCGGTCGTCGAGGAGGAGTGCACCGGAAACGGCGCGCTCGCCTGCCTCGCCCGCGGCTACCGCGCCGAGGCGGCGCTCATTCCCGAGCCGCTCTGGGACAAGCTCATCCGCGCCCAGGTCGGCGTCCTCTGGTTCCAGGTCACCTGCCGCGGCTTCCCGGTCCATGTCCGCGAAGCCTCCGCCGGCGCGAACGCGATCGAGGCCGCCTACGGGCTCATGGAGGCGCTGCACGGGCTCGAGGCGCGCTGGAACGCGCGAAAGGCGGACTACCCGCCCTTCGCCGATGTCGAGCACCCGATCAACCTCAATATCGGCCGCATCGCCGGAGGCGACTGGCCGTCGAGCGTTCCCGCGTGGTGCACGTTCGACGTGCGCGTCGCGATCTATCCCGGGCAGAGCATCGCCGAGGCGAAGGCGGAGATCGAGGCGACGATCCGCGACGCGGCGCGCGCGAACCGGTTCCTTGCCAACTCGCCGCCGGAGATCGTCTATCACGGGTTCGAGGCCGAGGGATACGTGCTGCAAGGCGGCGACGAGGCTGTCGCGCTTCTCGCCGAAGCGCACGCCGAGGCGACGGGCGGCAAGCGGCTCGAGGAGGTGGCAACGACGGGAACGACCGATGCCCGTTTCTTCGGGCTCTACGCCGGGATCCCGGCGCTCGTCTACGGCCCCACCGCCGATTCGATCCACGGCTTCGACGAGCGCGTCGATCTCGAGAGCGTCCGCCGCTGCACCCAGGCGATGGCGCTCTTCGTCGCGGGATGGTGCGGGCTCGAGCGGATCTGAGATGCGGGTCGTCTATTCGGAGAAGCACGAGCGGCATCAGCCGCGCGTCTTCGTCTATCGCGGCCAGATCGTGGACACGCCCGAGAACGCGGTGCGTGCGACGATGATCGCCGCGGCGCTCGGCGGCGCCGGGCACGAGATCGTGGCGCCGGCGGATTTCGGCCTCGCGCCGATCCGCGCCGTGCACGCGGCCGATTATCTCGAGTTCCTCGAGACCATCCATGCGCGCTGGGCCGCCTTGCCGGGTGCGGGACCGGAGGTCGTCGCGAACGTCCATCCGAACCGCAACATGGGACGGCGGCCGGAGGGCGTCGTGGGGCTCGTCGGGTGGCACACGGCCGATACCGCCTGCCCGATCGTCGAGGGGACCTGGGAGGCCGCGCTCGCGAGCGCCCATGCCGCCATCCATGCGGCGGAGCTCGTCCTCGAGGGGGCGAATGCCGCCTACGCGCTCTGCCGCCCGCCGGGGCACCACGCCTATGCCGACATGGCGGGCGGGTTCTGCTACCTCAACAACACGGCGATCGCCGCGCAGCACTTGAGGCGCCGGTTCGACCGGGTCGCGATCCTCGACATCGACGTCCATCACGGCAACGGGACGCAAGGCATCTTCTGGACGCGCGGCGACGTGCTCACCGTCTCCGTCCACGCCGACCCGGCCGGTTTCTATCCCTGGTACGCCGGGTATCCGGACGAGCGCGGGGCGGGCGACGGGCTCGGCTTCAACCTCAACCTGCCGCTCGCGCAAGGGAGCGACGACAGCGCCTTCCTCGACGCCGTGATGCGCGGACTGGGCGCGATGCGCGATTTCGCGCCGGCGGCGCTCGTCGTCGCCGCGGGGTTCGACACGCACGAGCGCGACCCGCTCGGCGCGTTCAAGGTGACGACACCCGCCTACCGCGAGCTCGGCCGCCGGATCGCCGCGCTCGAAATTCCCACCGTCATCGTGCAGGAAGGCGGCTACGGCACCGCCGAGCTGCCGGAGAACGTGCTCGCCTTTCTCGCCGGCTTCGAGACGCGGTGAAGGCGGCTTCTCCTCGCCCCGCGCGATACGCGTCGGCGCTCGAAGGGCGGCCCGGCTGACCCCGGACGCTCAAAGAAGCGACCGCAACCCTTCGCGGTAGCTCGGATAGCGCAGCGTCACGCCGAGCTCCTGCTTGATGCGCGCGTTCGAGACGCGGCGGTTGTCGGTCCAGAAGCTCCGCGCCATCGGCGACAGGCCCGCGGCCTCGAGCGAGACGAGCGGCGGCGGCACGAGGCCGAGGAGCCGGCAGGCCTCGGTGACGACCGCCGCCGGCTCGGCCGGCTCGTCGTCGCAGACGTTGTAGACGGCGCCGGGATTGGGGCGCGCCATCGAGGCGAGAAGGACGGTCACGACATCCTCGACATGGATGCGCGAGAAAAGATGGCCGGGGCGGTGGATCCGCTTCGCTGTTCCCTTCCTCACCTGATCGATGACGCTGCGCCCGGGCCCGTAAATTCCGGCGAGGCGGAAGATGTGAACCGGAAGGCCGGTCGCGCGCCATGCCTCCTCGGCGGCGACACGCGCGCGCTGGCGGTCGCCGGAGGGTTTGAGCGGAGCGGTTTCGTCGACCATCGCGCCGCCGGTATCGCCATAGACCCCGATCGTCGAAAGGTAGCCGACCCAGTCCGCGCGGAGGTCGGGGAAGCGGCGGAGAACCGGGTCGCCTTCGGCATCGGGCGGCACCGAGACGAGGATACGCCTCGTGTCGGACGGCACGCGCGCTTCGGAGAAGAGTTGCGCGTCGATACCCTCTGCCGCGAGCTCCGCGCGCTTTTCCTCGCTGAGGACCGTGCCGGTGACGGGGCCCGGATAGCGCCGCGCGAGCGCCAGCGCCGTGTAGCCGAGGCCGAAGCAGAAGAGTCTCATGTCTCGCCGACCATCCGGCTGCGCGCCCACAGCCAGGCCGCGATGCAGAGGAGCGCGCCGAGCGCGACCGGAAGCCGCAGACCCAGCCCTTCCGAGGCCCCGCCCATTACGGTCGCGCCGAGGGCCGGGCCTCCGCGGATGATCATGCCGTAGATGGACATGACGCGCCCGCGCATCGCCGGCTCGACCTCGATCTGGATGAGCGTCTGAGCGCCGATGCCCGTCACCACGAGGCCGAACCCGACAGCGAAGAGGGAGGGGAGCGCGATCCAGTATTGGCGCGTCGCGGTGAAGGCGAGGAGGGAGGCTGCGAGCACGAGCAGGAAGGCGACGAGGCGCCGAACCGCCCGGCCGGGCGGCGGCTGCTCCAGCATCCAGAGGCCGCCGGCGATCGCGCCGAGTCCGACGACCGCGGTGAGCCAGGCGAACGCCTGGACTCCCCGCCCGAAGACGGCGTCCGCGAACCCCGGCAGAAGCTCGACCACGGGCCGGCCGAATACCGAGCTCGCGACGGTGACGATGAGGGCGAGCCCGATGAGGTCGTGGTGCAAAGCGTAGCGATAGCCGTCGAGCGAGGCTTCGATGAGCGTGCGCGGCGCGGCGGTGCCGGGCTCCGGCCGGCCGCGCCCGGGCTCCACCCAACGGAGCGCCGCAAGGAAGACGAGGAAGCTCGCAGCGTTCACGGCGAAGGCGGCTGCGGTGCCGGGGCCGGCGATGATGGCGCCGGCGAGGGCGGGGCCGATGAAGCGCGCGATGTTGAACGTGATCGAGTTGATCGCGACCGCCGACGGCAGAGCCTCCTTCCCGACGAGGTTCGGGATGAGGGCGAGCCGCGCCGGCTGGTTGATCGCGTTGACGATGCCGAGCGTCACCGTGAGCAGAAAGAGGAGCTCGATCGTCATCGCGCCCATCCACGTCAAGGCGGCGAGAAGGACGGACTGGAGGGTCGCGGCGACCTGCGTCGCGCGGATGACGCGAAGCTTGTCGCGCCGGTCGGCGAGCGCTCCGGCGAAGGGGCTGAGAAAGACCGTAGGGACGAGATCGGCGGCGGCGATGAGGCCGAGCCAGAAGCCGGAGCGGGTCAGCTCCCAGGCGAGCCAGCCGACCGCGACGCGCTGCAGCCAGGTGCCGACCAGCGAAACGAGATTGCCGATGGCATAGGCCCGGTATTCCGGACCCGCGAAGGCGAGTCCGACGCTGCCGAACCGGCTTCCGAGGCCGCCGAGTGCCGAAACCTTCATGCCGCGGGTTATAATATCGGCGCGGCCGAGGTTTTCGACCGGCATGCCCGTCGCCTTCGGGAAGGCCCGTGGCGGTGCCGCTGATTCGGTCGGCGCGCCGACCCGCTCGCGTCGGTTCCCCGCGTGTCATCGCCATGATCGGCGTTGCCATGCCGGCCCGGAATCGCGAAGAAGGACGCGATCATGACGATCGATGTCGGGCCCCGAGCGTCTGCGTGCCCGCGGCGTGGAGCAGCGGCGCTTCTCGTCTTCGGAGCTTTGCTGCTCGGCGCCTCGCCGGCGACGGCGCAGCGTCTGCCTGCCGTCGAGGCCGACCGTTACGAGCGCTGCATGGCGCTGGCGCGCAACGATCCGGAGGCGGCGCGCGACATGGCGGAGCGCTGGCGCCTCGAAGGCGGCGCGCACCCGGCCGAGCACTGCGCGGCGGTGGCGCTCATCGGGCTCCGGCAATACGCGGATGCGGCCCGGCGTCTCGAGGCACTCGGCAACGCCATGACGAAGGCGCCGCCGGCGCTCCGCGCCGAGGTACGCGGCCAGGCTGGCCAGGCATGGATGCTCGCCGGCGACACGGTGCGGGCTCACGAGATGCTGACCCTGGCGCTTCTCGACGCGCCCGAGGACCTCGATCTGCTGACCGATCGTGCCGTAGCGGCGGGGGCGCTCGGGAGGCCGGCCGAGGCGCTCGCCGATCTCGACCGCGTCCTCGCGAAAGACCCGGGCCGCGCCGACGCCCTCACGTTCCGGGCCTCGGCGAAGCGCGCGCTCGGGCGCCTCGACGAGGCGCTTCTCGACGCCGAGCGCGCGGTGAAGCTCGCGCCCAAATCGCCCGATGCGCTGCTCGAGCGCGGCAATATTCTCGCGCTCGCGGGCGATGCCGACGGAGCACGCCGCGATTGGGAGCAGGTCGCCAAGCTCGCGCCTGCGAGCGAGGCGGCCACGGCCGCGAAGGCGAATCTCGCGCGGCTGAAGAGGAGCTAGCGAGGAGGCTCGCTCGGGAAGGCTGCGCTGCTCAGAAGTCGAGATCGGCGTAGTGCGGCGGCGGCGGCAGGCCCGGCACCACGTCGGCGAGGATCGGCCGGAAGCTCGGCCGGCTCTTTACCCGCGCGTACCACTCCTTCGCGGGCTCGTGCGCATCCCAGGGCACGTCGCCGAGATAGTCGATCGTCGACAGGTGCGCCGCCGCGGCGATGTCGGCGAGCGAGAAGACGTCGCCGGCGAGCCATCGCCGCCGCTCGGCGAGCCAGCCGATATAGTCGAGGTGGTGGGCGAGGTTCGCATGGCCGGCGCGGATCGCGCTCGAATTGGGCGTGCCGCCGCCGCCGAGCCGGCGCATCACCTTCTCGCCGACGAGATTCTCGGTGACTTCCCGATTCATCTTCACGTCGAACCAGCCGACGAGGCGGCGCACCTCGGCTCGGTCGACGGGGTTGAGGCCGAGCAGCAGCTTGTCGCGGTGGACCTCGTCGAGATACTCGGCGATCGCGTTGGAGTCGGCGAGCACGGTGCCGTCGGGCTCGATCAGCACCGGCACCTCGCCGGCGGGATTGAGCGCAAGGAACTCCGGGCGCCGCTCCCAGATGCGCTCGATCTGCAACGTCGCCTCGAGATTCTTCTCTTTGAGGACGATCCGGATTTTGCGCGAGAACGCCGAGAGCGGCAGGTGGTAGAGGATTCGGGTCATCGGCCGATGATGCAGCGGTGGCGAGCCACGATAGCCCGGAAGCGCGTCGACGTCGCGCCCGGGCCCACGAATTGATATCGTGCGCGCGCCTCCGGATGCGACCTTTTCTTCTTCTCGTCAGGCGCGACGTGCGGCTCGCGCTGCGCCAGGGCGGCGACGCCGCCATGGTGGTCGGATTCTTCGTGCTCGGGGTGGTGCTCTTCCCCTTCGGGGTGGGGCCCGAGCCGCAGCTTCTCGCCCGCATCGCCGCCGGGGTTCTCTGGGTGATGGCGCTCCTCGCGGCCCTGCTTTCGCTCGAGCGCCTCTTCGCCGCCGATTTCGAGGACGGCAGCCTCGAAGGGCTCGCGCTCCTGGCGCTGCCGCTCGAGGCCGTGGTTCTGGCGAAATGCGCAGCCCATTGGCTTGTGACGGGGCTGCCGCTCGTCGTCGCCGCGCCGGTGCTGGGGGCCCTCCTCGCGCTCGAGGCCGACGGCTATGCAACCCTGATCGCGGCGATGGCCCTCGGCACGCCGAGCCTCAGCCTCGTCGGCGCGGTCGGCGCCGCCCTCTCGCTCGGCGCCCGGCGCGGCGGCGTCCTTCTCTCGCTCCTCGTCCTGCCGCTCTATATCCCGGTGCTCGTCTTCGGCGTCGCGGCGGTCGAGGCGGCGGTTTCGGGGCTTCCGCCGCGCCCCCATCTTCTCATCCTCGCCGCGTTCGGTGTCGGCGCCCTGCCGCTCGCGGCGTTCGCCGCGGCGGCGGCGTTGCGCCAGGCGCTCGAATAAGGTTCCTCTCCTCCCCGTGAAGCGACTCCTCTTCGCGCTCCCCGTCCTCGTCTTCGTCGTTCTCGTCGGGTATTTCCTGCTCGGCCTTCAGCGCGACCCTTCGACGCTCCCCTCGGCGCTCATCGACAAGCCGGTGCCCGAGTTCGGCCTGCCGGCGCTGACCGACAAGCCCGGGCTCGCTGCCGCCGATCTTCGCGGACAGGTGACGCTCGTCAACTTCTTCGCCTCGTGGTGCGTGCCGTGCCGCGTCGAGCACCCGGTTCTGATGCGGATCGGCAAGTCGGTGCCTCTCGTCGGCATCGCCTACAAGGACAAGCCGGAGGACTCGCGCCGCTTCCTCGAGGAGCTCGGCGACCCTTACGCCCGCATCGGCGTCGACCGCGACGGACGCACGGCGATCGACTTCGGCGTCTACGGCGTGCCGGAGACCTACGTCGTCGACAAGGAGGGCAAGATCCGCCTGCGCTTCGTGGGGCCCCTGACGCCCAAGGCATGGGACGAGGAGATCGCGCCCTTGGTGCGGCGCCTCCAGTCGTGAGGCCGAAGCGGGGAAGCGGCAGAAAGGGTCATGGGGAGCGGCGCCCGAGGGAGTGTCGGCGCAACCCTCGCCGGCCAGGCTCTCGCAATGGCTTGGTTTCCTTCCTGGTCGTTCTTTGCCGCTGAAGAGACGTATTCGATCGTCGTTACGATTCAGCGGCGGCGCAGCGCAACAAGCGCCAGGAACGCCGCGCCGACGAGCGCGACGTAGCCGAGCTCGCCGAAGCGCGCATAGGGCGGCGGCACGATGGGTTTCGGAAGCGCCGCGTCGAGCACGCCGACCGTATCGAGGTCGAGCCTCGCGGTCACCCTGCCGTAGGGATCGACGACCGCGGAGATCCCGTTGTTCGCCGAGCGGACGAGCGGCATTCCTTCCTCGATCGCGCGCGTGCGCGCGATCGCGAAGTGCTGGTAGGGACCGGAGCTTCGCCCGTACCACGCGTCGTTCGTGAGATTGAGGAGCCAGGCCGGACGATGCTGCTCGTCGACCACCTCGCCGGGGAAGATCACCTCGTAGCAGATGAGGGGACCCGCGGCGGGAAGGTGGGGCAGCGTCAAGGTCTGCGGTCCCGGCCCGGCCGAGAAATCGATGTTGCCGGGCGTGATCTTGTCGATGGGCAGGATGCCGCGCAGCGGCTGGTATTCCCCGAACGGCACGAGATGGAACTTGTCGTAGGTGGCGACGAGCCTGCCGGCGTCGTCGATCACCGCGAGGCTGTTCCAGACATGCTGGGGAGGGAGCGGCTCGGGATCCGTCCTCGGCGCGCCGGTGATGAGCACGGCGCCCGGCCGCAGGACCGACGCGATCGCGCGGCGCGCCGTCTCGTCGCGATTGAGATAGAAGGTCGCCGCCGCCTCGGGCCAGATCACGACGTTGGGATCGCCGGGCTGCGCCGAGAGCGCGAGATGCGTGCGGAAATTCGCCTCGCGCGCCGAGGCGTCCCATTTGAGGCTCTGCGGGATCGAAGGCTGCACGAGACGGAGGCGGACGTCGGGCTGCATCTCGGTCGCGCCGGTCGAGAGCCGCGCGGCGCCGAGCACCGCCGGGATTGCGACGAGCGCCGCGGCGGCGATGGTCGGAACCCAGCGCCACCGGCGCCGATCGGCGAGCGTCGCCGGCAGGAGCGCCGCGAGAACGGTGAGGAAGCTGAGGCCGTAGATCCCGATCGCCGCCGTCGACTGCAGCACGGCGAGACCGCCGGGAAAGCTTCCCGCCCAGGCGTAGCCGACGAGGTTCCAGGGAAAGCCGGTCAGAATGTGGCCGCGCAGCCATTCGGCGGCGCTCCAGGCGATCGCGAGCGCGAGAATGCGTGCGATCCCGGTCGGCGCGACGAGCCATGCGGCCGCTGTGGCGGCTCCAGTGAAGAACCCGAACCCCGCCGGGAAGCCCGCGGCCGCGAACGGCATCATCCACCAGAAGCGCGCGACGTCGACGGTGAGCGCGATCGCGATCCAGTAGAGGCCGACGAGGAAGAAGCCGAAGCCGAACCACCATCCGACGGCGAAGGCGGCGCGTTTCGTCCGCACTCCGTCCATGATCCAGACGAGACCCGAGAAGGCGGGGACGAGGAGCGGCACCGAATCAATGGGCGGCAGCGCGGCGGCGGCGAGCGCGCCGAGGAGGAACGACCAGATCCAGCGCCGCCAGCCGGAAAGCTCGGCGAGGAACGCCGCCGCGCGGCGCAGCGGCGTGAACTCCGAGCTCATGCGCCCCACGGCCAAGTCTGCCGCGCGAGCGCGGTCATGCGGCAGGTGCATCGCGCCTCACCGTGCAGAACGCTCCGCCTTCCCCGCAACGACGGAGGTCGGCCGGGCTGGGGAATAACGCGCCCGGGCTAGGGACCGCAACCGCCGCGACCTTCGGCGCCGCTCCGCGAAGGCGGCACGGCGCTTGGGAACCGCCGGGTTCTTTTCTCCGCGGGCGGAAGCAGGATTTTTCGCGCCCTCAACTCTCGGCGCCGCCCGCTGGGACCGGCAGAGGCGGGAGGCCGCGGACCCGCAAGCGCTTGACGCGCCGCGGATCGGCGTCGAGCACCTCGAAGGAGAGGCCCGAGGGATGCTCGATCACCTCGCCGCGCTGCGGGACGCGCCCGGCAAGCGTGAAGACGAGCCCGCCCAAGGTTTCGACCTCCTCTTCCGATTCGGGCGGCAGCAGCTTCTGCCCGGCGCGCGCCTCGAAATCCTCGATCCGGGTCCGCGCGTCCGCGATCGCCGTGCCGTCGGCGCGGTCGATGAGCTTCGGCGCGTACGCGTCGTCGTGCTCGTCCTCGATCTCGCCGACGATCTCCTCGATGAGGTCTTCGATCGTGACGAGCCCGTCTATGCCGCCGAACTCGTCGACCACCATCGCCATGTGAACGCGCGAGAGCCGCATCTGCAGGAGGAGGTCGAGCACCGGCATCGAGGGCGGCACGAACAGCACCTTGCGGATGATCTTCGCGAGCCGGACCGGCCGGCGGTCCGCGACGTAGGGAAGCACGTCCTTGACGTGCACCATGCCGACGACGTCGTCGAGCGACTCGCGGTAGACCGGGAAGCGCGAGTGTCCTTGCTCGACGAAGAGCCGCACGACCTCTTCGAACGGCGTGTCGATGTCGAGGGCGACGATGTCGATCCGCTGCACCATCACGTCGGCGGCGACGAGCTCGTGCAGCTTCAGGATGTTGCCGATCAGCGTGCGCTCGTGCGGATCGATCGGCTCCTCGTCCTCCTCGCGCTCCTCGATCAGCTCTTCGAGCTCTTCGCGCACGGTGTCGCCGTTGCGCCGGCGCAGGAGCTTCAGCCAGCTCTTCCAGGGGGCCGCTTCAGCCATGCGCCGCCTCGCGGTATGGGTCCGCGATGCCGAGCCCGGCGAGGATCTTCCGCTCGAGGCCCTCCATCCGCTCGGCCGCTTCCTCCTCCTCGTGATCGTGGCCGAGAAGGTGAAGGACGCCGTGCACGAGGAGATGCCGGAAATGGTCGGCGAGGCTCTTGCCCTGTTCGGCGGCTTCTCGGGCCACCGTCTCGTAGGCGAGCGCGACGTCGCCGAGAAGGCGCGGCGCGCCGTTCACCGTCGGCGCGCCGGCCGGAAAGGAGAGGACGTTGGTCGGCTGGTCCTTTCCTCGCCACGCGCGGTTGAGGGCGCGAATCTCGGCGTCGTCGGCGAGCAGCACGCTCAGCTCGTGCTCGCCCGGGTCCGCCGCGGCGGCAAGCGCAGCGCTCGCGGTTGCCCGGCATAACGCATCGATTTCGGGGATCGCGGCGCCCCAGGCGGGGCAGGCTTCGATCAGGTCTAGATGTAGACGACTAGGGTCAGGATCCATCGCTCGCATTGCCCCCGCTCGCGGGGGCGGGTTCCGAATTCTCGGTCCGCCGCTTCTTGCGGTCCCTTCGATCATAAGCCTCGACGATGCGCTGCACCAGCGCGTGCCGCACCACATCGGCCTCGGTGAACCGAACGACCGCGATTCCGCTCACGCCCTGTAGCGTTTCGAGGGCGTCGAGCAGGCCAGATTTTGTGTCCTTCGGCAGGTCGATCTGCGACAGGTCGCCGGTGACCGCCATCCGCGAGTTCTCGCCGAGACGGGTGAGGAACATCTTCATCTGCACCGGCGTCGTGTTCTGCGCCTCGTCGAGGATGACGAAGGCGTTGGCGAGGGTGCGGCCGCGCATGAAGGCGAGCGGCGCGATTTCGATCTCGCCGCTCATCAGCCGCTTCGCCACGAGCTCGCCCGGCAGCATGTCGTAGAGCGCATCATAGAGCGGGCGCAGATAGGGATCGACCTTCTCCCTGAGATCGCCCGGCAGGAAGCCGAGCCGCTCCCCGGCCTCGACCGCCGGCCGCGACAGGATGATGCGCTCGACCTGTCCGGTCATCAGCGCGTCGACTGCCGCCGCCACCGCGAGATAGCTCTTGCCGGTGCCCGCGGGGCCGATCCCGAACACGAGCTCCTTCTCGCGCAGAGCGCGGATGTACTCGGCCTGCGTCGGCGAGCGGGCGCTGATGTGTCGCTTGCGGGTGCGGAAGGCCGCCTCCGCGGAGCCGTTCCCGTTGCTCGCCATCCTGACGGCCGCGTCCACTGCCGCGGCGTCGACCTCGAGGCCTCGCTTCAGCCGCTCCCAGAGCGTCTCGATCGCCGTGCGCGCCGCGTCGGCCGAGGGCCGCGGGCCCGAGATGGCGAGCCGGTTGCCGCGCGAGACGAGCGAGACGCCGAGCTGCCGCTCGATGCGCTCGAGATGCTGGTCCCGCTCGCCGAAGAGGAGCGGCAGAAGCAGATTGTCGTCGAACTGCATCTGCACCGAGGCCTCGGCGGGCTCCGTCATGCGAGGACGCCCGCGAGGCTGTTGCGCCCGGCGCTCGCGATGCGCACCGGAACGACGCGTCCGAGGAGATCGGGAGGAGCCGGCGCGTGCACCGCTTGGAGCCAAGGGCTGCGGCCGGCGAGCTGGCCCGGATGCCGGCCCTCCTTCTCGAACAGCACCTCGACCGTGCGCCCGACGGTCGCGGCGTTGAATTGCGCCTGTTGCTCCGCCAGGAGCCTCTGCAGGACGGCCAGCCGTTCCTCCTTGATCGCCTCCGGTACCTGGGCTTCGAGCGCCGCGGCGGGAGTCCCGGGCCGCGGGCTGTACTTGAACGAGAACGCCTGGGCGAAGCCGATGTCGCGGATGAGGCGGAGCGTCGCCTCGAAATCGGCATCGCTCTCGCCGGGGAATCCGACGATGAAGTCGGACGAGAGCGCGAGGTCGGGCCGCGCCGTCCTGAGGCGGTCGACGAGCCGGCGATAGTCGTCCGCCTTGTGCTTGCGGTTCATCGCCTCGAGGATGCGGTCGGAGCCCGACTGCACCGGCAGGTGGAGGAACGGCATGAGCTTCGGGACCTCGGCGTGCGCGGCGAGGAGACCCTCGTCGACGTCGCGCGGGTGCGAGGTCGTGTAGCGGATGCGGGCGAGGCCCTCGATCTCGGCGAGCCGGCGCACGAGCGCGCCGAGCCCGCCTTCGATGCCGTGATAGGCGTTGACGTTCTGTCCGAGCAAGGTCAGCTCGCGTGCGCCGCCTTCGACGAGCCGGCGCGCCTCGCGCAGCACGTCTTCGGCCGGTCGCGAGTACTCGGCGCCGCGCGTGTAGGGGACGACGCAGAAGCTGCAGAACTTGTCGCAGCCTTCCTGGATCGTCAGGAACGCGGTCACGCCCGGCGCCGCCTTCGTCTCGGGCAGGTGGTCGAACTTCTCCTCGGCGGGAAAGTCCGTTTCGAGCACGTGGCCGCCGGCGCGGCTCGCGCGCGCCACCATCTCGGGCAGCCGGTGGTAGGTCTGCGGACCGAGGACGATGTCCACGAACGGCGCCCGGCGGATGATCTCGGCCCCTTCGGCCTGCGCCACGCAGCCGGCGACCGCGAGCACGGTGCCGCGCTGCTCCTTGAGCGGCCGCAGTCGGCCGAGCTCGGAAAAGACCTTCTCGGCCGCCTTCTCGCGGATATGGCAGGTGTTGAGGATGACCATGTCCGCCGCCTCGGGACTCTCCGCCGGCGCGTAGCCGAGCGGCGCCAGCACCTCGGCCATCCGCGCCGAGTCGTAGACGTTCATCTGGCAGCCGTAGGTCTTGATGTAGAGCTTCTTCGACATTGGTGTTCCGGTTATGCCGCCGCTTTCGCGGGCGCCGGGGCGGGACGAGGTGCCCGGCCGGTGAGCGCTGCGACGACCCCTGCCGTCACCGCGCGCCGGCAATGCTCGGCGAGCGCTTTGCGCGATCCGAACTCCGCGATCGTCACGACCGGGTGGAACTCGATGACCACTGTGATGACGCCGAGCCCGAGCAATTCCCATAGATGGGGTGCGAGGTCCATCCCGCCATACCAAGCGACGAACGGCCGCAAGGCGCGGCCGATCGGCATGCCGTCGATCCGCGCGTAAGTGACCGAGACCGGCTGGACGGGAACAAGCTCGCCGCGGACGCGATGCTCGGCGACGGAGAAGAGCGCGCTCTTGAACGGCAGCACGCGGAGGCCGTCGTTGCTCGTCCCCTCCGGGAAGAGGATGAGCCTGTCGCCCGCCTCGAGCCGCTCGGCGATCGCGTTCCGTTGCTTATGCACGGCGCTGTTGCGCGCGCTGCGGTCGATGAAGACGGTGCGCTGCAGCTTGGCGAGCCAGCCGAAGAAAGGCCAGCGCGCGACCTCGTGCTTCGCCACGAACGAGGCGTCGAGCACCGCGCCGAGAACGGTGATGTCGATGTAGGAGGTGTGGTTGGCGACGAACAGCGTCGGCCGCTTCGGCGAAATCTCGCCGCGCACCTCGATCCGGAATCCGAGAATCCTGCAGCAGACGCGGTGGTACCAGCGCGGGAACGTCGCGCGCCAAGGCGACTTGGCGAGAAGGAGCGCGGCCTGAACCGCCATCATCGGCACGGTGAAGCCGAGATAGAGCGAAAGCCGGAACAGCTTCAGCGCGGTCGCTGCCATTCAGAGGACCGGGAGGGTACGCGCACCCGTGCAATGCGTCGCCCCCGAGCCGAAGGCCCGGACGGACGAGTCGAGCCACGCCGCGCTTGCCATTCAGGCCGCCCAGACGTCTCTCGCCTGCCGCTCGTAGTGCTTGTAGTACTTGTCGGTGACGAGGTCGGTCTTCACAACGATCGAGACGTCGGTCGTGTTGAACTGGCGGTCTATCACCGCGCCTTCGCCGACGAAGCCGCCGAGGCGGAGATAGCCCTTGATGAGCGGGGGCAGCTCGGCGAGCGCCTTCGCCGGCTCGATCTCGTGCGGCGGCAGGCGTCTCATCGAGACGTGCAGAGCGTCGAGGGCGCGCGGCCGCAGGGCAGGCGGCGCGAGATGGTGGTAGTGGAGATAGGAAAGCGGCAGCGCCAGCGCGTCCGGGTCCTGTCCCGGAAGGCTCGCGCACCCGAACATCAGCTCGATGTCGTGATGGAAGACATAGGCCGCGATGCCGCGCCAGAGAAGCTGCATCGCCGCGCGCGTCCGGTAGCCCCGGTCGACGCAGGACCGTCCGAGCTCCAGCACCTCGCCGGGCCAGGAAAGGACGTTCGAGATGTCGAACTCGCCGCTGGAGTAGAAGCGCCCGAGGCGCTGTGCGTGCTCGCGGCGGATGAGCCGGTAGGTCGCGACGACCGCCTCGCGCCCGGTTTTGGCGTGATCGATGACGAGAAGGTGGTCGCAGACGTCGTCGAAATCGTCGAAATCGCGCCGGAGCCTCGCCATGCGGTCATCGGGCCGGGCGCCCATCTCGTCGTAGAAGACGCGGTAGCGAAGCGCCTGAGCGGCATCGACCTCGCCGACGCTTTCGGCGAGGCGGACGCTCAGATTGCCGGCGCGCAGGTCGACGATCCTGCACGCCGCGGGCGCCGGCTCACTCTCGAGCGGCCGCCCGGCTCGATCGATCATCCCCCATCCCCTCCTCAGTCCCTCGTCTTCTTCTCGAGCGGCACGGCGTAGAGCTCGAGGCGGTGGCCGACAAGCTTGTAGCCGAGCTGCTCGGCGACCAGCCGCTGCAGCTCTTCGATTTCCTCGTTGCGGAATTCGACAACCCGGCCGGACTGCACGTCGATGAGATGGTCGTGATGGTCCTCGCGCATTTCTTCGTAGCGCGACCGGCCGTCGCCGAAATCGTGCTTGGCGAGGATATTGGCTTCTTCGAAAAGCCGGACCGTCCGATAGACGGTCGCGATCGAAATACGGGGATCGATTTCCGTCGCCCGCCGGTAAACCTGCTCTACGTCGGGGTGGTCCTCGGCATCCGACAGCACGCGCGCGATGACGCGGCGCTGCTCGGTCATTTTCAGCCCCTTGTCGATACAGAGGCGCTCGAGGCGCGAGACCATGTCCCTCCCGTCGGGCGACACCGAAGCGGCCATCATACAGGAACCGGACGCGCGTTCCTACCCGCGGGCTCTACTGGCCCTTCCGGGCGCGGGTCCCGAGCCCGATCTCCTTGGCGAGCCGGCTGCGCTGCTTGGCGTAATTCGGCGCGACCATCGGATAGTCGGCCGGCAGGCCCCAGCGCTCGCGATACTCCTCGGGCGTCATGTTGTAAGCCGTCTTGAGGTGCCGCTTCAGCATCTTCAGCTTCTTGCCGTCCTCGAGACAGACGATGTAGTCGGGCGTCACCGACTTCTTCGGGTTTACCGCCGGCTGCGGCCGCTCCGGCTGGGCAGGCCCGGCGGCGCCGCCGATGTTCTGCAGCGACTGGTAGACCTGATTGATGAGCTGGGGCAGGTCGGAGACCGCTACGGTGTTGTTGGACACATGCGCGGCGACGATTTCGGTCGTGAGCGCCAGCAGATCGTTGGTATTCGACTGATCAGCCATACTTGCCTGAGCCTCAGCGAGGGAAGTTCATGACTCTATATGGAGGTTTTTTTCTCGGCGCAACAACGGAGCCGAAGAAAAAAGCCACTTCTGCATTTAGATCCGCCGTCGCATCAGCAATGCCGAGCTGCTGTCGCGGTAATAGTTCTTTCTGAATCCCTCAACGGAAAAGCCGGATTTCGCGTACAAGTTGCGCGCGGCGGTGTTATTTTCAGCAACTTCGAGCACGACCGCGACGGCGCCGCGCCGCTTCGCCTCGGCGCAGAGCGCCTCGAGAAGCGCGCGCCCGGCGCCTTTTCGGCGCGCCTCCGGCAGCACGCCGAGCGTTGCGAGGTCGCAGGAATCGGCGGCGACATAGCCGATCGCGAAGCCGCGCTCGTCGAAGAAGCCGAAGCTGCCGGGCATCGCGAGGATCTCCCGCATCGCCTGCGCGTCCCAGGGATCGTCCGGAAAGCAGCGGGCGTGCATCGCCGCGAGAAGCTCGGCGTGCGCCGGCTCGGCTCGGATCATCGCTTCGGCGCCGTCGTGTCGGCCGGTCGGAGATAGAGCGGTCGGGGCGCCGGAAGCGTCACGCCCGGGCGGAAGCGCCGCGCCGCGAGGCTCGCCACCGCGGCGGCGTCGGCGAGCGCCGGAAGGCGCTCGGCCCGGGGGCCGAGGAGGGAGAGGACGCGCTCGGCCGCATCCCCCGCGACGCGGAGCGGGCCCTGCGGGACGTGCTCGGCGAGCGATTCCGGCGCCACCGCCAGCGGCGGCCCGTCGGGCAGCATCTGGACGAAGACGACGTCATCGCGCCGGCTGTCCACGGCCGCGAGAAGCGCGGGCGGCCAGCCCGCTGCCTCGCCGATCGCCTCGAACGTGGTGACGCCGAGCACCGGAAGACGCGCGGCAAGGCCGATGCCGCGTGCGGCGGCGAGGCCGATCCTGATCCCGGTG
Source organism: Rhodospirillales bacterium (assembly GCA_019689675.1). Taxonomy (GTDB): domain Bacteria; phylum Pseudomonadota; class Alphaproteobacteria; order ATCC43930; family CGMCC-115725; genus JADGGZ01. Next base: position 7,409 of record JADGGZ010000032.1, on the reverse strand, counting down.
AAGGCGCCGGGACCGACCGTCGCCGCCACCAGATCGAGCTCGGGAAAGCCGAGCCCCGCCTCGCGCATCGCCTCGCGGATCATCGGCAGGAGCGCCTCCGACTGGCCGCGCAGCATCTCCTCGCGCCGGTGGACGAGGAGCGCGCCCCCCGCCCGCAGCGCGACCGAGCACGCGGAGCCCGAGGTTTCGAGAGCGAGGATCTTCATCGCCTTGCCGCCGCGCGGCAGAAGGCGTCGAGGAGCGGCACCGCGCCTCTTCGTGTCGGAAAGAAAAGGGCCATCGACCGCGGCTTCTTATCCCGCCGCCGGGGGCGCTGCCTAGCGTTCCTCCCGTTGCGCCGTCGCGCCTTCTAATTCCCGGAAGGCTTGTCGCCGGCATAGGCCTCGCCGGTGACGGGGCCGCGTGCCGGCGACCGGGCGCCGCGCAGACGGAACCCGGCCACGACGAGCGCCACCCCGAAGACGAGCGCGTAGATGCCGAAGAGCCAGACGAGCGCCAGGGCGCCCTTGCCCGGCCAGAGCGCGAACAGCACGCCCCAGACGATCGAGAAGCCTCCGGCGAGTCCGAGCAGGATCTCGCGTCGGCGGAACGCGCCGGCGAGGAGAAGGATGCCGGAGACGATCGCCCAGGCCGCGGCGAGGAAGACGAAGGCGAGCACCGTCGCGATCGGCCAGAGGAGGGCGATCGCGCCTGCAATGAGATCGACGACGCCTTCAAGCGCCATCGGCCACCAGCGCTCCCCCTCTCTCGCCGCGCGAACGCCGGCGACGATCGCGAAGGCGCCGTCGATGAGCGAGTAGATCGCGAAGAGCAGAATGAGGGAGGCGAGGGTAAGGCCGGGAAGGGCGAAGGCGAGGATGCCGATGACCACGGCGATCGCGCCGCGCAACGCGATCGCCCACCAGTTCCGGGCGAGGATTTCGATCATGGACCGTGAACGCCCGGCCGCGAGTCTCGTTCAGACGAGCTGGAATCCGTGCGCGAAGGGGTCCCGCTCGTCGACGAAGATGGTGTTGAAGCCGTGTATGCGCGCCCAGCCGGCGATCGACGGCCGGATCGCGTCGCGGCCGCCGATGGCCGCGGCTGCTTCGACGCGGCCTTCGAACAGGCTGCCGATGATGCTCTCGTGGATGAACGCGTCGCCGACCCGCAGCTTGCCGCGCGCAGCGAGCTGCGCCATCCGCGCCGAGGTGCCGGTCCCGCACGGGCTGCGGTCGATCGCCCGCTCGCCGTAGAAGACCGCGTTGCGCGCATGAGCGCGGGGATCGCGCGCCTTTCCGGTCCACATCACGTGGCTGACGCCGCGGATCGTCGCGTCTTCGGGATGGACGACGTCTACCGCCTCGCGCATGAGGCGTCGCACGACCGGCGATAGGCGCAGGATCTCGTCCGCGGAGAGGTGCTCGAGGCCGGGGTAGTTCTTCTGCGGCTCGACGATCGCGTAGAAGTTTCCGCCGTAGGCCACGTCGCAGACGAGCTCGCCGAGCCCGGGCACGTCGATCTTGACCTCGGTCGCGGCGAGGTAGGAGGCGACATTGTGGATCCGCACCTTCTCGACGAAGCGCCCCTGCCGCTCGTACTCGGCGACGACACGTCCCGCAGGAGCGTCGAGCGCGAGACGGCCTTCCTCCCTCGGCGCGACGAGACCCTGCTCCAGCGCCATCGTCACCGTGCCGATCGTGCCGTGGCCGCACATCGGCAGGCATCCCGAGACTTCGATGAAGAGGATCGCGACGTCGCAGTCGGCGCGCGTCGGCGGATAGAGGATCGATCCCGACATCACGTCGTGGCCGCGCGGCTCGAACATGAGGGCGCGGCGAATCCAGTCGTAGCGAGCGAGAAAATCCTGCCGCTTGGCCGACATGGTCGCGCCTTCGAGCGGCGGGGCGCCGCCGGCGACGAGCCGGACCGGGTTACCGCAGGTGTGGCCGTCGATGCAGAAGAAAGTGTGGCTCGTCATCGTTCGTCGTCCCGGCACGAAGCCGCTTTGCAGACTCGGTCGCGCGGCTCGCGTGCGCCGTCTTGCGGAATCCCGCTCGTGGCGCGGCCTGCGTTCGGCGCCAACAGAGCACGAGGCGAGCGGGACCCGCAATCCCGATCCGTGCTGCGCGCTAGTGGAACCGCTCTCGGCACGTGACGTTGAAGAGTTACGCCTCCGGCCTCTGCCGCGAGGGCGAAAAGCACCCGTGAACGAGGAGGTTTTCGATGGACGAGGATAAGGCCGGGATGGCCCCCGCGGAACAGGCGACCGCGGGCGAGAAGCCGTCGGTCGCGGGGCCCGCCTCGAGGATGGGCGGAGACGCTTGGCGCGGCGACGGCGACGGGCAGGCGCGCGGCGACATCCGGCGCCAAGCCGGCGAGACGGTCGAGCAGGCGCGCGGCATGGTCGGCCAGCTCTTCGGCGACGTCCGTCACGCCGCCGAGGAGATGCTGGAGGAGCGCAAGGAGCGGGCGGCCGAGGGCGTGCACGGCTTCGCCGAGGCGCTGCGGCGAACCGCCGGCAATCTTCGCGGCGAGAACGAGACGGTCGCGCGTTATGCCGAGCGCGCGGCCGAGACGGTGGACCGCTTCTCCGAGTCGGTACGCGGGCGCCGGTTCGGCGAGATGATCGCCGAGCTCGACGATTTCGCGCGCCGCCAGCCGACGCTTTTTCTCATCGGCGCGGTCGCGGCCGGGTTCATCGCTGGTCGCTTCATGGCGGGCTCCGCCGAGCGCGAGCCTGAGCGGTGGCGGCACGGTCGCGGCGTCGGTAGCGAACGCGGCCGGTTCGAAACGGAGACCGTCCGCTACGGCGATTTCGGCGCGCGGCGCAGCGAGCCGCGCACTGCCGGCTACGGCAACGACCCCGCCGGGCCGCGTACGGGCTTCGGCGAGCTCGGCACGAAAGGGACCGCCTGATGCAGGCGCCACGGCGCGAAAACGTCGAGCCGTTTCCGACGCCGAAGCCGGACCGCTCGATCGCCGGCCTCTTCTCCGATCTCGCACGGGACTTCTCGCGCCTCTTCCGACACGAGATCGACCTCGCGAAGGCCGAGCTCTCCGAGAAGGCGAGCGCGCTCGGCACCGGCGGGGCGATGATGGCGGCCGGTGCACTGGTCGCCTGGGCGGGGTTCCTCGTCCTCCTCGCCGCGGCGGTGATGGGACTTTCGAACGTGGTCGAGCCGTGGCTGGCGGCGGTCATCGTCGGGGTGGTGGTTCTCGTCATCGGCGGCATCGTCGCCCTCGTCGGCAAGAACCGCTTCAAGGCCGACAATCTCGTGCCGCGGCGGACGCTGCGCACGATCAAGGACGACGCCGAATGGGCCAAGGAGCAGGTGCGATGACGCGAGCGAAAAGGCCCGACGAGATCGAGGCGGAGATCGCAAGGACGCGCTCCGACCTCAGCCAGACGCTGGAGGCGATCGAGGGACGGCTGGCGCCGCGGCAACTCTTGGAGAAGGGTTTCGACATGATGCGCGACGGGATGAGCGGAGACATGGGCAAGGTCGGGCGCGTGCTGCGGGAGAACCCGCTTCCGTTGGCGCTGATCGGCGCCGGGATCGGCTGGCTGATGCTGGCCCAGACCCGCACCGGCCGGCATCTCGGCGACCGCGCCGCGGATGCGGCGGGCTCGGTGGGCGAGCGCGTGCGCGGTCTCATCGGGCGGGGCGGCGAGCGCTCCTACGCCCATGCCTGGACGAAGCGCGAAGAGGCGGCGCGTCACGGCGGAACGGAGATGCCGACCGCGGGCTACGGCGCCGAATCCGGTGCGCGGGCTACGACGGGCACCGGGTATGCCGGCGGGTCGGGGGGCATGGCGCAGCGCGCGTCCTCCACGGCGCGCGAGACGGCGCGGTCCGCCTACGGAACAGCTGCCGAGGCTGCCGAGCGCGCTCGTGGCACCGCCTCCGACGCGGTGGGAAAAGTCGGCGAATACGGCCGCCAGGCGACCGATGTCGCCGGCGAATACGCTGATTTGGCGGGACGGCGCCTCGGAGACGCGCGCGACCGCTTCACCCAGCTCCTGGAGGATCATCCTCTCGCGGTGGGTGCGCTCGGCTTCCTCGCCGGCGCAATCATCGGCGCCTCGCTTCCCTCCACGCGTATCGAGGAAGAATATATCGGCGACACGCGGGAGGAGCTTCGGCGCGGCGCGCAGCAGGCAGGCGAGGAGATGCTCGACAAGGCGCGCAACGTCGCCTCGACGGCCGCGGCGGCGGCGACCGATGCCGCGCGCGAGGCGATCGCCGAGACCGCCGAGGCGGTCAAGGAGGAGGCCGGCAGTACTACTTCGGGCATCGGCGAGAAGAGGACCGAGCCGGGCGCCGGCGCCTGACGGCTGTTCCTATCGCGGAGTGGCCTGCCTGCCGGGTCGGTAACCTGCGGCCTCGACGTGGCGCCGGCAATTGTAGCCGCCGGGCCGCGTCTTGCCGTAGAGCGGATCGCCCTTGACGTAGTAGAGCCGGCGCTCGGGATCGACCCAGACGGTGACGTCGTCCGAGCACGCTGCCGAGTCCGCGGTCTTGTAGAGCGACACCGCGCGGGGCGGCTTCGCCGGCGTCTCCTGCGCCGCGGCGATGCCCGCCGCCATGGTCGAAACGGCCGTGACGAGAACGGCGAAGAGCGCTGTCATGGGTTACCCCTGCGTTGCGGCGCGTCTTCTGTCCGTCCCATTTTACGACAGCGAGGCGCCCGCCTTGCAGCCTCTTCGACTCCCGCCGATCCTCGAGCGATGACGACGATCGCGGCTTTCGCGGCGGACGGCGTCCGCGCCTGGCTCCATCGGCCGGGATCGGCCACGAAGGGCGGGCTCGTGCTGACGCATGGCGCCGGAAGCGATTGCAACGCGCCGCTCCTGGTGGCGGTGTCGTCGGCGTTCGCCGAGGCCGGATATTGCGTGCTCCGCTGCGATCTGCCGTTCCGCCAGCGCCGCGCATCGGGTCCGCCGGGTCGGGCCGACGCGGCCGCGGACCGGGCAGGGCTGCGTGCGGCTGCCGCCGCGCTCCGCGCCCGAGCCCTAGGACCGCTTCTTCTCGGCGGTCATTCCTACGGCGGGCGCCAGGCGAGCGTCCTCGCGGCGGAGGAGCCCGGCGTCGCCGATGCGCTCCTTCTCCTCTCCTATCCGCTTCACCCGCCGAAAAAGCCTTCGTCCCTTCGGACTGCGCACTTTCCCCGACTCGTCACGCCAGCCGTGTTCGTCCACGGCGAGAGGGATGCCTTCGCGACGCGCGAGGAGCTCTCCGCTGCGATCGCCGCCATTCCCGCCGCGACCCGGCTCTTCCCTGTCGACGGCGCCGGGCACGATCTCCGCCGCGGGCGCTTCGAGTTGGAGCCCGTGGTCGACGCTCTCGTCGGCCTCGTGCCCCGGGCGGCCGCGTCTCGATCTGCGTGAGGCGACGGTCGGGACGGCCTATGCTTGCGACGGCGCGACCGGAAATCGCCGCGGCGTTTCGCTCAGGAGATCAGAGATGACGAAGGAGTGGGCCTACCAGATCCGGATCACCCTCGAGGACGAGGTCGCGGCGCTGGCGCGGCGGGATCCGCGAAACCCGGCGCTGGAGCCGCTGACGCGCATCCTCGACAAGTACCGCGCGACGATGAAGTCGCAGTTCGACGCCTTCGCCGATTACGTCGCCGAGGCCGAGAGGCGCGGCACCGCCGACTATCCGCTCTACGCGTGGACCAAGGCGACGATCGAGGATCCCGAGAAGGAGCGCAAGTACACGAAGTCGTTCACGATCTACGTCGACGGCGACGAGGTCTACCCGAAGGAGAAGGCGGACGCGCTCGAAGCGGACCTGCAGCCGCTCGTCGGCGGCGATCTCATCGTGCGTCTTTCCAAGCACGACACGAACCCTGCGAACAACCCGCAGCCGCCGGAGCGGTTCCGATCGCGCCGATGAGCCGCCCGATGTTGCGGCTCTTGGCGCTCCTCCTCGTCGCTCTCGTGGGCGCCGCGCCCGCTTCGGCGGACGAGGGGGCCGCCTTGGCGGCGCTCAGGTCCGGCGGTCACGTCGCGCTGATGCGCCATGGCGAGGCGCCGGGAGCCGCCGATCCGCCCGGGTTCCGTGTCGACGATTGCGCGACGCAGCGCAACCTCAGCGAAAAGGGGCGGGCGGACGCGGCGGCGATGGGCGCGATGCTCCGCGGCCAGCGCGCATGGATCGGGAAGATCGTGAGCTCGCCCTGGTGTCGTTGCCGCGATACTGCGACGCTGTTGAATCTGGGCCCGGTCGAGATCGTGGAGACGCTCGGCAACCCCGTCGTCCTGCGCAACCAGCGCCAGGCTCTCATCGAAGGCACGCGCGCGCTCGTCGATTCCTGGCGCGGCGAAGGCACGCTCGTCGTCGTGACGCATGGCGCGACGATCCAGGCCCTCACCGGCATGCATCCGTCGTCCGGCGAAATCTTCGTCGTGCGTCCGCGGAGCGGCGCCGACCTCGTCCCTGTGGTAGGCCGCGTTCCCGTCCCGCGCTGAGCCTCGGCCGGACCGCCGTCGCAAGTCTTCCTGCGCGGAGAGCGCTCCCGGAGCGATGCGGCTTCTCGGCCGGAACGACGCACCGGTCCTCGTGTTGCCCTCGATAGGTATCGCAAGAAAACGAGGGCAAGCAGATGCAGACGCTGGTCGCTGTCTATCCTACACGCGCTGAAGCCGAGAACGTCCGCAATCGGTTGCTGGGCATCGGCATCGCCGACAGGGAGATCGGTCTCAGTCCAGAAGGATCCGGCATGGGGTCCGCCGCTACGCAGCAGCAGGAACCGGAAAGCTTCTGGGACTGGCTCTTCGGCGCCACGCCCTCGGAGAGCGAGCAGGACTGGTATCGTTCCAATCTTCGCGACGGCAAGACTGCGCTTTCCGTGCGCCTCCACGATGACGAGCAACGCGCACGCGCCGAGAGCATTCTCGAGGAGGCGAATCCGCTGACGATGGACGGCGGCACGGAAGGCGCCATCGAGAGCACGTCAGCGAGCGGGACGGCTCCGCCGAGGCCGACGAGGGAGTCGCAGGGCGAGCAGCGCATCCCGGTCGCCAAGGAGGAGCTCGAGGTCGGCAAGCGGCACACCGAGCGGACCTACCGCGTCCGTGCCTACACGGTCGAGCGACCGGCCGAGGCGCAGGTGACTCTTCGCGACGAGCGCGTGATCGTCGAGCGGCGTCCTGCCTCGGGGAGCGACCGTTCCGGCGACGAGGCGTTCCCGGATCGCGAGTTCGAGGTGACGGAGCGGCATGAGGAGCCGGTCGTCGCCAAGAAGGCGGGCGCGACCGAGGAGGTCGTGATTCGCAAAGACGTTAAGGAGCGCACGGAGACGGTCGGCGACAAGGTGCGCGAGACGAAGGTCGAGGTCGACAGGATGGCAGCGGGGGACAAGCCCGCGAAAACCAAGCCGAAGATCTGACGGCAGGGCGCGGTCGACGCGCGGTTCGTGCC
>JADGGZ010000239.1 GCA_019689675.1 Rhodospirillales bacterium | reverse complement strand
GCGCCCCACCCCCCCCCCTGGGCCTCCAAACCGGAAAAACGCAGGCCGAGCGCGACGAGCGCGCGCCGTTCGGGCTTTCTAGGCGAGGCGCCGAAATCCTCGCGATAACGGGGCTTCTGGAGCGGGCGATGGGCGCGCGCGGAAATCCAGCCTTCTCCTCTTGGCGCCGCTTTCAGGCTCCAACGCCGCCAAACGTCACAGCGACCGTGAAGCTGTCGGCACGAGAAGGAAAAGCGCTTGGCGGGTTCGCTCAGCCGCTCCAAACCGCTTCGGCGAGACCTTCTTCGATGCGTCGGGCGTAGACGGCGTCTCGAAAAGAAACGCTTGGCGCTATACGCGCAACGCGAAATCTCAGGCTCCCGCCGACGGTTTGCGAGCACGGGAGCTCTCCTACTGCGTCATCAGCCAAAGCCCGGCGGCGACAAAGCCGACGCCCGAAACGCGCGACACCCAGCGGCCGGTGGCGAGCGCCTTCTCGATCAGGACGAAGAGCGTCAGCGCGGCAATCCAGAGCACATTCATGACACCGCCGACGAAGAGCAGCGCCATCAGCGCCCAACAGCAGCCGAGGCAATAAAGGCCGTGGCGCAGTCCCAGCAGCCACGCGCCTTGCGGGTCACGGCGAAAGCCGCCATGCCGCTGAATGAAGACGAACGGTGCCTGACAATTGGCGAGGCAACGCTCCTTGAGCGGGGTCCATTGATAGAGACCCGCGACGATCAACACCGCGCCACCGAAATAGGGGCTCGCGCTCGCCATCATCGGCGTCAGCAGGGCCAGACTCTCCAAGCCCCATTGTGCTGCCGTCGCCAATCCCGAGAAGCCGATCCACGCTGCGAGATAGCCGCCGACGAACCAGGCCGTAGCGGCAAATGGCTTTCCCTGCTTCTGCGCCTGCTGCGCGACCCGGGCGTAGATGAGCACCATCGGCGAGGCGGACGGCACCATCATGGCGACCATCATCGCCGACCACATCACGAACATGAACAGCGCTTCGTGCACTGTCCAGTCGCGCGGCATCATCATGCGGTTCATCGGCATCGCGACGGCGAGCCGCAGGATGTAGGTCCACGTGGCGACCGTGATGGCGACCAGCATCGCCACCACCGTCGCCTGCTCGCGGCGCAGAACCGCTTCGAGCATCAGTGGACGACGCCGGATTCCGTCATGTGCAGCTTGGCGAAATGCGCGTGCGTGTCTTGCAAAGTGAAGGCGAGCGGTCCCATTCCGTGCGCCTCGCCGCCGCCATTCACCACGTCGCAGACATCGTACTCGAAACCCCTCGGCAAGTTGATGCGGGCGATCTGCGCCTCGCCGGTCACCGGATTGCGGATCGCGTCGGCCTTGGAGTCGATCAGAGTCGGGACGCGGAAGCGCACTCTCCGAGCCGTCGGATCGAGTTCGAACTCGATCCGCGCAAAGATCGGATCGTGCACCTTCTCGAAAGTGGTGGAGAAGACCTGGAACAGCGTCGCACCCGGTTCGGTGTCGAGCCCGCTCATGATGCGCAAAATCGCCTCGCGCTGCGCCGGATTGGCGTGCTCGTCGACAATCGGCTGAACTTCACCGTGGCCCTCGTGGATCGCGCCAGGCCAATGCGCGATGATAGCGAAACGCAGACCGTCGAGACGTGTCGTCCCATGCACGCCTTCTTCGACATCGAAGCAGGCGACCGCGTAGCAGGTGCCATGCGTCGGGCGTGCAAGAAACTGGCAAGGACAGCCGAAGTCGCAATTGCAGTGGACGTAGGTGCTGCCTCTGAGCATCCACTTCGTCTCTGCCATGGTTTCCTCCCTGAGCTGCGACGACAGGTTGGCTGAGGGCGTTGCCTCAGCGCCGACTTACCTTCCGGGAGTGAGCTGTCGGGGGAGGAGCCGATCGTCGTCCGCGCGCGAGTCCGTCCGCGCATCCGAATCCAGGTGCGGCGGTGCCGGACGGAGAGGTCCGTGAACGTGGCTCGCGGCATCTTCTTGGCTCCTCCATCGGGTGCGCAGCGACGAAAAGCCGCGCGCAACCGGGCAAAAGTGAGCAGCCGGAAGAATGCCACGATATCCGAACCACTCCGAGATTCCGAGGGCTTTCGGCGGCTATGAGCTGCTATGGACCGAGCGGAGGATGGGGATTGAACTACGGTGCTCAGCTTCAGAAGCTGACGTTCTACCCTTGAACGACGCCCGCGCAGCGCGAGCGAAAAGCTACGCGCGTCCTCCGCTCTCGCATGCACGGCTGTTCGGCGGCCGCGACGTCGGCGCGCTGCGGCTGCCAGCACCAATGCACGACAAGGCGTGCGTCGAGCGAAAGCGCCGCGTTCCTCGCCCTCGCGAAGTACATGGCTGCGCTGCGTCAGCAATGTTGATGTTAAGCGGCGATTTACGTCGCCCACCCTACCGGGGGCGGCATGAGCACCGTCCTCCACAGCATCTTCGATCCGGCTTCCCCGGCCTCCATCTTCGGGCTCCTCGGCGTGGCCGTGGGCGCCGCCTGGCCGCTCTTCGCACGCCGTGAGGCGATGCTGGCGGGACAAGCGTCCAGCACGGCGCTCTTCGCTGCGCATTTCGCTCTCATCGGCTCGACCACAGGAGCCGCCGCATGCCTCGTCGCGATCGTGCAGACGGCGGCCGCGTGGCGCGTCAGGACGCGCGGCGTGCTGCTCGCCGTCAACGGCGGCTGCCTCGCCATTCTCGGCATCGTCGCGGCGCAGAACTGGCGCGGCTGGCCCTCGTTCTTCGCGGTCGCGGGCGCAGTGCTCGCCACGGTGGGAAGAGTGGAGGTCGCGCCGCATCGCATGTGCTGGTGGTTTCTCGCGGGCTCCCTCACGTCGGCCGGGCACAACACGCTCGTCGGCTCCCCTTTCGGACTCGTGAGCGACGCGCTCACCTTCGGCGCCACCGCGTTCGGCGCCTTGCGGCGCGGGCGGAGGCGGAATTGCGCATGGTGACGGTGAAGCTGATCGCCGCCTCGGGTGAGGACGCGCGCCGGGTCGCTCTTGCGCGCGATCCCGACTACGTCGTGCTGCGCCGGAGGCCCCGCCCGGCCGACAGCAGCGCCGAGCAGGCGGAGTCACCGCGGCCGCGAAACGCCCGACGCCCGCGGTGCCGGCGGTGTCGCCCAATTGCTTCAGGGGATAAGAAGGATGGAGCGGGCGATGGGGATCGAACCCACGACATTCAGCTTGGGAAGCTGACGTTCTACCACTGAACTACGCCCGCGCCGGGGGACGAGAAGATAAGCGGCACCGCTGCCGGGCGCAACGGTCGCCGAGCGCGTCGCGGCGGCATCACGGACGTGGAAGGGGTACGCCGTCGTCGTGCTGCTGCGGGGCAACGGCATCCACGCCCGGGCGCGCTGTCTGTCGCGATCGATTGCTCTGCCCGCATTCGAGTTCGCCTCGGCGGGTTGCCCGTTCGCTCCGGCGCTCCGGCCGGGCGAGGCAGAATCCGATTGCGGGGACATATAAAGACATGTTTATATCCGCATCGTGAACGAGGTGCTTGCCGCCCTGCGCGCCGTCGCGGAGCCGACGAGGCTCCGCCTCCTCGCCGTCTGCGCGCGGGGCGAGCTGACCGTCAGCGATCTCGTGCAGATCTTGGGGCAGAGCCAGCCGCGGGTGTCGCGCCATCTGAAACTCCTTTGCGAAGCGGGACTTCTCGACCGCTTCCGGGAGGGGAGCTGGGTCTTCTACCGCCTCGCCCAGACGCCGCTCGCGCAGCTCCTGTCAGGGCTCGTGCCCGAGAACGACCCGACCGCGGCGCTCGACGCCGAGCGCCTCGCGGCGATCAAGCGGGCGCGCGCGGAGGCCGCCGCGGCCTATTTCCGCGCCAATGCCGCGCGCTGGGACGAGATCCGCTCGCTTCACGTCGACGAGCGCGAGGTCGAGGCGGCGCTCGTGCGTCTCTTGCCCGATCAAGGCGTGCGGGACCTTCTCGACATCGGCACAGGCACCGGGCGGATGCTGGAGCTTTTCGGCCCCCGGGTGCAGCAGGCGGTCGGCATCGATCTCTCGCGCGAGATGCTGGCGGTGGCGCGGGTCAATCTCGAACGCGCGGGCCTGCGCAACGGCTCGGTGCGGCAGGCCGACATGTACCAGCTGCCATTCCCCGGCGGCTCCTTCGACGCCGTCGTGATCCACCAGGTCCTGCACTACGCCGAGCGGCCGGCCGCGGCGATCGCCGAGGCGGCGCGCGTGCTGCGCCCCGGCGGGCATCTTCTCGTCATCGACTTCCTGCCGCACGAGGTCGAGCAGCTGCGCATCGAGCATGCGCATCGCCGGCTCGGCTTCTCGGATGCGGAGGTGTCCGCATGGTTCGCCGCCGCGGGCATCGAAGGCGGCGAGGCCGTTCATCTTCCGGGCGATCCGCTCACCGTCGCGATCTGGCCGGGGCGGCGCCCGGCGCTCCAGGACGGCGAGACTTCGCCCTCCGCGGCTTCGGCGGCGACGCCCGAGCCGGTGGCCTTCGGAGTGTAAGCAGATGAGCCCCGCACGGCTTCTCGCGGTCGATCCCCACATCGCCTGGAAGGGCGGCCCGCCTCTCGTCTCGTTCGAGTTCTTCCCGCCTAAGACCGACGAAGCCGAGCAGAAGCTCTGGGCGACGATCGAGCGACTGGCGCCGCTAGGGCCGCGCTTCGTGTCGGTCACCTACGGCGCCGGCGGCTCGACGCGCGAGCGGACGCATGCGACGGTCGTGCGCATCCGGCGCGAGACGACGCTCGAGCCCGCGGCTCATCTCACCTGCGTCGCCGCGAGCCGGGCGGAGATCGACGAAATCGCGCACCGCTACGCGGCTGCCGGCATCCGCCACATCGTCGCGTTGCGGGGCGACCCGCCGGCGGGCGCCGGGCGCTATACGCCGCATCCCGACGGCTATGCCTACGCCGCCGACCTCGTCGCCGGGCTCAAACGGGTCGCCGATTTCGAGATCAGCGTCGCGGCATTTCCCGAAGTCCATCCCGAGGCGAAGAGCGCGGCCGCCGACCTCGACAATCTGAAGCGCAAGATCGACGCCGGCGCGAACCGCGCGATCACGCAGTTCTTCTTCGATCCCGAGGTCTATCTGCGCTTCGTCGATCGCGCGCGCGCGGCCGGGATCGAGGTTCCGATCGTGCCGGGCATCCTGCCGGTGACGAACTTCGCGCAGGTGAGGAAGTTCGCCGCGCTCTGCGGCGCCGACGTTCCGGACTGGATCGCGGCGCAGTTCGAAGGGCTCGACGAGGATCCCGAGACACGGCGGCTCGTCGCCGCCTCGATCGCGGCCGAGCAGTGCCGGATCCTCCAGGCGAACGGGGTCGAAGAGTTCCACTTCTATACCTTGAACCGCGCCGACCTCACGGTCGCGATCTGCCACATGCTCGGCGTTCGCGGACGCGCGACGGGGGCGACCGAACGGCGCGCGGCCGGATAGCACCATGACGCATCTTCTCGACTTCATCGCCGATCGCGTCCTTCTCTGCGACGGTGCCATGGGCACGCAGGTCCAGGCGCGCGATCTCGACATCGAGCGCGACTTTCTCGGGTACGAGAACTGCACCGAGATCCTGATCGAAAGCCGCCCCGACATCGTGCGCGAGATCCATCTCGGCTATCTCGCGGCGGGGGCCGACGCCGTGCAGAC
>JADGGZ010000238.1 GCA_019689675.1 Rhodospirillales bacterium | reverse complement strand
CGGGCCGAGCTCCTTGACGATTTCCTGCTGCTTGCGCGAGCGCTCGTCCCAGTACGAAAGGCGGGTGAAGGATATTCCCTGATTGACCGTCGGGTTGCCGGAAACCACGAAGTAGCCCTGCGCCTCGGGCACGGTCCGCAAAATGTTCTCGATGCGCCGCGCGTACTTCTCCATGAAGTTGATCGTGGCGCCCTCCGGGCCGACGAAGAAGGTTATGATCGTGCCTCGGTCTTCGACCGGGGAGAGCTCCGGCTTCAGCGTGCCGAAGACGAAGTAGCTGCTTCCGGCGAAGACGAGCCCGATCAGAATCACCACGACCCGCGCACGCAGGACGGCGACGAGCGCCCGGCGGAAACCCTCGGTCAGGCCGGTCAAAGCGCGCTCGACGAGATTGTAGAGGAAGCTGTGCCGCGCCTCGTGGCGCAGAAGACGCGCGCACATCATCGGGCTGAGCGTCAGCGCCACGAAGCCCGAGACGAGCACCGCGCCGGCGAGCGCCCAGGCGAACTCGGTGAAGAGGCGCCCGGTCGTCCCCGACATGAAACCGATCGGGGCATAGACCGCGGCGAGCGTTAGTGTCATCGCGATGACGGCGAAGCCGATTTCCTTGGCGCCCTTGAAGGCGGCCGCCACCGGCGACATGCCTTCCTCGATGTGGCGGTAGATGTTCTCGAGAACGACGATGGCGTCGTCGACCACGAGCCCGATCGCCAGCACCATCGCCAGAAGCGTCAACGTGTTAACGGTGAAGCCGAGGAGGTGCATGATCGCGAAGGCGCCGAGAAGCGACGCGGGAATCGTCACGACCGGAATGAGCGTCGCGCGCAGACTCCGGAGGAACACGAAGACGACCAGAACGACCAGTACGATCGCCTCGCCGATCGTATGGTAGACGGAATCGATCGAGGCGCGGATGAAGACCGAGCTGTCGTAGGCGATCTCGACCTTCATGCCTTCGGGAAGAGTCTCCTCGATGCTCGGCAACTCGGCACGGACCGCCGTCGAGATGTCGAGCGGGTTGGCGACGGCCTGCTTCACGATACCGAGCGCGACGGCGCTCTTTCGGTTGAACCGCACGCTCACGCGCTCGTCCTGCGGTCCGCGTTCGATCCTGGCCACGTCGCGCAAGCGGACCGGATAGCCTTCGACCTCCTTCAGAATGATCGCGCCGAACTGCTCGGCCGCCCTCAGGTCCGTCTCGGAGAGCACCGTGAACTCGACGTCCCGGCTCTCGATGCGTCCGGCCGGGACCTCGACATTCTGTTTTCGCAGCGCATCCTCGACGTCCTGCGGGGTCAGCCGGTACGCGGCGAGGCGCGCCGGATCGAGCCAGATGCGCATTGCGTAGCGCCGCTCGCCGAAAATCCGCGCCTCCGCGACGCCGGAGATCGACTGCAGCCGGTCCTTGACGAAGCGGTCGGCGAAATCGGTGATCTCCAGCTGCGAGTGGCGGTCCGACGAGAACGCGAGGTAGAGGATCGGCTGCGCGTCGGCCTCACGCTTCGAGATGACCGGCTCGTCGATCTCGTCGGGCAGCCGGCCACGGACGCGGGCGACCCGGTCCCGGACGTCGTTGGCGGCCGCCTCGGGATCGCGCGAGAGCTTGAACTGGACGACGACGAGGCTCCGCTCCGGCCGCGTGATGGAACGAAGATAGTCGATGCCCTCGATACCGGCGATCGACTCCTCGAGCACGCGCGTGACCTGGCTCTCCAGAACCTCGGCGCTCGCGCCCCGGTAGGTCGTATCGACGAGAACGACCGGGGGGTCGATGTTCGGGTACTCGCGAACGCTGAGGCGGTTGAACGAGACGAGGCCGACCAGCACGACCACCAGGCTCAGCACCGTCGCGAAAACGGGACGGCGGATGCAGATGTCGGAGAGGACCATAGGTCAGCCGGTCGCCGCCGGAGCGGTGCGGACGGTCGCTCCGTCGCGCAGCTTGAGGGCGCCCTCGGTCACGATGATGTCGTCCCGCTTCAGCCCCTCCACGATCTCCACCTTGCCGCGCCGGCGCAGGCCGAGCTTCACCTTGGTGAGATACGCCTTCCCGTCGGAGAGTTTGTAGACGAAGTGTTCGTCGCCCGCCGGCACCAACGCCGTCTCTGGCACCATGATCGCCTCGCCGCGGTTCTCGATCAGGAGGGTGACGCGGGCGAACATGCCGGAGCGGAGGAGCCCGTCGCGGTTGGCGATGCGGGCGCGCAGGATGACGGCGCGGCCGTTGGGATCGTGTGCCGGGTCGATGGCGTAGACCTTGCCTTCGTAGGCGGTATTCGGGATCGCATCGAGCCTGATCCGCACGGTCTGGCCGACGGCGAGCTGCGAGGCGTAGATCTCCGGGATGCGGAAATCGACGGTCAGCAGCTCGATGTTCTCGAGATTGACGAGGTCCTGGCCCGGGTTGACGTAGTCGCCGATGCTGACGCGGCGAAGCCCGACGATCCCCGAGAACGGCGCGACGATGGTCATCTTGTCGAGCGTGGCTTTCGCCAGTGCCGCCGCCGCCTCGTCGGCGCGCAGCTTGGCCACCGCTTCGTCGAGGGCGCGCTGGGTCCCGACCTGTCGGCGATAGAGATCCTGCGCCCGCTCGTAGTTCGCACGGCTCAGCGCGAGGCTGGCCTCGGCCTGCGCGAGCTGCGCCTCGGCGATCGCCGCGTCGAGACGGATGAGCGGCATGCCCTTCTTAACGGGCTGCCCCTCCTCGAAGAGGATCTCGGTGATCCGGCCGGCGATCTCCGGGCGAACGATGATCGCCTCGTTCGAGCGCAGGCTGCCGACCGCCTCGATCTCGCGGGTGAGCTTCTCCAGCGTGATCGGAGCCGTCTCGACCATGGGGGGCGGAGGCTCGGTGGAAGAGCCGGCAGCGGCGGCCGGCTGGCCGCCCCTCAGTTGCAGGACGTACGTCCCGACGCCGAGCGCGGCAGCCGCCGCGAGCAAGATAGCGAAAACCCAACGCATGCGGCCTACTGCCCGCCCCCCAATTGCCGAGATAAGCCTCGATCCCGACCAAACTATACTGTACAGTATATCGTGAAGTGGAGTCGAATGCGTCAATAGGCCGGGCACGGCCGCGTGGGGCCACGGTCCGCACCGGGGCGGCCGGGGCGAAGCGACGAAGGGGCGGACGCCCGCTCGATGCGGCAAAGCATCAGCATATCCTGGCGGCGGCCACCGAGCTCTTCCTCGACCTCGGCGTTCAATCGACCAGCATGGACCTGGTCGCAAGGCGCGCCGGAGTCTCGAAAGTGACCGTCTACTCGCATTTTTCGAGCAAGCGGGCGCTCTTCAGCGCGATCATCGATTCTCTGGCGAAGCAGCTGACGCGGGCGATCGACCAGCTCGCCTTCGACAAGATGCCGCCGGACAAGGCTCTGCGCGTGGTGGGCCGGCAGTACCTGACGCTTGCTCTCGCCTCGTCCTCCCTGGCCCTTCACCGGCTCGTGGTGGCCGAAGCGGCCCGAGCCCCGGCCTTGGGACGCCTCATTTACGAGAGCGGCCCGGGGCAGGTCGTCCGCTCCCTCGCCGATTACTTCACGCGCCAGCGCGACGTGAGGGTCCCGGACCCGAAGCTCGCCGCCGAGCAGTTCCTCGGGGCGGTGCTGGGGCATGCGCAGCTTCATCTTCTCCTCCACGCCCGCCGACCCGAAGAGCAGCGTGCGGAGATCGGGAGGATGGTCGACCATGCCGTCGAGATTTTCTGTCGCGGCATCCTGGTCTGCGAAGGCCAGCGCACCGCGCCCTCTCGAGCTACGGTCATCTGAGCACCGGGACGACAGAGTCCTAGTGGCTGGCGGTCCGACTTCGTAGGAGACGCTCCGGTTGACGTGCATCAACCGATGCCGCAGGCGAGTTCTCTAGCCTCTTCATTGCGATGGAAATGCGCTCAGGAAAGGCGGCCGTGATCGCGCGGATCCTGCTGTTCGTCGTCCTGACCATGCTGCTGTCGCGCCCTGCTGTCGCCGGGCCGCAGCGAGGCGCCGATGTCATCGGCGAGGTCGCGACCTACGTGGCGAAGGAGGAGGACACGCTCCTCGATATCGCGCGCAATTTCGATGTCGGCTTCGTCGAGATCCGCGCCGCCAATCCCGGCGTCGATCCGTGGCTGCCCGGGGCCGGCACGAGGGTCGTCATTCCCGGCATGCACATCCTTCCCGCGGCGCCGCGCCGGGGGATCGTCGTCAATGTCGCCGAGATGCGGCTCTATTTCTTCGCGCCCGGGCAACCACCCCGCACCTATCCCGTGGGCATCGGCCGCGAAGCCTTCGAGACCCCCGTCGGAACGACCAAAGTCGTGCGGAAAGTCGCGTGGCCGGCATGGTACCCGACCCGCTCGGCACGCGCGGAGGACCCCGACCTTCCGGCGTATGTTCCTCCTGGCCCCGACAACCCGATGGGCGCTCACGCGATCTACCTCGCCTGGCCGACCTACGCGATTCACGGCACGAACAAGCCCGACAGCATCGGGCGCCGCGGCAGCCACGGGTGCATCCGCCTCTACCCGGAGGACGCGGAAGAGCTCTTCCAGCTGGTCAAGCCCGGGACGCCGGTTCGGATCGTGGATCAGCCGGTCAAGACGGGCTGGCGGGAGGGAGAGCTTTGGCTCGAGGTGCATCCCTCCCAAGCCGACGCCGACGAAATCGAATCGCGTGGCCGCTTGGTCACGCCACCACCGTCGGGCGTCGAGGAGGCGGTGATGCGCGCCGCCGGCGAAGAGGCCGGCCGGGTCGACTGGTATCGCGTCGCGATGGCGGCGCTCGAGCGTCGCGGCGTTCCCGTCCGCGTCACCGTTCCCACCGGCGACACCCGGCCCTGATCAGGGCCTGATCTCGACCGGTGTGCCGTCCGGCACGAGAGCCCAGATTTCCTCGATGGCGAGATTGCCGACGGCGATGCACCCGTCGGTCCAGTCGTAGTAGAAGCGCACCGGGTCGTAACGCCCGTACTCGGAGGGCATTCCGTGGATGAGAATGTCGCTCCCGGGATCGACGCCCGCCGCCGCGGCGCGCGCCCTGTCTTCGGCGTTCGGGTACGAGAGGTGCAGCGAGCGGTGGAACCTGCTGGCCTCGTTGCGGCCGTCGACGACGTAGAGGCCCTCGGGCGTGCGACCGTCGCCGCGACGGAGCTTGGGGCCGACCGGATTGAAGCCGAGTGCCACAGGGTACGATTTCAGGACGGTGCCGTCCCGCATGAGCCGCAGCTCCCGGCTCGATTTCAGGATCAGCACGCGATCGGCGAACGCCGGCCTCGGTTCGACCTCGGGCGGCTTCTCCGTCACCAGCCTCGGGGTGGGAGCGCAGGCGACGAGCGCCAAGAGCGCCAGGATCCCGAATGTTCGGACCGAAACCTTCGACACGCCTTTCCCTCTTGCCGATGCCCCCGCCCTCGTCCCCGGCCTGGCGCAGGGCGAGGCCCGAGGGTCGGCGGGAGGCGTCAGTGCCCTGGCGAAGCGCGCCCGTCAACGGTCCCGACCGGTTATGGGATCGATAGCGCCGGGACCAAGCTGGTCCGCCGCGAGCCCTGAGGGGCACGACGAGAGCGATAGGGTGGAATCGGCTCGTCGCTGCCGGGAATGCGAGCGACGGGGAGGCGTGACAGGCCGGGTTGCGCCGCGTCCGGCCCCTCGACAGGCCGGCGC
>JADGGZ010000237.1 GCA_019689675.1 Rhodospirillales bacterium | reverse complement strand
GTGTTCTTGTTGATGCCGGCCGCCTCGATGAAGATCGAGAAATTCTCCGCGTTGGTCTCGGCCTTGGTCGGGTCCTTCCGGGGGAGGGCTTCGGCGTTCTGCGCCCCGTGGGCGACAGTCCTGACCTGAGCCCCGACTTTCATCCACCGATGAGCAGAGTCTCTGCTGCATTTGAGCCTGTTGGGCTCGGCGGAGCAACGGGGCGGGGCGCGGAGCCCTCGACGTAGCGCGGCGCTCCGCCCCGTTGCGCTCCAGGAGCGCCGCGTTCAGCGTATTGAGTGGATGTGAGATTGCCGAGCGCGCTGTGCGGTCGGACGTTGTTGTAGTCCGCCATCCAATCGGCCAGCGCGGCGCGGGCTTGGGCGAGCGATGTGAACAGCGTCTTGTTGAGCAGCTCGTCGCGCAGCCGGCCGTTGAAGCTCTCGATGAAGGCGTTCTGGGTCGGCTTTCCGGGCGCGATGTAGTGCTACTCGATCCGCATCTCATGGCTCCAGTGCAGAACAGCCGTGCTGGTCAGCTCGGTGCCGTTGTCAGAGACGCACATGGCCGCCCGCGCCGGGCGATGATGGCCTCGAGCTCGCCAATGACCCGCAGGCCGGGCAGCGAGGTGTCCGCCACCAACACCAGGCATTCGCGGGTGAAGTCGTCGACCACCGCAAGGATGCGAAAGCGGCGACGAAGCCGCCGGCCACGACCTCGAAGTGCTTGAGCCATTCACCGACCTGATGGGCCATGCCGGGCTCATCGCGCCCCATCCTTCGGGGCTGCTGGAGGGTGCGGCCGACCCGCGCCGCGACGGCGTGGTGGCCGCCTTCTGAGTCATGCGGCGGAGATGTTGCTGCAGAAACTCCAGTCCGATCAGTTTAAGAGTTGAGATAAAATTATATTCCGGAGCCACGGATGTCGGGAAGCTGTCCGCCGCAGGCGCGAGGACCGCGGCGGCATAATTGATTTGCAATATTGCGGCCTCCCGCCCGCCTCCCGAAGGTGTCGGCAAACGCTGGGTGGACCAGCAGCGGGGGGACGATGGCACCAATTGCATTCGCACGCGTGGCGATCCTTGCACTCCTTGCACTTGCCTTCACGGCCGGAAGCGCCGCAGCGCGCAACCTCTCCGTCTGGGCGAAACCTGGAACCGGAGAAGTGAAGATCACCAACATCCGCACGGGCGAGACCCGCACCGGGCGCATCTTAGAGATCGAGCGCGGCCATGACAGAGGCGAGGCCGTCTTCAGGCGGGTGCCGGGCGGCATCTACAAGGTCGAAGCGCCCGGCACCCGGACCCAATATGTCACGGTCGTCGTCACGGTCGTCGACGAGCCGGGGCTCATCACAGAGTACATCACACTCGACGAAATCGCTCCAGGCGATCCGGACCGCGCCCTGGAGGAGATGGAGCCCAATATCCGCGAGAGCGTGCAGCGTGCGCTCGACAGGGCGCCGACACCTGCGGACAAGGAGAAGGCGCTGCAGGAGCGGGCCAGGAAGGTCGAGGAGCATCTGAAGCGCGCGCTGGTGGCCAACGAGGAAACGCCGGGCCTCGTGAACATCGCCGTGATCGTCCAAAGCCTCAATGCCATTCAGAGACTCCGTGCCCACTATCTGGCGCAGCCGCGCCCCGCGACGCCTGATTTCCGGCAAGGCGATATTCGGCAGTGGTCCTGGGAGGATCCCTTCGCGTCCTATGCCGGCCTGCTCGCCGGCGCCGAAAGGCTAGAGCTGTCGCAAGTCGGCATCGGCACCGTGGTCAGCGGCGGCGAGGAGCGAGCGCTTCTGCGCAGCGACGATCACGCGACCGGCGCATCGGTCGGCGCCCAGATCAGCTACCCGCTCGACGGCTTCGACTGGAAGGACGACTACGACTGGAGCGCGCAGCTGGTGGCGTCATGGAGGGCGCGGCTGGTGGCGTCATACAGCTATCTCGATGCAAGCGGCACCGACAAAGCCGAAGTTCCGGTCGGCACCTTCGACACCGCGATCACCTATCATCGCCCGGCCCCGAACAGCTCGACGGGGCTGTTTCTGGGCGGCACCGGCCTTTCGGCCTCCCAGAAGGTGGACGTCGACGCGCACCGCGTCACCGTCGGTCTTGCCGGCCACATCCCGCTGAGCAGCGATCAGCGGTTCTCTTTCGTGCCGTTCGTAGGGCTCAAATACGAGCACTTCAAACAGACTTACGAAGGGACGCTGCAGAGCCTGACCTTCAACGACATCCGCTCGACGACCGTCCAGAAGATCACCCAGACGCTGTTAGGCCCCAGCCTCGGCGGCTATCTCTTTTGGGTGCCCGGCGACTCGACCCGCCTGACCATCGGCGGCAAGCTCGATCTGTTCCACAGCTGGGACGACCTCGAATCGCGCCAACACAACATCTGCGGCGGCTGCGGACCCGACGAGGACGATTACGAAGTCGAGATTGACGACGACGACAGCTACTGGACGTACCGCCTCGATCTGCGCGCGGAACTCGAGCATAAGCTCGCCTACGAGCATCTGTACCTCGGCCTCTATGCCGGCGTGCGTGTCCTCGGCGATCGCGCCGGCGTCCGCAACCCGGAAAATCCCGCCCAGCCGGCACCGCACCTGACGTCGGCGTCGGCCAGCGACTTGTACGGCGGAGTCAACATCCGCCTCAGGTTCTAGGCGCGCAGTGCCGGGCCATTGAGACCGCCGCCGGGCGCCGCCATGATACTGGCCGAGGAACGGAGCCCGGCAGGCGGGGGGGCATGTTCGACGACCGCGTGGTAAGCACCTTCATCGGCGACGTCTACGAGGCGGCGGTCGAACCCGCTCTGTGGGACGGCCTGCTCGCCCGCCTCGCCAGCGCCTGCAACGGGCATACCGCGGTTCTCTACCAGTTCGACCGCGCGCAGCAGCGCGCCGAGTTCGTCGGTTCGACGGGGCTGGATTCCCGCGTCGTCGCCGACTACGAGCGGCATTTCAGCGCGATCGATGTCTGGAACGAGCGCGCCATGAAACGCCAGCCCGTCGGCGTCGCGGGCAGCACACACGAGCTGATCACCGACGCCGAGTTCGAGCGCACCGAGTTCTACAACGATCATCTTCGCCACGTCGGCATTTTTTATGGCGCCGGCGGAATCGTCGAGCGCACCGCGTCGTCGATGACCGTATGCGGGGTCCAGCGCGGCCGCCGCTTCGGCGCGTTCGAGCCCGATGAGCTGCGCCTGTTCACCGCGCTGTTCCCGCATTTCCGGCGGGGGCTGATGATCCGGCGCGAGCTCGCCTTCACCGTGCCGCGTGCGGCCCTGATCGAGACGCTCGACCGCCTGCGCGAAGGAGTCATCATCGTCGATGGCGCCGGCCGTGCGATCTTTCTGAACAGGGTTGCCGAAACGATCCTGGCGGACCGGCGGGGGCTGTGCCTCGAGAAGGGCCGGCTTGCCGGCGCCACGCCGTCGCAGACGGCGGCGCTGGACAGCAGCCTGCGATCCGCCATCGATGCCGCGAACGGCCGCGGCTTCGCAAGCGGCGGGACGGTGATCCTGCGCGGACCGGATGGCGCCGCGCCGCTTCGCGTCACCGTGTCGCCGCTGCGCGGGCCGCTTGCCGGCCTGGGCGCGCCATCGGCCGTGCTGTTCATTCACGACGGCGCGCTCGACCGCGCGCCGATGGACGCCCTCCGTCGGCGCTATCACCTCACGGCAGCCGAGGCCCGCGTGCTTGCCGCCCTGATTCAGGGCAAGGCCGCCAAGACGATCGCCGGCGAGCATGGCGTCAGCGTCAACACGGTTCGCGTGCAGATCCAGCGACTCTTCGCCAAAACCGGCCTGCATCGCCAGGCCGACCTCATCCGCCTCGCGGCCGGAATGGGCCTCGCGGAAGGTGTCCCGGCGAAGGAGAAAGGGCCTGTCAAGCGCCCCATCCGGCCGCTGCGAGCGCGTTCGACGCGCGCGAACAGAAGCACGCCACGCTCTTCATAGAACACGGGGGCCGTGCAGCCCTCCTTTACGGCCCCGACCATCGCTGAGGAAGCGGAAGGTCAGTGTGTCGATGAGGTCGACAAACGAGAGACCCGGATAGCGGGACGCCGGCCTTTCGAGGTCTTACAAGTTGAACTTGTCCGCGGCTGAACGCGTCGGCAAGATCGCGTCCGCCAGGCGAAAATCGTACCGCGCTAGAGGTTGTGTCTCGCCGAGCACTTGAATCGGCGCCGGCCCCATGTGGTTCGTCACCGGCGCATGGGCGCCGAGCACACACCGGCGAGCTCTCCGCATTAAGCGCGCGAGAACCTGATCGGATCGATCGCGGTCGGCGTCGCACGCCATCTCGCCGATGACGCCTGCTCCGCGCCGTCGATCGCATGGAGCGGACAAGGAGAAGCAGCAGCGCTCGATCGAAGCGCCGCCGTCGTGAACGCGGGCGGCGGGCGGCGCGGAAAGCCGGCGCGCCTCCCGCTGCCAATCAACCGGCCGCCGGTTACATGACGCCGCTTACGAGCCGGGGAATGTCGGTTCAGGTGTTCTTGTTGATGCCGGCCGCCTCGATGAAGATCGCGAAATTCTCGGCGTTGGTCTTGGCCTTGGTCGGATCCTTCTGGGCGAGGGCTTCGGCGTTCTGCGCCCCGTAGGCGACGGTCCTTCTGCTCAGCTTCTCGTCCTTGGTGCCGAGGATGAGATGCGAAAGCTCATGAATCAGGGTTTCGACCTTGCTCTGATTCCAGAAGCTGCTGTCTACCGACCCGTCGTTGAGAACGACCAGTTTTTGAGGCAGGGAACCGAACGCCTCGTTGATGTAGATCTCGCTTCTGATGCCGCCGTGAGTGCCGACATGGGAATAGGAATCTTCGAATCTCAGATGACTGCTCCCATCGTTCCAGGCGGCTGCGTTCTCATACTGGTTCCGTGTGACGAGCGCCTGCATGCTCACGTTGATCGTGCGCACGTTGATGTTGGAGCGCATCTTTCGGATTCTCGAAGCCAGATCCTTTCGGAAATTGTCGGAACTGTCTCCGAACCAGCGCTGGCACGCAGCGCTCGCCGCTCCGGACTCGGTTCGCGCCGCAGCCTCTTGAAGGCCGGACATCACCATCCCGATGATCTGCTGCGTAATCAGCGTCTGGACGTACAATCCGTTGCAAACCAGTCCCATGATTCGTTCTCCGGAAATGGGCTGTAGAAAACCGATCCGTCGAGATGCCAGCCTTTTGAGCTATTGTAAGTTGAGATTATCCGCGGTTGCACGCGTCAGCAAGATCGCGGTCCGCTGGGCGAAATCGTACCGCGCTATCAGGTTGTGTCCCGCCGAGCATCGAAATCGACGCGGCGCCATGTGATTCGTCACCGGCCAATGTGCTCGCAGCGAGCTCTGCGTCGATCACTGGGCACGGAACGAAAGCGGCAGAGAGCGCGAGAAGCGGTGAGGTGATGCGTAAGCGTGCGCGAGGTCACCGAGCCGCGCTTCCGGGATGAAGCTGATCTCGCCGTCGGATCGATCGCGATCGACGGCGCGCACCATCTCGCGGCACCTGCTACATGCAGACCTTCCGAGTAGCGAGGAGTGGCGCGAGGCGGGCGGGCGCGCGGAAAGCCGCCGCCGCCCGCGTCGCGTCCTCAGAACGGAATCTCGTCGTCGAGGTCGTGCGGCGGCGGGCCGCCCCGGCCGCCCCCCGCCGGGCCGCCC
>JADGGZ010000236.1 GCA_019689675.1 Rhodospirillales bacterium | reverse complement strand
GGAGCGCTTCGAGGAGGTCGCCGCGCTCGTCAACGCGCATCCCGAGGTCGCGCACAATTACGAGCGCGACGACGCGCTCAACATGTGGTTCGTGGTGGCCGCCGAACGGCCCGAGCGCGTGGCGGAGGTGCTCGGCGAGATCGCGCGCGAAACAGGACTCGAGGTGCTCGATCTGCCGAAGCGCACCGAGTTCTTCCTCGAGCTGAGGCTCGCCGCATGACGGCCGGCGCGCTCGACGACGCCGACCGGCGTCTCGTCAAGGCGACCGCGGCGGGGCTGCCGCTCACGCCGCGCCCTTACGCGGCGATCGAGTCCGTGATCGGCATGGACTCCGCCGAGGTGCGAGAGCGGCTCCGGAACCTCCTCGAGCGCGGCGTCATCCGGCGCATCGGCGCGGTGCCGAACCACTACGCGCTCGGCTATCGCGCGAACGGCATGTCGGTGTGGGACGTGCCGGACGACCGAATCGCCGAGATCGGGGCGCGGGTCGGCGCGCTCCCCTTTGTCAGCCATTGCTACGAGCGGCCGCGGCGGCTCCCGATATGGCCGTTCAACCTTTTCGCCATGGTCCACGGCCGGACGCGGGAAGAGGTCGAGGAGAAGGTCGCGGAGATCGCGGCGCTCGTGGGCGCGGACAGCCGCGGGCACCGGGTTCTCTACAGCACGCGGATTCTGAAGAAGAGCGGCTTCCGCCTTCAGGAGCAGCCCTGAGATGTTCCGCCTCACCCAATTCATGCGCGAGCTCGTCGCGCCGACGCCTGTGGGTCCGCGTCGCGATCCGCCCGGCCCGGTCGTGATCTGGAACCTCGTGCGCCGCTGCAATCTCGCCTGCAAGCACTGCTACTCGATCTCGGGCGACGTCGATTTCCCCGGCGAGCTCGCGACCGACGAGATCTTCCGCGTCATGGACGATCTCCGGGCGTTCGGCGTCCCGGTGCTGATCCTTTCGGGCGGCGAGCCGCTGATGCGGCGCGACATCTTCGAGATCTCGCGGCGCGCCAAGGACATGGGCTTCTATGTCGGGCTCTCGACCAACGGCACGCTCATCGACGAGTCGAACATCGCGCGCATTGCCGCCGCCGGGTACGACTATGTCGGGATCAGCCTCGACGGAATCGGCGCGACGCACGACCGCTTCCGCCGCAAGGAAGGCGCGTTCGCCGCCTCGCTGCGCGGCATCCGGCTCTGCCGCGCGCACGGCATCAAGGTGGGGATCCGCTTCACGCTGACACGCGACAATGCGGAGGAGCTTCCGTCTCTCCTCGCCCTCCTCGAGACCGATGGCATCGAGAAGTTCTATCTCTCGCATCTCAACTACGCCGGTCGCGGCAACAAGAATCGCGGCGACGACGCCGTCCACGGCATGACGCGCCGGGCGATGGACCTTCTCTTCGAGACTTGCTGGCGCTGGATCGAGGCCGGGCGCGAGAAGGAGATTGTCACCGGCAACAACGATGCCGACGGCGTCTACCTCCTGAAATGGGTCGAGGCGCTGTTTCCCGAGAAGGCGGCGCATCTGCGCGCCAAGCTCGAGCAGTGGGGCGGCAACGCCTCGGGCGTCAACGTCGCCAACATCGACAATCTCGGCAACGTCCACCCCGACACGATGTGGTGGAACCATACTCTCGGGAACGTGAGGGAGCGGCCGTTCTCCGCGATCTGGAACGACCTCTCCGACCCGCTGATGGCGGGGCTCAAGCAACGGCCGCGGCCGGTGAAGGGACGCTGCGGCGATTGCCGCTATCTTGCGATCTGCGGCGGCAACACGCGCGTGCGGGCGTTCCAGCTGACGGGCGATTTCTGGGCGGAGGATCCGGCGTGCTATCTCGACGACGCCGAGATCGGCCTCGCCGCCCCGCGCGCGCGGCTCGCGGTGACGCCCTTCACCGGCCGAAGGCGCGCCGCCAATGCGTAGGCTCGCCGCAGCGGTGCTTCTCGCCTTCGGAGCGCTCGCGGCCTCGCCCGCTGCGGCGGACGATGCGGCCCAGCGGATCTACGAGGCGGAGTGCGCCGTCTGCCACGGCAAGGACCGGCTCGGCGGCATCGGCCCTGCGCTGCTCCCCGAAAATCTCGGCCGGCTGCGGCGCGGCGAGGCGGCGAAGGTCATCGCTTCCGGTCGGGAGGCGACGCAGATGCCGGGCTTCTCGGGGCGGCTCGCGCCGGAGGAGATCGAGCGTCTCGCCGCCTTCGTCATGACGCCGCTTCCCGCGATGCCGCGCTGGGAGATGGGCGAGATCGCGGCCTCGCGCACCCTGTTCGCCGATCCCGACCGGCGTCCCGCCGCGCCCCGGTTCGCCGCCGATCCCTTGAACCTCTTCGTCGTCGTCGAAAGCGGCGACCATCACGTGACCGTGCTCGACGGCGAGCGGTTCGAGCCGCTCGCGCGCTTTCCGAGCCGGTTCGCGCTGCACGGCGGGCCGAAATTCTCTCCCGACGGCCGCTTCGTCTACTTCGTGTCGCGCGACGGCTGGGTGACGAAGTACGACCTCTACGCGCTCGAGGTCGTGGTCGAGACGCGCGCCGGCATCAACGCGCGGAACATCGCCCTCTCCGGTGACGGGAAGGTCGTCGCGGTCGCGAACTACCTGCCGCACACCCTGGTCCTTCTCGATGCGCACGACCTCTCGCCGATGAAGGTGATCGAGGCGAGGGACGCGCGCGGTACGACGAGCTCGCGTGTGAGCGCCGTCTACCAGGCGGCGAGGCGGAAGAGCTTCATCGTCGCGCTGAAGGACGTGCCCGAGCTCTGGGAGGTCTTCTACGAGGAGGACCCGCCGAAGGTCTACGCGGGCTTCGTCCACAGCTACGAGAAAGGGATGACCGAGGGCCTCGCGGAGAAAGGGCGATTCCCGGTCCGCCGCATCCGGCTCGACGAGCCGCTCGACGACTTCTTCTTCGACCCCGCGTATCGGAACCTCGTCGGCTCGTCGCGCGACGGGGGCAGGGGCGTCGTCGTCAACCTCGACGTCGGCCGGCCGATCGCCGCGATCGATCTGCCGGGCCTGCCGCACCTCGGCTCGGGCATCGCCTTCGAGCACGACGGGCGCTGGATGATGGCGACGCCGCATCTCAAGGAAGGCGCGCTCAGCGTCATCGATCTCGAGACCTGGGCGGTCGTAAAGCGAATCGCGACGCCCGGACCGGGCTTCTTTCTGCGCGGGCATCAGAACACGCCCTATGTCTGGGCCGACGTGTTCATGGGAAAGCCCAACGACTCGCTGCAGATCATCGACACGCGCTCGCTCGAGATCGTCCGCACCTTGACGCCTTCGCCGGGCAAGACCGCGGGGCATGTCGAGTTCACGCGCGACGGCCGCTACGCGCTGGTCAGCGTCTGGGACATGGAGGGTGCGCTCGTCGTCTACGACGCAGCGACCTTCGAGGAGGTAAAGCGCCTGCCGATGAAGAAGCCGTCGGGCAAGTACAATGTCTACAACAAGATCTCGCTCTCGCCCGGCACCAGCCACTGACCGCGCGGCGCTTCTTCTCGTCGGGCTCGGTTCCTCGCGCGAAGGCGGCGCCGATCCGCTCTTCGCCCATGCTGCCGAGCTTCGCCGTCGCGGACTCTTCGCCGAAATCGCCGTCGGGCTGTTGACAGGCGCTCCTGGGCTCGCCGAGCCGCTGCGACGGCTCCCGTCGCCGATCGTCTACGTCGTCCCGTTCCTCATGTCGGACGGGTATCTCGCCCGCGAGAAGCTGCCGCGGCTGCTGCGCGCCCTCGCCGTTCCGGGACAGGAGCTGCGGCTCTGCCGCCCGATCGGCACCGACCCGCGGCTGACGCCGCTTCTCGAGGCCC
This sequence comes from Rhodospirillales bacterium, assembly GCA_019689675.1. GTDB lineage: Bacteria > Pseudomonadota > Alphaproteobacteria > ATCC43930 > CGMCC-115725 > JADGGZ01. The sequence goes on along the minus strand of JADGGZ010000236.1, from coordinate 1,872 downwards.
GTGCCGTCGCGACCTGCGTTGCGGCGGGGCTCGACCCGGCGGCGGCCTCGCTCGTCGTGGCCGGGCACGGCACGCCCGCATCCCCCGCGTCGGCCGAGGCGGTGAAAGCCCATGTCCGGCGCCTCGCCATGGCCGGCCGGTTTCGAAGCGTGCGGCCGGGATTCCTCGAAGAGGCGCCCTTTCTCGCCGACGTCCTGCGAGCGAGCGATGCGCCGACGATCGTCGCCGGGCTCTTCGCCGGGCCGGGCCTTCATGCCGGCGAGGACGTGCCGCGCCTTGTCGCCGAGGCACGAAGAAGCGTGGCCCTGCCGATTTTCGATGCCGGGCCGATCGGGACCGACCCCGGATGTGCCGACCTGATCGCCGCCGCCGCGGAGGCGCACCGGACGGAGTCGTGATCCGACGCGGCGGTTGCTCTGGGGCAAAGAAGGCAAGCGGCTGCGCAGCGATGTTTGCGATCGGGAGACGCAAGAAAGGATCTGCAATGCGCCTTGCGACGATTTTCGGATTCGGCCTCGCGGCGGTTACCCTCCTCGCCGGCGCGGACGCGCGCGCGGACGGGGCCGGCGAGAAGGTCTTCAAGAAGTACTGCACCGCCTGCCACACGACCGAGGCGGGCAAGAACAAGGTTGGCCCGAGCCTCGCGGGCATCGTCGGCCGAAAGGCAGGAACGGTGGAAGGTTTCCAGTACTCGGATGCCAACAAGAGCTCCGGTGTGACCTGGGACGAGGCAACGCTCGACACCTATCTCGTCGATCCGAAGAAGTTCATGCCCGGCACGAAGATGGTGTTCGCCGGGATGAAGAAGGACGAGGAGCGAAAAGCCCTCATCTCCTATCTCAAGGACGCGAAGTAGCCCTCAGCGCGCGGGTACGACGGCGGTCGCCTCGAGTTCGACCTTGCCGGGCTCGTCGAGGAGCGCGGAGACGAACACCATGCTCATTGCAGGGTAGTGGCGGCCGACGAGGGCGCGCCAGATCCGGCCGAGCTCGCGCCGTCCGGCGAGATACGCCGGCTTGTCCGTGCAGTAGGCCGTGACGCGGCAAAGATGCTCGGGCCGTCCGCCCGCGGCGGCGAGCACCGCGAGCACGTTCCTCAAAGCCTGCTCGAACTGCGGCACGAGCTCGCTCGAATGAAAGCGCTGCTCGGCGTCCCAGCCGACCTGGCCGGCGATGAAGACGAGGCGTCCCGGATCGACAGCCACTCCGTTGCTGTAGCCGATCGGCGGCGACCAGCCTTCCGGCAGCAGGTATTCCATCGCTCACTCCGAGTAGACCGGCGGGTCGGGATCGTCCGCCCAGCCCTGCGACGGAGCCGGATGGTCGGCGAGCCACGCGCGCAGCCGGGAAGCGTGGCGGAGCTCCTCGTCGCGCGCTTCCGCGGCGAGCTCCCGGAGCCTCTCGCTCGGCGCGTTCCGTGCGAGCTCGGCGAAGAACGCCGCGGCCTGCTCCTCGTTCTCGAGGGCGAGCGTGAGCGCATGGTGCGGCGTCATGAGGTAATGCGCCTCCTCGAACGCCGTCAGCTCGACGGAACCGAGGTCGAGGATCCGCGTCTGGGCGTCGAGCGTGCAGCCGTGCGCCGCCGCGCGTTCCTGAACCTCGCGCGCATGGCGAAGCTCGATCTCGGCGAGACGGCGGAAGAGGTCGGCCGTCGGCCGGTTGTTGTGCATCTCCATCTGCCCGGCGAGGTCGCCGTAGCGCTCGGCGGCCGCGCTCTCCATCGCGTAGAGCACGGCAAAGAATTCCGCCTCCGTGCGGATCTCGACGGCGCTCATACTTCGAACTCCCGCTCGAGGTCGGCGAGCGTGTGGGTCGTCGAAAGGCGCGGCTGGTAGGGAGCGCGTCTCCCCGCATAGAGAACGCCGATGTTGAA
>JADGGZ010000235.1 GCA_019689675.1 Rhodospirillales bacterium | reverse complement strand
CCGCGCTCTCGCCCTCGTAGCGCTTTCCGCCGATCTCGATCCAGTCGACGTAGAGGTTGCGGTCGTGGCCGTCGCCGCCCTTGCCGTCGTTGGCGTCGTTGACGAAGCGGACCTCGACCGTATGGGGCTTCGAGGGATCGAAGTTGCCGGTGACGACGACGTCCTCCCAGCGGTTCTGGGCGTGGGCCGCTTTGGTGCTGTAGATGCCGCCGACCTGCTTGCCGTCGACGAAGACCGTGAATTGCGGGTCGCCGTTGTAGCGGTCGCCGGCGACATGCAGCTTGATCGTGCCGGTGCCGTCCGACGGGGCGGGGCTCGGCGATGGTGCGGGTTTCGGATCGACCGGCACTGCCTTCGGGTCTGCCGAGTACGCGCGGATGTAGTCGATCTTCATCTCGAGCCGATTGGGCGTCCGGCTGTCGACGTAGTTCGATCCGATCATGTCTCCCAACGCTAGATTGACGATGAGATACATGTCTTTGTGGGCATCGGCGGGCGTAGCGACCGTCTGCACCAGGTTGCCGTCGTAGTAGAACTTGATGTTCTTCTCGTCCCACGCCATGCCGTAGGTGTGGAAGCCCTCCGTCCAGTCGGCGACGTTCTTCGTGTAGTTGTTCTTGTTGATTGTCTTGGAGCCGCTGGCGTAGCTGTGGACGGTGGTGAAGAGTTCCGTCGGGCGGTTCCCTTGCGTTTCGATGATGTCCAGCTCGACGCGCGACGGCGAGGTTCCCTTGAGGTGCTCGATCGAGAGCATCCAGAACGCGGGCCAGGAGCCTTGGCCGCCCGGAAGATCGGCCCGCATCTCGAAATACCCGTAGGTTTGGGCGAAGCCGTTGCCTTTGGGGTCCACGGAGCTCAGCAGACCGCTCTGCCAGCCTTGGGCCGTCTTCTCGGCGGTGATGGTCAGAATGCCGTCCTTGACGCTGAACGGGTTGTAGCCGGTGGTTGCCGGGCTGCCGAATTTGGCTTCGCCGAAATAGCCGCCGTACCAGAGCTGGTCGGTCCAGGTGGTGCCTTTGCCGTCGTGCGAGACGCTGAGCGTATCGAACTCGTCCGCAAAGGTCAGCTTGTAGTTGGAAAGGTCGAACGCCACGAAGATTCTCCTCAATCTGGACTGGCGACTCGCACGTCAGCGAATCGCTGCGAGCAATCGCGCGTGTTGAGGAGGGAACCTTGCGGTTTATGCTTTCGAAGATGTTAACGTACTTGGGAGGTCGCGACGAGATGGTGCGCGTTTATTTTCGAAGTCTAATCAACGGAGAGTAGAAAACTTGGTATGCCGTCGCGATGTCTTGCCATGGCGGCGGCATTTCATAAGCTGAGGAGTCCTATTCCGCTCCCGCGGCCGTGAGCGCGCTGCTCACGGCGTCCGCGAAGCGCTCGACGTCGCCGAGCGGCGCGGATTGCTGGGCAGCGAAGCACATGCGCCGCCAAAGTTCCTCGTCATCGCTCAGCAGGGTCGCGAAGAACGCCATCCCCTCCGGATTGTCGGGTTCGACGACGAAGCCGTTGACGCCGCTCCTGACGAGGCGATCCCGAGCACCGCAATTGTCCGAAACGATAACCGGCAAGCCCATGGCCTGCGCCTCGATGACCACGTTCCCGAACTGCTCCTCGATGCTGGGGAGCAGGATCGCCAAGGTGCGCCCGAGGACCTTTGCGACGTCCCCGGTTTGAAGAAATCCGTGGAAGACGACGTGCTCGCGAAGGCCGAGCTCGGATGCCTGCTGGCGCAAGCTCTGCTCGAGCGGGCCAGAGCCGCAGAGATGCAGCGGGCGCGGGTTGGCCGTGGTTCTGCGGTAGATCGCGTACGCCCGCAGTGCGGTCGAGAGGTTCTTCTTCGGCACGAACCGGGCGACGATCGTCAAGTGTCGGTCCCGGAACGGAGTGCCGCCCGGTGCCGGGTCGACGCTTGCGAGCGCACGGATGCGGTCGATCGAGACCGTGTTGTACTCGGTGGTGATGCGGTCGGCCCTTATGCCGAGAAAGCGCATGTAGTCGCGCGCGCGCTTTCCCGACGAGATTCCTCCGCAGTAGGGAAGGTAGAAGAAGCTTTTCAGCACCTCCCGCCAGAGACTCCGCGGGTAGTCGTCGTACTTCGAAGGCCCCATCGTGTAGACGCGTCGCCCGAGAAGCCGGAGTGCGATCGCCGTTGCGAAGGTGGCGGGGTGATCGTAGTTGCACAGAAAGATATCGCGGCTGCGTTCGGCGAGGCATTGCTTCGTCAGTCGCGCCGCGATGCGCAACTCGCGCAAGGAGCGGGGAAGCTCTTTCTCGTAGAGTGTGATTTTTTCAAAAGCTTGCGCGTTCGGGCTCTCCCAGTCGTAGACGACGCTCCGGCTCGCGATCTCGATTCCGACCACCTTCCGGCGTCCGGCGAACCGCTTCGCCACCGCCTCGCATCGGTCGACATGCATCGGTCCGAGATTCTCCCAGACGAAGACCAAGGGGCTCGCTGTCGTCTGCGAGACTTCGGTTTCGCGTCCGGCAGTCGCGGTCATCTCGCCTGCAGAATCCAGCAAGGCCATTTTGCTCCTAAGCTGCAGTTGCGCGGCTCAGCTCCGCCTGCCGGAAAAAGAGTAGGTTTCGGCCATCCGGACCTCAAGCGCTGCCCTTCCGGACCTTTCGGAGGCACGCGTGATCCAATAACGCCTCGCCGAAACATGGTATCCGCAGCGACGCGAGGATCGGCTTGGCGCGAGGGAAATCGGTCGGAGTATCATCTTCGGCCGGAGCGCAACCTGCGGTAGGGCCGCCCGGGCACAGAGAAGGCGATAAGAGAGAATGAGCGAAGAAGTTCGACCCCGCCTGGCCTCGACCGTGCTGATGCTCCGAGACGGGGCCCAGGGGCTCGAGGTCCTGATGGTCACCCGCAACCTTGCCGTGGAGTTCGCGTCGGGTGCGCTCGTCTTCCCCGGCGGACGCATCGATCCGGCCGACTCCGGCCTTGCCGATCGGTGCCGGCCGTTCTCCGGCTCCGACGATCAGAGCCTCGCCCTTCGCGTGGCGGGCATTCGGGAGACGTACGAGGAGGCGGGGATTCTCCTGGCGCGCCGGGCGGGCGCCGACGCGCTCATGACGGGGCAGGAGCTAGCAGCGCTGGAGGCCGCGCTAGAGACGGAGCTCGGGCGGAAGGCGACCTTCCTCGATCTTGCGGTCAGCGGAAGGGTCGAGCTCGCAACCGATCTCATGGTGCCGTTCGCGCATTGGATTACGCCGGCCGGTCTTCCAAAGCGTTACGACACTCATTTTTTTGTCGCGCCGGCACCGCCCGACCAAGCGGTCTCTCATGACGGTTTCGAGGCTGTCGAGACGAGATGGATTTCGCCGCAGGAGGCGCTTGCCGCCGCGGAGTCCGGACGGGCCACCGTCGTCTTCGCCACGCGGCTCAACCTCATGAAGCTCGGCGAGCACGACTCGGTCGCAGCGGCTCTCGCGGCCGCGCGAAGGGGACGCATCGTCACCGTGTGCCCGGAATTCGCGGACGGCCCTTCCGGAAAAATTCTCCGCATTCCCGCTGAGGCGGGATACGGGCTCTGCGAGGCCCCCGTCGACCGCACCCTGATGATGCGTCCGGCACGGTAAGGCACGGCGTTGCTCGTCATCCCGAAAACGCGCTCCGTCAAAGCCCGAGCGCCTGAAGGCAATGCATGACGTCGTTGGAACTGCGGTACTGGGCGTAGCAGTACCGGGTGACGAAAGCTGCATTCGCGTCGCGGACGGCGAGCTCTCCCGGAGCGACGCTTGCGCGGTCGCCCTTCGCGGTCATGCCGCCCAGCAATGCTCCGAGCAGGAGACCGATGATAACCAGGTTGCGTGTCATGGGGCCTTCTCTCCCCAGAACCGGAATAGTGCGATCGCGCAAATTCTACTCAAATCGCATTTGCCGCTATGACGCGGCTCACAGGTCAGCCGTACTTACCGATGCTCTCTCTGCGCGGGTCGGACAGACGAGCTCTGCCGCGTGCTCGAAGAAGAGCCGGGATCGGTTCGCCCGCAGCTCGAGATTCCTTGTGCGGGGGAGAGGCGGCGCCGACGCGCTAGCGCTTTTTCGGACCGCTCTCGCCCAGGAACGCTTCGCGGAGCTGCTCCCAGCCCTGCATCGTCGCCGGCAGCCAGGTCTTCATCATCGTCTCCGGGTCCATCGCGGCGATCGTCTTCATCATCCGCGCCTGTATCTCGGCGAGGATCGCCTCCTGCATCGGCTTCACGTCCGGAAGTCCGAGGAACGCGCGGGCCTCTTCGGGCGTGCAGTCGACATCGATCTTGAGCTTCATAGCGGGACCTCCTCGGCTTGGTGACGCCACATCCGGGATTTAGCGGGAATCTGACGCGGGACCACCGCGCTGGCGAGCCGGCAGGCGAGGCGCCCCTCGCGTTTTCCTGCCCCTCTAACCTTCAGGCGTCCATATCAGGGTTTCGGACTCCGCCGCCCGCGAGAGCGTCATGTGGTATTCGTAGAGGTCGGGCCGGTAGAGCGCCTCGATGTACTCCACGACGCGGTCGTTCTCGTCTCTGACCTGCCGCTTCACGCACAGCAAAGGCGCGCCGAAATCGAGCTCGAGCCGCGGCGCGACGGATACGTCCGCCAGCTTCGCCGTGATGACTTGCTCGGCTCGCGACACCTTGACGCCCGCGAGCTCCAGGAGCTGGAGGAGAGGCTTCGCCTCGAGATCCTCCTGGCGATAGGACCTGCCGATGTCCTCAGGTACATAGGTGGTGAGGTGGGAAAAGGGCTTGCCGCGATGGCTGCGGACGCGAACCGCCTTCTGCGCGATGGTATGCGGAGGAACTTCGAGCTGCTCGGCGATGTCGGCGGGCAGCGTGACGTAGGCGAACTCGATGAGGCGCACCTTGGTCTTGACGCCCATCGCGAGCAGATTCTCGAACAGCCCGCGAAGATTGGCTCGAATCGGCGGCGGCGAGGTGACGGGCGTTGGAAATGTCCCGCTGCCGCGGCGGCGCAGCACGAGCCCTTCACGTTCGAGGCGTTCGAGCGCCCGGCGCAAGGTGATGCGCGAGGCGCCGAACGCCTTCGACAGATCGTGCTCCCCCGGCATCGGCTTGTCCGGCGGATACAGTCCTTCGATGATCTGCTGCCGAAGGACGACGTAGATCTGGTGATGCCGCGGCAGCACGTTCTTCGCTGCGGCGCCGAGGCTCCGGCTGGCCGGCGGAAGCGAGCTCTTCATCACCGTGCCCGTCGAGAGGCGGACGCGTTCGGCTCGCGGTGCACGTCGCTCGGCAAGCCCGGTGCCGGGGTGACGGCGAGCGCCTCGTGATTTCCGACCGCTGGGACCCTTCGACGCCAACGGAACCGGGGCACCCGATGACGGGATTTGTGCTCCGGCCGGCAGCGGCTATTCTGGCATGACGACAAGGCACGGCGCCGCGACATAGGCATCAGTGGTCGAGATTTTGACAAAGATGTCTGGATGTTATAACAACAACCGCGCCTAGTTAAGATTTTCATCGGGGTGGGGAGAGGGCCGATGCGACGCCTTATTCTGGGTTTCTACTGTGCTGTGGCCGCGGGGCTTGCCGGGTTGGGCTCGAGCGCACACGCCGCCGACCAGTTCGTTCGGATCGGATCGGGCCTCGCCGGCACCTATCCGGTGTTCGGCGCCAAGCTCGCCGAAATGATCAACAAGGAGCTTCCCGGTCTGCGCGCGTCGACCTTGGCGGG
>JADGGZ010000031.1 GCA_019689675.1 Rhodospirillales bacterium | reverse complement strand
TCGATGGCGCGCCGTCGCGCCGTCCTCGAACTGCGCGCGAGCGAGCGGCGGCTTCGGCTGATCGCCGACGCCCTGCCGGTGCTCATCAGCTATATCGACTCCGGGCAGCGCTATCGCTTCGTCAACCGCGCGCACGAGCAGTGGTTCGGCCTGCCGCGCGATGCGATCGAGGGCCGGCATCTGCGCGAAGTGATCGGAGAGGCGGCTTACGAAGAGCTGCGAGGCCATGTCGAAACGGCGCTCGACGGTCATCGCGTCGAACACGAGTCGTATGTGCATCCGCCTGGGGGCGAAGGCCGCTGGGTCTCGGCCACCTATGTGCCGCGCGTCGGCAATGACGGCCGCACGCAGGGTTTTTACGCCCTCGTGGCCGACATCTCGGAACGCCGCCGCGCCGAAGAGGCGGCACGGGCGAGCGAGGAACGGCTGCGCCTCGCGCGCGCCGCTGCGGGCATCGGGCTCTGGGACTGGGACGTCCAGAAGAGCGAGCTCGTCTGGTCGGACGAGACGTACCGCGTCCATGGGCTCGAGCCGGGGGCGGTGACGCCGAGCTACGAGACGTGGTTCGCGACGATGCACCCGGACGACCGGGAACGGATGGCGCGCGAGATCGCCGAGCGCTCGTTTCTCGGGCACGATCCCAATTACGAGTACCGAACCGTGTGGCCGGACGGTTCGGTGCATTGGGTGATCTCGAAAGGGCGGGTCTTCCGTGAAGGCGCCCGCATCTTGCGGCTCAGCGGCGTCATCTACGAGGTGACGGGGATGCGGGAGGCGGCGGAAGCGCTTCGACGCATGAACGAGACCCTGGCCGAACGCGTGGCGGAGCGGACGCGTCAGCTCGAGCACGAGGCCGAGCAGCGCCGGATCGCCGAGGCTGCGCTTCTGCAGGCGCAGAGGCTCGAGGCGCTCGGGAAGCTGACCGGCGGTGTCGCGCACGACTTCAACAATCTCTTGACGACGATCATCGGCAATCTCGAGCTGATCGGGCGCGCGGCGGCCGGCGACGAGCGGATCCGGAAGCTCGCCGGCGCTGCCGAGCGGGCGGCGAGCCGCGGCGCGCGACTCACGGAAAGCCTTCTCGCCTTCGCGCGGGCGCGTCCGATGCGGCCGGAGACGATCGACGTCAATGCCATGCTGAACGAGTTCTCGGCCCTGGTGCGCCGCGCGGTGGGAGAGACGGTTCGCGTCGAGCTCGATCTCGATCCCGCGCTCGACCGCGCGCGCACCGACCCGGCACAACTCGAGGCCGCGCTCCTCAACCTCGCGCTCAACGCGCGCGATGCCATGCCGGAAGGCGGAACGCTTCTCTTGCGGACTCGAAACGCGACGCTCGGCAGCGAGGACCTTGCCGACAACCAGGACGCAACGCCGGGCCGGTTCGTCGAGATCCTCGTCGAGGACACCGGGACCGGAATTCCGGACGACGTTCGGCCGCACGTCTTCGAGCCCTTCTTCACGACGAAGGAGATCGGTCGAGGCTCCGGGCTCGGGCTCAGCCAGGTATTCGGCTTCGCGCGCCAGTCCGAAGGGGACGTTCGGCTCGACTCGGTGCCCGGCAAGGGCACCAAGGTGCGGCTCTACTTGCCGAGCGCTCCGGCCGATGCCGCCGGCCCGGACGCGCCGAAGCCGCGCGTCGCCGCGGGCCCTGCAGGGGCCACGATCCTTCTCGTAGAGGACGACGACGACGTTCGCGACGTGACGGCGGGGCTCTTGAGCCGTTGGGGCTATAAGGTCGTTGCCGCCCGCGATGGCGCCGAGGCGCTCGCCGCGGTCGAGGCGCGCCGCGACCTCGACCTCGTCCTCTCCGACGTCGTGATGCCGGGCGGGATGAGCGGCGTCGCGCTCGGCCGGCGCGTGCGAGAGATCCGGCCCGGCACAGGCGTCCTGTTGATCTCGGGCTATGCCGAGGAGGAACTCGGCGCTGAAAACGGCGCCGACGAGTTCGAGCTCGTGCGCAAGCCCTACAACGAGACGCAGCTTCTGGAGCGCGTCCGCGCCGCGCTCGACCGCCCGCGGGCGGCGGCACGGCGTTGAAGCCGCTCGTCGTCATCGGCGGGCCGACGGCGAGCGGCAAGTCGGCGCTCGCGCTCGACGCGGCCGAGGCCTTCGGCGGGACCGTGATCAACGCGGACTCTATGCAGGTTTACCGCGACCTCCGCATCCTCACCGCGCGGCCCGGCCCCGCGGAGGAGGCGCGGGCGCCGCACCGGCTCTACGGCGTGCTCGACGCGGCCGAACTGTGCTCCGCCGCGCGGTGGCGCAGCATGGCGCTCGAGGAGATCGAGGCGGCTTCGGTGCCGATCGTCGTCGGGGGCACCGGGCTCTATATCCGTGCGCTGCTCGAAGGGCTCGCGCCGGTTCCGGACATTCCCGCTTCGGTGCGCGCCGAAGCGCGGGCTCTCCATCGGACGCTCGGCGGGGCCGCCTTCCGCGCGCTTCTCGCCGAGCGCGATCCCGAAGGCGCCGCGCGGCTCCACGAAGGGGACACGCAGCGTCTCGTCCGCGCCTACGAGGTCGTGGTCGCGACCGGACGTCCGCTCGGCGAATGGCAGCGGGCCCAGCCGCGTTCGCCGCACCTCGGGCCCGTCCTCGCGCTCGTGCTGCTGCCTCCGCGAGCGACGCTCTACGAGAGCTGCGACCGTCGGCTCGAGCGCATGCTGGCGGCGGGCGCGCTCGACGAGGTCCGACGACTGCTCGCACGAGAGCTCGATCCGGCGCTGCCCGTGATGAAGGCGCTGGGCGTCCCCGCCTTCGCGCGGCACCTGCGCGGCGAGATCCCGCTCGCCGAGGCGCTGCGGCTCGCCCAGGCGGCGACGCGCCAATACGCCAAGCGCCAAACGACCTGGTTTCGGCACCAGCTGCCGATTGCGCGACGGTTCGACGCGCAATATTCGGAAAGGTTGCGGGAACAAGTCTTGCCGATTATTCGTCGCTTCCTGTTGACCGGGGAAGTGCCGAACGCTTAGGGTGCGATTTCCCCGTCACACCCGGGATCCATGTCGCGCGCTCGGATGGAGCGGCGCGGAAGAGGAGCGTCGTCATGTCAACGGAGCCGATGCAAGGCGCTGAGCTGCTGATCAAAGCCCTGGTCGACCAGGGCGTAGAGGTCATCTTCGGCTACCCGGGCGGCGCGGTACTCCCGATTTACGACGCGCTCTTCAAGCAGAACCGCCTTCGGCACATCCTCGTCCGTCACGAGCAGGCGGCCGTCCACGCGGCGGAGGGCTACGCGCGCTCGACCGGCAAGGTCGGCTGCGTCCTCGTCACGAGCGGCCCGGGGGCGACGAACGCCGTCACCGGCCTCACCGACGCGCTGATGGACTCGATCCCGATCGTCTGCCTGACCGGCCAGGTCCCGACGCATCTCATCGGCAACGATGCCTTCCAGGAAGCCGATACGACCGGGATCACGCGGCCGTGCACGAAGCACAACTATCTCGTCAAGGACGTGCGCGACCTCGCGCGCATCGTGCACGAGGCGTTCTATGTCGCGACGCACGGGCGCCCCGGACCGGTCGTGATCGACCTGCCCAAGGACGTGCTGTTCGCGAGCGGCGACTACACGCCGCCCGAGGCGGTGACGCACAAGTCCTACCGTCCGCAGGTCGAGCCCGATCCCCAGCGCATCGAGGAGGCGATCGAGCTCATTCGCGGCGCCAAGCGCCCGCTTTTCTACGGCGGCGGCGGGATCGTCAACTCGGGCCCGAAGGCGGCGCAGCTCTTCACCGAGCTCGTGCGCACGACCGACGCGCCGGCGACGCTGACGCTGATGGGGCTGGGCGCCCTGCCCGCATCCGACCCGCGCTTCCTCGGCATGGTCGGCATGCATGGCACCTACGAAGCCAACCTCGCCATGCACGGGTGCGACGTCATGATCGCGGTCGGCGCCCGCTTCGACGACCGCGTGACGGGAAAGCTCAGCGCGTTCTCGCCGAACTCGAAGAAGATCCACATCGACATCGATCCGTCCTCGATCAACAAGAACGTCCGCGTCGACGTGGCGATCGTCGGCGACGCGGGCCGGGTGCTCGAGGCGATGCTCGCGGCGCTGAAGCGGCGCAAGGCGAAGCCCGACGGCGAGGCGATGGCCGCCTGGTGGCGGCAGATCGACGAATGGCGCAAGCGCGACTGCCTGCGCTATCGCAAGAGCGACGACGTCATCAAGCCGCAATTCGCGCTCGAGCGGCTCTACGCGGCGGTGAAGGACCGCGATACGATCATCACGACCGAGGTCGGCCAGCATCAGATGTGGGCGGCCCAGTTCCTGCGGTTCGAGCGCCCCAATCGCTGGCTCACCTCCGGCGGCCTCGGCACGATGGGGTACGGTCTCCCGGCGGCGATCGGGGCGCAGATCGGCAATCCCGGCGCGACCGTGATCGACGTCGCCGGCGAGGCCTCGATCCTCATGAACATCCAGGAGATGTCTACGGCGGTGCAGTATCGCCTGCCGGTCAAGGTGTTCGTCCTCAACAACGAGTACATGGGCATGGTGCGGCAGTGGCAGGAGCTGCTGCACGGCGGCCGATACGCGGAGAGCTACACCGCGGCGCTCCCCGACTTCGTGCGGCTCGCCGAGGCGTTCGGCGGCGTCGGCCTGCGCGCGACGAAACCGTCCGAGCTCGACCGCGTCATCGCCGAGATGCTGCGCGCGGACAAGCCGTGCATCGTCGACGTGCTGGTCGACAAGACGGAGAACTGCTTCCCGATGATCCCCTCGGGCGCAGCCCACAACGAGATGCTGCTGGGGCCCGAGGACGCCGGAGGGTCGAAGAAGCCGGTCTCCGAAGACGGCATGGTGCTGGTGTGAGCGCCAGAACCGCCGCCGCTCGTCCTCTCTTCCGAGCCGCCGGGCGAGGTGCGGCATGAGCGAGGCCATCGAGCGGCACACGATCGCCGTGCTCGTCGACAACGAGCCCGGCATCCTGGCGCGGGTGGTCGGCCTCTTCTCGGGGCGCGGCTACAACATCGAAAGCCTGACCGTCGCCGAGACCGACCCCGCCAACAATCTCTCGCGCATCACGCTCGTGACCTCGGGAACGCGCATGATCATCGAGCAGATCAAGGCGCAGCTCTCGCGGCTCGTGCCGGTGCACGGCGTTCACGACCTCACCGACGAGGGGCCGCACGTCGAGCGCGAGCTCGCCCTCATCAAGGTCGCCGGCACCGGCGAGAAGCGGATCGAATCGCTGCGCCTCGCCGACATCTTCCGCGCCAAGGTGGTCGATTCGACGACCGAGAGCTTCATCTTCGAGATCACGGGCTCGACGGAGAAGCTGAACGCCTTCGTGAAGCTCATGGAGCCGCTCGGCCTCGTCGACGTCTCGCGCACCGGCGTGGTCGCGATCGCGCGCGGGCCGCGCGGCTTCTCGTGAGCGATCGCATCTGCAACTTCGCGCGGCGTCCCGCCGCCGACCTCGAAACGAACTGACAGGAGTCAAGGAGACAATCGATGCGCGTCTATTACGATCGTGACGCCGACGTGAACCTCATCAAGTCGAAGAAGGTCGCCGTCGTCGGCTACGGCAGCCAGGGGCACGCGCATGCGATGAACCTGCGCGACAGCGGGGTGAAGGAGGTCGTCGTGGCTCTCCGCCCGGGCTCGGCGTCCGCCAAGAAGGCCGCGGACGCGAAGTTCAAGGTCATGACGCCGGCCGAGGCGGCGAAGTGGGCCGACATCGTCATGGTGCTGACGCCGGACGAGCTGCAGGCGAAGCTCTACGCCGATGATCTGAAGCCCAACATGCGCGAGGGCACCGCGATCGCCTTCGCGCACGGCTTCAACATCCATTTCAGGCTCATCGAGCCGCGGCCCGACATGGACGTGTTCATGATCGCGCCGAAGGGGCCCGGCCACACCGTCCGCTCCGAGTACCTGCGCGGCGGCGGCGTGCCGTGCCTCGTCGCGGTCGACCAGAACCCCTCGGGCAACGCGCTCGAGATCGCGCTCTCCTACGCCTCCGCGATCGGCGGCGGCAGGGCGGGCGTCATCGAGACGACGTTCAAGGAGGAGTGCGAGACCGACCTCTTCGGCGAGCAGGCCGTGCTCTGCGGCGGCCTCACCCAGCTCATCATGGCCGGGTACGAGACCCTGGTCGAAGCGGGCTACGCCCCTGAGATGGCGTATTTCGAGTGCCTCCACGAGGTGAAGCTCATCGTCGACCTCATGTACGAGGGCGGCATGGCGAACATGCGCTACTCGATCTCGAACACGGCCGAGTACGGCGACTACACGCGCGGGCCGCGCGTCATCGACGACCATGTGCGGGCGGAGATGAAGCGCATCCTCGACGACATCCAGTCGGGCCGCTTCGCGCGCGACTGGGTGCTCGAGAACGCGGCCGGGCAGGCGAGCTTCAAGGCGATGCGCCGCAGGGCCGCCGAGCACGACATCGAGAAGGTGGGCGAGAAGCTGCGCGCCATGATGCCGTGGATCGCCGCGAACAAGCTCGTGGACAAGGCGAAGAACTGACGCGGGGGCCGCAGGACTCCCGTCGAAAGGGGCTCCTCGGGGAGCCCCTTTTTTTCATCGCTTCTTCGGCCCGGCTCACTCCACCACGAGCGAGAGGAGGATGCTCTCCGTCATGCTCGCGGCATGATCGTTGAAGTGCCCCTTGCCCGTTTCGGCGAGGCGGACGAAGAAGCCCCGGTCGATGTCGCCGAAGCGCCGCGAGGAGCGGGTCGAGACGAAAAGGCCGGAGACGGAGCGGCGCGGGCTGCCGGCGACGAAGCGGCCGACGAGGTCGAAAGTCTGGCGCAGCTCGTGCGGGTGGGCCGAGGCGTCGCCGATCACGACCAGGGCCTGACGCGCCTCGGGCCGGAAGGGCAGCTGCGTCGCGTTCTGGAGCCCGAACAGCACCGCTTCCGGAAGGCTGCTGCTCGAGACGCGGCTCGCGCGGAGGCTCGCGACGAAGGCGAGAATCTCCGGAAGGCCGGTGCGGGTCTCGACCGGCGGCAGCGTACGGATGAGCGGCGGCTCGGCGTCGTAGTCGCGATAGGCGACGACGCCGACGCGCACCGACGGCACGAGGCGCTCGAGAATGCGCACGATGCTCGCCATCGAGCGCGACATCTGCTCCAGAACCGCGCCCATGCTCGCGGTCGTGTCGACGACGAAGACGAGATCGAGCGCCTCGACGACCCGCTCGCCGCCGGGCGACGTCGGCGGGCGCGGCTCGGGACGCGGCACAGGCCGGGCCTCGCGCGCCGCGGCTTCGGCCGAGATTCGCTCGGCCTCGCTGAGGAGCGCGGCGGAGCGCTCGCTCTCCTCGGCGATCCGTTCCTGCACGTCCTCGAGCTCGGCGGCGCTCGCCTCCACCGAGGCGCGAAGTCCCTCGAGCGCCGCCTTTCCGTCGAAGCTGTTACGGTAGTACGGCATCAGCACGACGACGAGCAGCAGGAAGACGCCTGCCGCGCAGGCGAGCGCGTCGAGCGCCGAGAGCGTTACCAGCGCGACGTCGCGCTGCGCCCGCTTCATCCGCGCCCTGACCCCGGCGCGATCCGCTCGACCCTGAGCGGCAGCCGTCCGAGCGTCAGGATCTCGCCTCCCTCGAGCGCCACCGGACCGAACGGGAAAAGATCCTCGCCGCCGATCAGCGTGCCGTTGAGCGAATTGAGATCCTCGACCAGGAGGCGCGCCTCGCGCACGCTGAAGCGGCAATGGCGCTGCGAGATCGTCGGCTCTTCGAGAACGCGGTCGCAGAGCGCCGGCTCGCGGCCGACGACGAGGCCGGGATAGGCGCGCGCCAGCTCGGAATCGCCGAAGACGAGACGGATCGGCGGCTCCGTGGCGCCGATGCTCTCGAGGCGCCAGCCCCCTTCGAGACGGCGAGCGCGGCTTTCGCTTTCCGCGCTCACGGCTTCTGCCCGCCCTCGAGCACCGAGAGGAGGATGCTCTCGATCATCTCGCCGCGGTGGACGCGGAAGTCGCCGCCGCCGGCGCGCGCCAGCTCCTCGAAGAAGCGGCGCCCGGGATCTTCCGCCCGGCCGGCGAAGATCGCGCCGACGCTGCGTCCGGGCGCCTTCGCCGAGTAATAACCGCGCGCGAGGCCGAGCGCCTTCTCGATCCGGTCGGGGTGGGGCGGCTGGTCGCCGATCACGATGAGCCGGCCCATGACGCCGTCGCGCCAGCCGAGCTTCACCGCCGCGGCGAGTGCCGCATCGACCGCTTCCGGGTCGTCGCCGCCGCCGCGCGCGTTGAGGCTGTCGACGAAGGCGATCGCTTTCTGAAGCGCCTCCTCGTTCATCGTTTCGAGCGGATGGACGCGCGTCACGTACTCCTCGCCCTCGTCGCGAAAGGCGACGAGGCCGACGGCGAGCGAGGGCGAGAGCCGGTTGAGGATGCGGATGATCCCGAAGATTCCGGCCTGCAGCTCGGCGATCTCGTCGCGCATGCTCCCCGTCGTGTCGATCGCGATCACGAGGTCGAGCGGCGGGATCGCGATGGCGCCAGGCTTCTTCGACGGGGCGGGCGGCGGCGCTTCGGCCGCGCGCGCCGCTTCGGGACGGGGCGCCGGCGCCGCGGCGAGGCGGCGCTGCGCCGAGGCGAGGCGCTTTTCGGCCTCGCGCCGCTCCGACTGCGCGGCGACGAGCCGGGCGCGGGCGAGCGCGAGCTCGCGGCTCAGCGCGGAGAGCTCAGCCGCGGCGCCCTGCGTCTCGGCTTCGAGGGCCGGCTGGCGGAGATAGAAGGGCAGGAGCACGAAGACGAGGAGGACGAAGACGCCGAGCGCGGAGGCGAAGAGGTCGAGCGCCGACATGCCCAGGACCTCGAAGCTGTTGCGCACCCGGCTTCGCATCGCGCCGCGTCCGCCCCTACCCGACGAAGAGCCGGTTGATGAGGTTGTCGAGGCAGTACTGGCCGACGGCGTTGAGTGCGCGCTCTTCGTACTGCTGCACGAGGTGCTGGAGAAGCACGAGCACGGCCGAAAGGCAGAGCGCCAGCATGGTCGTGTCGAACGCGACCGCCATCTTCTTCGAGAGCTCGGCGAGGAGCGTCGGGTCCTGGAGGTTGGCGATCCCGGCGTAGTTGAGCGAGAGCGAGATGCCGAGCACCGTGCCGAGGAAGCCGAGGGTCGGGATCACCCAGATCGCGTAGCGCACGAGCGTGTAGCGGAGATCGATCTCGTGCTGGAACAGCTCGATCGAGGAATCGAGGATCGCGCTCGCCTGATCGACCGCACGGTTGGTCTGGAAATGGACGACGATGCGGTGGATGAGGCGCGGCAGCATCGGGGGGGTCGGCGCGCGCAAGCTTTCGCGCGAGCTGGCGTAGAGAAGCCGCAGCTCCGGCGCCTGCAGGATCGTGCTCTCGTCTTCCGGAAGGAGCCCGAGGGAGAGCTGTGCCCGCTCGCGCCTCGCTTCGAGGAAGCGCCACGCGAGCTCGCCGAGACCGAAGCCGAAGGCGAGCCATTCGAGGTTCTGCACCGTCAGCGGGAATGTCGAGCGGCCCTGATCGAGCAGCATCGTCGCGACCCATTGTGGCGCGAAGAAATGCACCCCGGCGATGACGCCAGCGGCGAGGAGCATGCCGAGGCCGACGAGGAGGGGACGCTCCAGCCGCGCGTAGCCGCTCGGCGCTGCGCGCTCGGGCTTCTCTTCGGCGATCGCGACCATCGCTCTCAGAGCCTCCGCCGCACGATCTCGCCGGTCGTCGGATCGCGCTCGACGCGGCCCTTGCGGACGGGATCCGCCTCGCCCGGCCCGCCGCCGGATCCCTGCTCGCGGGGCGCAAGGGGCGCGAGGAGCTCGGCGAGCGTGCAGCGGTATTGCCCCAGCAGCAGCACGTCCTCGCGCGCGACGAAGCATTGCCGCACCGGCTCCCACGCGGTGCCGGCAAGGCGCCATGTGCCGGCGCCGCTCGCGCAGTCGGCGATGAAGAGGCGCCCGTCGGCCGCCTCGACGATCTCGGCGTGACGCTCGGCGACCGTCGGGTCGGCGATCACGATGTCGGCGTAGGGGCTGCGGCCGACGATGTAGGTGCGCAGCGACGTCATCGGCGCGCCGCCGCATGCCGCGAGGGGCGCTCGTCGAGGATTTGCGGCTCCTTGTTGCGCTCGACCTCGAGCGCGTCCGCCTCGTACTGCGCCTTGGCCTGGAGCGCGACCCCGTGCCCGCCGTTGCCGGTGATTCGCGACTGTCGCAGCGTCACGCGCGCGAGGTCGAGCACCGTGACGCCGTGCTCGCCGCTTGCCTCGATCGTCGCGCCGGCGAGCTCGATCTCGGCGCTCGGCGCGGCGAGGACGCCGGAAAGCCGGCTCTCGGCGATGCGCGTATCCTGCAGCACGGCCCGGCCACCGTCCGCGACGAGGCACCCGGCCCCGCCGGCGCGCTCGATCGCGCCGCCGACGACTTCGAGCCTCCCGCCCGATACGACCTCGATTCCCGAGTGTGCCGTGTCGGCGATCCGCGCGCGCTCGAGGCGCGCGCTCGCGCCGCCCGCCACGAGGAGCCCGGCCTGGCCCGCGTCCTCGATCGCGAGGTCGGTCGCGAGAAGGTCGGCGCCGCCGCGCAGCACGATGGCGGAACGGGCCGCCCCACGAAGCGTCGTGTCGGCGAGAATGGCTCTCGCGCCATTGGCGATGAGGAGGCCCGCGCCGCCGCTGGGGCCAAGGATGCTCGACGCAACGTTCACCTCGGCGCCGTCGCGGGCGAGAAGCGCTGCGCCGGCGCGCGCACCGATCTCGCTCTCGCCGACCGCGACCCGGCCATCGGCGATTTCGATGCACGCCTCGGCCCCTTCGCCGCCGGCGAAAACGAGCCCCGTCAGCGTCGCCTTCGGCGCGCTGATCGTCGCGCAGGGGCCCGAGGCCGGCGCGACGACCGCGCGCTCGCCGTTCTCCGCGACGCCTTCGATCGTCACCGGCCGCACGATGTGGAGCGTCTCCTCGTAGCGCCCGGGCCTGACGCGGATCGTTGCGCCGTCGCGGGCGCGAGCGAGCGCGTCGCCGATCGTCGTCGCATGGCCGCCGCCTCGGGCATCGACCACCCATTCGAGCCGGAATCGCTCGGATGCGGCGCGCTCGCCGAAGAATGCGAGCGGGACCGCGATCGCGGCGGCGATCGCCGCGAAGGCGAGGCGCCGCACCGGCCGCCGGCGCGGCGCGCGGCTCGTCGGAGCGGCGGCGTTCGGACGAGGGCGGCGCGGCGGCACCCGGCGCACGCGGATCGTGCGCGGCGGGGCATGCGTCGCGAGCGAGGCGAGGAGCGCGTCCCGCCACTCGGCCGCCCGAGCGGGCCGCGCCTCGGGGGCCGGCTCGAGCGCCCAGTCGATCGCCGCGCGGAGCGTGAAGGGATAGCCCCCCTCGGCATGCGAGACGAGGCTCGCCCCCGGTTCCGGCACGCGCCCTGTGATCGCGCGGTATCCGATCGCGCCGAGCGCGTAGAGGTCGGCTCCACGGCCGATCGGGGACCCGGCCGCGTAGAGCTCCGGCGCGGCGTAGCCGGGCGTCAGGCGCAGATGCGTTTCGGCGGCGCTGCCCTCGAGCCGCGCCTCCTCGAAATCGGCGAGCACAGGCAGGCCGTTCGGGCGCAGGACGATGTTCGCCGGCTGCACGTCGCCATGGACGAGTCCCGCTTCGTGCAGCGTCTCGAGCGCATCGGCGAGCGATGCGAGGATGCTCGCGAGAGCGGAAGGCGCCAGCGCCCCGGGGCCGCGTGCGAGCACGGGCCCCAGCGGAATCCCCTCGACTGCTTCGAGTGCGAGATAGGGCGGATCGTGCCTCGTCCCGTCCTCGAGGACTTTCGGCAACGCCGGATGGGAAACCCCGGCGAGGACGGCCGCGGCGCGCGCGAGCCGGGACGCGGCGGCTTTGTCGCGCGCCAGCTTCAGGATTGCCGGTGCGCCGTCGGTCGTGTCGACCGCGTGCCACATCAGGGCCGGTCCTTCCGCGCCGAGCGGCGCTTCGAGACGGAAGGAGCCGATGATGGCGCCGCTCTCGACCGCCGCTCGCGTTTCCTTTTCGTCGCGTGGCATGCCGAGGCGCCTTCCTGGGGCTCAGAGATCTGATCGGGGCGGCATGGTGAAAACGAGCGCGGCGGGCTTGCGCGAGGGAAGCGGCGGCTCCGGCTTCGCCTCGCTTGATGGCGTCGGCGCGCTGCTGCTGCCGGCCGCCGCGGTGGTCGGCGAGGCCGCCGGCGCGGCGGTGCCCGATGCGGCCGCTGGCTTGGCCTCGTCGAGCGCCCACCGTCCCTTTCCGACGCGGCAGCCGGTTCCGCGGACCGTAACCTTGGCGGGGCCGGTCCCGGTGGTCCGCACGTAGTCGCGGCAAGGCTGCTGGCCCCGATAGAAGGTGCGCTCGACCGTGATCGAGCCGGCGTTGCCGGTCGCCGGGTTGCGCCAGCCGACTTCCGTGCCGCTGCGCTCGGTCTCGAGCGTCCGGTTGAGAAGCGGCGCGAGAAAGGCTGCATCGGCTCGCTCGTCCGCCGAAGCCGGCGCTCCCGCGACAAGGATCGGAGCGGCGAGGGCGGCGATCCGCGCGAACTTCCCGTAAGACATCATCGGCGGCACCGATAACGACGGAGACTCCGAACAGCATCCCGGAAAATCTCGCGCGATGCCAGTTCTGGTCGTATCCTCCTCGCACGATGTCCCTCCTGAAGAGGTGCGCCATGCGCCCGGTCGCGCTTGTTCCAGTCCTCGGCCTCGTCCTCGCGAGCTGCACCACGGCGAGCAAGAGCACGTACGACTCGGCGGATGTCGGCCGGATGATCGAGACGAGCGAGGGGACGATCGTCTCCTCGCGGATCGTCCATATCGACGAGAAGCCGACGGGGGTCGGCACCGCGGCCGGCGCGGCTCTCGGCGCGACCTCCGCGGGGTTCGGCATCGGCAGCGGCAAGGGCTCGGTGATCGCCGCACTCATCGGCGGCCTCGCCGGCGCCGGCGTCGGCTATCTCACCGAGCAGGGGATGCGGAGCCGCGAGGGCATCGAGTACATGGTGCGCACCCCCGACGGGCGGACGCGGACCCTGGTGCAGAACCGCGAGAACGGCGAGGAGCCGATCCCCGCCGGACGGCAGGTCCTCATCCAGTATGCCGGGACCTACACGCGCG
Source organism: Rhodospirillales bacterium (assembly GCA_019689675.1). Lineage (GTDB taxonomy): Bacteria > Pseudomonadota > Alphaproteobacteria > ATCC43930 > CGMCC-115725 > JADGGZ01. The sequence goes on along the minus strand of JADGGZ010000031.1, from coordinate 12,551 downwards.
TGATCGAGAAGCCGCCGGGAGCCACAGACGACGCCTGGCGCGATCCCGACGCCGCTCCCGCGGCGGGGGCCGCCGCGGCAGGCTCGTCGGGCGGTGCGCCTGGCGGCGCGCCCCCGGCACCCGGTAGCGGCTGGACGAGCTCCGGCGGGTACAGCGGCGATCCCGGCCGCGCCGGCACGATCCGGCCGCGCCAGCAATAGGAAAGTCGAAAACCGCTCCTCGGCGCCTCGGGCGAGTCACGCCGGGACGAGGCGCCGCGCGGCCTTGTCGCGTCCGGGCAGCATCTTGTGCTTGCGGAGGAGCCGCCGCAGCTGGTGGTAGCCGAGGCCGAGCGCGCGCGCCGTTTCCTGCTGATTGAAGCGGTGCGCCGCGAGCGCCTCGCCGAGGAGCCGCGCCTCGAACTCGGCGACGCGGGCCTCGTATCCTTTCGCCGCCGGCTCGGCGTCGGGGGCGGTAGGCGGCGGATTCGTCGCCTCGCCCGAAGCCTCGCGCCAGGGCGCCGCGAAGGGATCGATCACCACGTCGTCGAGCGGCCGGTCCGGTCTTGTGGCGCGGGCGACCGAGCGCTCGACCGCGTTCTTGAGCTCGCGCACGTTGCCGGGCCAGGAATGCGCGAGGAGCTTCTCGCGCGCTGCGGGCGTGAACCCCGCGAAGAAGTCCCGGCCGAGCTCCCGCGCCATGCCGATGCCGAAATGCTCGGCGAGGAGCAGCACGTCCTCGCGCCGTGCGCGCAGCGGCGGGATCGTCACCACGTCGAAAGCCAGCCGGTCGAGGAGGTCGGCGCGGAATCGCCCCTCGGCGACCGCCTGCGGCAGGTCGACATTGGTCGCCGCGATCACGCGGACGTCGACGCGCACCGGGGTCGAGCCGCCGACCCGGTCGAAGACGCCGTACTCGACGGCACGCAGGATCTTCTCCTGCACGGCCTGGCTCGCTTGGGCGATCTCGTCGAGGAAGAGCGTGCCGCCGTCGGCGAGCTCGAAGCGCCCGGCCCGCCGCCGCGTCGCGCCCGTGAAGGCGCCCGCCTCGTGGCCGAAGAGCTCGCTGTCGAGAAGGCTTTCCGGAAGGGCGGCGCAGTTGAGCTTGACGATGGGCTTGTCCCAACGCCGGGAGAGGTAGGCGAGGCGGCTCGCGACCAGCTCCTTGCCCGTGCCGCGCTCGCCCACGACCAGCACCGGCCGATCGAGGGGGGCGAGCCGCGAGACCTCGGCGAGCATGGCCTGGAAGGCCGCCGACTGCCCGATGAGCGGGGGAAGCTCGGGTTCCGTGACTGAAATCGCCATTTCAGTCGCGAAAAATAGCGATTATTGGCGGGAATCGCCAACAAAACTGCTCCCTTCACGCGGTCGAACCGGACGTCGCCCCCCGCCTGCGCTTCCCGCGATCCCAAGCAAATCAGTGGGATCGAGCGCGGAAAGTGCGCCCGGGCCTTGCCGCCGAGGCACCGCCGGCGCCGTTTGGCACGGCGGATGCGAAGAGGGGGGCGACGGAGTCATTCAAAGTTAGGAGCAGCGCCCGATGGGCATCTTCTCGCGCCTCGCCGACATCGTGAACTCGAACATCAACGCGATCCTCGACCGCGCGGAGGATCCGGAGAAGATCATCCGCCTCATCATCCAGGAGATGGAGGACACGCTCGTCGAGGTGCGCTCGACCGCGGTGCGCACCATTGCCGAGAAGAAGGAGCTCGAGCGGCGTATCGAGACGCTGCGCCGCGAGGAGGGCGAGTGGCAACGGAAGGCCGAGTTCGCGCTGTTCAAGGAGCGCGAGGATCTCGCCAAGGCGGCTCTCCTCGCGAAGTCGCGCATCACCGAATCGCTGAAGAGCGCCGAGCGTCAGTTCGCCCAGGTCGAGGAAGCGCTTCAGAAGCAGAACGAGGACATCCAGAAGCTCGAGGCGAAGCTCAAGGACGCCAAGGCGCGCGAGAAGACGATCGTCACGCGCCAGAAGAGCGCGGCGGCGCGGCTCAAGGTCCGCACCAAGCTCTACGACGAGCGGATCGGCGATGCGTTCGCCCGCTTCGAGCAGGTCGAACGCGCGCTCGACGAGCTCGAGGGCAAGGTCGAGGTCTTCGATCTCGGCCGCAAGAAGACCCTTACCGACGAGCTTTCCGAGCTCGAGGCGAACAGCGCCGTCGAGGAAGAGCTCGCCGAGCTGAAGCGGCGGCTCGGCAACCGTCTGCGGCCGCAAGGGGCCTGAGCATGGATGATATCTTCGACCACAAGCTGTTCGTCCTCGGCATACTCTTCGTCACGGTGGTGGCGCCGGTCTGGATCGCGTTCCACTACGTGACCCGCTGGCGGATGGCGCGCACCCTCTCGCGCGACGACGAGCGGACGCTGGTCGATCTCTGGGAGGCGGCGCGGCGCATGGAGGCGCGGATAGAGAACCTCGAACGCGCGGTTGGAACCGAGGCGCCGGCCGAGGAGAGGCGGCCGTGAGCTGCCGCTGGCATCACAGGGACGACCGCCACGGGCCGCGCCAGTCCGGGTCCGGGCGGCGCGATTTCCTCGAGCGGCCGTACAACCCGCACCGGATCTATCGCGACCCCGCGAACCGCAAGATCATGGGGCTTTGCGCCGGGGTCGCGGCCTATTTCGGGATCGACCCTCTGCTGCCGCGCCTCGCCTTGGTGGCGGCCGCGTTCTTCTTCCCGTTCCCGGTGATTCCCGCCTACTTCATCATCGCGCTCTTCCTGCCGAAGCGGCCGCCGCGGCTCTACGCCTCGCCCGAGGAGGAGACGATCTGGCGCGAGGTCACGCTCGCTCCCGACCGGAGCTTCTACGCGTTGAAGCTCAAGTTCCGCGATCTCGAGGCGCGTCTTGTGCGGCTCGAGTCGGACGTGGTGTCGGGCGATGCCGAGCTCCGCCGCAAGTTCCGCGATCTCGGCGTTTGAGAGGCGAACACGGTCGATGTCTTTGCTGAGCTTTCTCTTCAATCTCCTCTGGGTCGTGACGGGCGGCATCTGGATGGCGCTCGGCTGGGTGCTGGCCGCGATCCTGATGGCGATCACGATCGTCGGACTTCCCTGGGCGCGCTCGGCGCTGACGATCGCCCGCTACGCGCTGCTGCCTTTCGGCTACACGGCGGTGCGACGCGACGAGCACTACGGGCGCGAGGATCTCGGGACCGGCCCGCTCGGAACGCTCGGGAACATCCTCTGGCTCGTCTTCGCGGGATGGTGGCTGGCGCTCGGGCACCTCATCGCCGCGGTGGGACTCGCCATCACGATCATCGGCATCCCGTTCGCGTGGGCCCATCTGAAGCTCGCCGGGTTGGCGCTGTGGCCCGTCGGCAAGGACATCGTGCCGAACGAAGCCCTCGAGGCGCGCGGGCGCGCTGCCTTCGTCCCCTGACGCACTCATCAGCCGGGCAGCATCAGTCGCCGGTTTCTGAGGTGGGGCCGGTCGGACGAGGCGACGTCGAGCGCGCAGAGCGCCATCAGCACCTGGTGCGCCTCCTCGCCGTCGCGCGACACCGGCAGGAGGAGGCGCTGCGCGAAGCGTCCGCTGCCGTGGAACAGGGGGGAGCGCGCTGTCGAGGAGCGGCAGCCTTCGCCTGCAGACGTCGAAGCAGCAGGCGAGGACATCCGAGCCTGAACATCGATCTATTTCGGAGACCTGGCGCCCGGTCCGATCCTTGCCCGTCAAGGCGACGATCTTGGTGCCGTCGAGCCGGATCCTGAAGTCGGCGCCGTCCTCCGTGCGCTCGTAGAGGGAGAGGCTGCCGAGCCACGGCCGAAGCACCTCCGGTCCGAGATCGGCGCGTCGCGGCAGCGGTCGGCCGCGCCTGACGTCGCGCCAGAATCGATAGAGCGCGCCGGTTTGCGGCAGCAGTGCGGCCGCCGCATCCCTGCTCGCGCTGCGGTGGAATATCTGGCCCGTCATCGAGAGAGCGGAGACGCATCCGCGTCGCCCGTCGGCGGCGGCGCGTCCCCGCGCTCAGGACGATATCGCGTCGCTACCTCTCGCGGCCGTTCTTCCTCTCGCGGCCGCTCTTCCCTGCATCGCCGCCTCGGGCAGCCTCGGCTTCGCGCTCGAGTTCGTACGCCTTCTTGCGCAACCGGAAGCTGAGCACTGCCGAGGTGGCTTCGTCCGCCATCACCCGCATCTCGCGCGCTTTCCGCAGCAGTTCTCGCACTTCAGGCATGCCGTCTCCTCCTTTCGCTAGCCGAAAAGAACGGCGTTGGGCCCCTTTGAGTTCTGCGCGTCGATCGGGCCGGTGCGGACGGTTTTCGAAAGGGAGTTGCACCCCGCACCGACTGCGATAGAATGACCGAAATGTTTCGTTCTTTGACAATGTACATATCGAGTCGGCGCAGGTATCCTCGTAGCTAATATCCGAAACGGACACTGCAAATCGCCTGTTGTTTGCAGTGTCCGGCCCCGAAAAACAGGCGGGCGCCGCATTTCCGCTCCATTCGCGGAAGGAGGCCCCCTAGAGTGGCGGGCGATGTGCGGTCGTTTCGTCCTCGCGACGCCGGTCGACGAGCTGGGACGGCTCTTCGGCTTTCCGGAGCGTCCGAACCTCGCCCCCCGCTACAACATCGCGCCCACCGATACCTGCGCGGTCGTCCGGTCCGGGCCGTCTCTCGCGCTGCTCCGCTGGGGGCTCGTCCCGTTCTATGCCCGCGACATCCGGGAGGGCGTCCGCTGCATCAACGCGCGGGCCGAGGGCGTCGCGCAGCACCGCGCCTTCGCCCGCGCGTTCCGCGAGCGGCGCTGTCTCGTTCCGGCCGACGGGTTTTACGAGTGGGAGACGGCGGGGAAGGCGAAGCAGCCCTACTACGTCGCCGCCGCCGACGGAAAGCCGATCGCCTTCGCCGGCATTTGGGATCGCTGGAAGCCGCCGGAGGGGGAGGTCGTCGAGAGCTTCTCGATCGTCACGACCGATGCCAACGCCACCATCGCGCCGATTCACGACCGGATGCCGGTCGTGCTGCCGCGGGAGGCGTGGGACGTCTGGCTCGCTCCGACGACGCCGATCCCGGAGCTGCAGGCGCTCCTGAAGCCCGCTCCCGATTCCGCTCTCGTCGCCCGTCCCGTCGACCGCCGCGTCGGCAACGTACGCGAGGACGATCCGGGGCTGATCGTGCCGCTGCTCGTATGATCGAGATCGCGCCCGAGGTCTCTGCTGCGCGGGCGGTGGTCGCGCTCGAGTCGACCATCGTCGCGCACGGCATGCCTTACCCCCGGAATCTCGAGACGGCGCGGGCCGTCGAGGCGGCGGTGCGCGAGGCCGGCGCCGTGCCGGCCCCCATCGCCGTGATCGAAGGACGCCTCCGGGTCGGGCTCGATGCCGCTTCGCTCGAACGCCTCGCGCGGGGCGGTGCGGGCGTGGCGAAGCTCTCCCGCGCCGATCTCGCGTGGGCGCTCGCCGCAGGACGCGACGGCGCCACCACGGTCGCGGCCACGATGATCGCCGCTGAGCGGGCCGGGATCCGCGTCTTCGCGACCGGCGGGATCGGCGGCGTCCATCGCGGGGTCGCCGAGACGTGGGACGTCTCCGCCGATCTCGAGGAGCTCGCGCGGACCCCGGTCATCGTCGTCTCTGCCGGGGCCAAGGCGATCCTCGACCTGCCGAAGACGCTCGAGGTGCTGGAGACGAAGGGCGTGCCGGTGATCGGCTTCGGCACCGACGAGTTTCCGGCGTTCTGGAGCCGGTCGAGCGGGCTCCGGGCGCCGCTCCGCCTCGACCGGCCGGAGGACGTCGCGCGGCTCTGGGCGATGCAGCGCGCGCTCGGGCTTTCCGCCGGCATCCTCGTCGCCAACCCGATCCCGCCGTCGCACGAGATACCGCGCGAGGAGATCGAGCCGGCGATCGCGGCCGCGCTCGAGAAGGCGCGAGGGACGGAGGGCAAGCGCGTCACGCCCGCTCTCCTCGAAGCGGTCCTCGAAGCGACCGGCGGCAGGAGCCTCGAGGCGAACATCGCCCTCGTGCTGAACAACGCCCGCCTCGCCGCCGAGATCGCCGTCGCGCTGGCGGCGCGCGGGGAGGGCGCGGTCACATCCGGACGATCTTCCCCGGATTCATGATGTTGTCGGGGTCGAGCGCCTTCTTGATCTGCCGCATGACGCTCACCGCCTCGCCGTGCTCGGCGAGGAGGAAGTCGATCTTGCCCCAGCCGACGCCGTGCTCGCCGGTGCAGGTGCCGTCCATGGCGATGGCGCGGTGGACGAGCCGCTCGTTGAGCCGCGCCGCCTCGGCGATCTCCTCGGGCTTCGTCGGGTCGATGAGGAAGGAAAGATGGAAATTGCCGTCGCCGACATGGCCGACGAGCGGCGCGGGGACGAAGGATTCCGCAAGGTCCTTCTTCGTCTCCGAGATGCACTCGGCGAGGCGCGAGATGGGCACGCATACGTCGGTCGCCCAGCCCTTCGAGCCGGGCTTCAGCGCGAGCGCCGCGTAATAGGCGTCGTGCCGCGCCTGCCAGAGCCGCGCGCGCTCCTCCTGCGTCGAGGCCCAGACGAAGTCGTGCGCGCCGTGCTCGGCCGCGATCGCCTTCACCTGGCCGACCTGCTCCTCGACCCCGCGCGGCGTGCCGTGGAACTCGAAGAAGAGCGTCGGCGCGACCTTGTAGTCGAACTTCGAGTATCGGTTGATCGCCTGCATCTGCACCTCGTCGAGGAGCTCGATGCGGGCGACCGGAATCCCGGACTGGATCGTCTCGATGACGGTGTTGACCGCGTCCTCGATCGTCGGGAACGGGCAGACCGCGGCCGAGATCGCCTCCGGGATGCCGTAGAGGCGGAGCGTCACCTCGGTGATGACGCCGAGCGTCCCTTCCGAGCCGACGAAGATGCGGGTGAGATCGTAGCCGGCGGCCGACTTGCGCGCCCGGCGCGCGGTGCGGATGACGCGGCCGTCGGCGAGGACGACGGTGAGCGCGAGCACGTTCTCGCGCATGGTGCCGTAGCGGACCGCGTTGGTGCCCGACGCGCGCGTCGCCGTCATGCCGCCGAGAGAGGCGTTGGCGCCGGGGTCGATCGGGAAGAAGAGCCCGGTGTCGCGCAGGTGCTCGTTGAGCTGCTTGCGCGTGACGCCGGCCTCGACCGTGACGTCGAGGTCTTCGGGGCTCACGCGCAGGATGCGGTTCATCTGCGAGAGGTCGAGGCAGACCCCGCCCTGGAGCGCGGCGACATGGCCCTCGAGCGAGGTGCCGGTGCCGAAGGGGATGATCGGCACCTTCTCCGCAGCGCAGAGCTTTACGACCTCCTGCACCTCCTCGGTCGATTGGACGAAGACGACGGCGTCGGGCGCGAAGGGCTGATGATAGCTCTCGTCGCGGCCGTGCTGCTCGCGCATCGCGGCGGCTGTCGAGAGGCGCTCGCCGAAGCGGGCGCGGAGCTTCTCGATCAGCGCGGGGGCGGGCGGCTTCTTCGGCAGGGCGGGCGCGGCGAGGGCCATCGAAAATCCTCCTTGCCCGCCGTTATAGCCTCGGCCTCGGACGCGGAGAAAGGTCTTCGCCCGCGGCGACATGCCCGATACGCGGGGCGCGCCTGTCGCAGGCGTCGACGCGCTGCGTCGCCCGCTGACGTCGTCGGCTCGACCCTCGATTTCGGCGGCTCGCGGAGCAGGTATTGAGAGGATGAGCCTCGTCGGCATCCTTCTCGGCCTCGGACTGCTCATCGCGCTCGCCTACCGGGGCTGGAGCGTGCTGCTCCTGGCGCCTGTGGCGGCGATGATCGCCGCGCTCGTCTCGGGCGAGCCTCCGCTCGCCCACTGGACCCAGGTCTTCATGGTGGGCGCGGCCGAGTTCCTGGCGCAATTCTTCCCTCTGTTCCTGCTCGGGGCGCTGTTCGGCAAGCTGATGGACGACAGCGGCTCCGTCGCGGCGATCGCCCGTTTCATGACGGAGCGGCTGGGGCCGCGCCGGGCGGTTCTCGCGGTCGTCCTGGCAGGGGCGCTCGTGACTTACGGCGGAGTGAGCCTCTTCGTCGCCTTTTTCGTCCTGGTGCCGATGGCGCAGTCCCTGTTCCGAGCCGCGAACATACCGCGCCGTCTCATCCCGGCAGCCATCGTGCTCGGGACCTCGACGTTCACCATGTCGGCGCTGCCGGGCACGCCGGCCATACAGAACGCCATCCCGATGCCGTTCTTCGGAACGACGCCGTTCGCGGCACCCGTGCTCGGCACGATCGCCTCGCTCATCATGCTGGCGTTCGGCCTCTGGTGGCTGCGGCGCGCAGAAGCGGCGGCGCGCGAGTCCGGCGAGGGATACGGTGCTGCCGAGAGCGATGCCGGCAGCAAGGCCGCCGACGACGAGTTCGTCCGCGAGCGCGCCACGGCAGCGCGCGAGTTCGACCCTGCCGAGATGGAGCGCGGGCACCGCAGTCCGAGCCTGCCGCCGATCGTCCGTGCGTTTCTGCCGCTCGCCGTCGTGATCGCGGTCAACCTGCTCATGACCCTCGTGGTGCTGCCTCGATCCGACCTCTCCTTCCTGGCCGAGGAGCGCTGGGGCGAAACCTCGCTCTCGGGCGTTGCCGGCGTGTGGTCGGTGGCGGTGGCGCTCGCCGCCGGGAGCGCCGCCATCGTCCTCCTCAACCGCTCCCGCCTCACCGCTCTCAGGGCCAGCATGGACGCCGGCGCCAATGCCGCCGTGCTGCCGGCCTTCAGCGTCGCGAGCCTGGTCGGGTTCGGCGCGGTGGTCGCCGCATTGCCGGGGTTCGTCGTGGTGCGCGAGAGCGTGATGACGGTCGGCGGCGGTCCCCTGGTCTCGCTTGCTGTCGCAACCAACTTGCTGGCGGCCCTGACGGGCTCGGCCTCGGGCGGCATGACCATCGCGCTCGACACCCTCGGCGATACTTACATGAGGCTGGCGGAAGAGGCCGGCATCGCGCCGGCGCTGCTGCACCGCGTGGCGGCGATTGCGGCCGGCACGCTCGACAGTCTTCCGCAAAACGGCGCCGTGGTGAGTCTCCTCGCCGTGTCGGGGCTGACGCACCGCGAGAGCTACGGCGACATGGTCATGGTCGGCATTGTCGGCGCCATCATCGCCCTCGTCGCCGTCATCGTGCTCGGCTCCTGGTTCGGCGCGTTCTGATCGACGTGATTTCCGCAGGCGGAGCAAATCGAGAAGGACCTCGGAGGGCAGGCCCGTCTCGACGCGCCGCGGCTGAGCCCGTATAAGGTCCGTCCCCCGAGGAAGCCGGCGACGATGCTCGACCTGAAGTGGATTCGCGACAACCCCGACGCGCTCGATCGTGCGCTGGCGAAACGCGGCCAGCCGCCGCGCGCGGCGGAGGTCGCGCGACTCGCATCGGCCTGGCGGGCCGCGGAGACGGCAGCGCAGGAGATCCAGGCGCGGCGCAACCGCCTTTCGAAGGAAATCGGAGCGGTGAAGGCCAAGGGCGGTGACGCCTCGGCCATCCTCGCCCAGGTCGCCGCCGATAAGGATCTCCAGGCGGAGAAGGAGCAGGAAGCGGCGCGGCTCCGCGCGGAGCTCGACGCGGCCGTCGCCGCGCTGCCGAACCTTCCGGCCGAGGACGTTCCCGAAGGGGCGGACGAGACCGCGAACCGGGAGCTCCGCCGGGTCGGGACGCCGCCGCGCTTCGCCTTCGCGCCGAAGGACCATGTCGCCCTCGGAGAGGGGCTCGGCATGATGGATTTCGGCCGCGCCGGGAAGCTCTCGGGCGCGCGCTTCGTGGTCCTTTCCGGGGCGCTCGCGCGTCTCGAGCGCGCGCTGGCGCAGTTCATGCTCGACCTCCATACGCGCGAGTTCGGCTATGTCGAGGTCTCGCCGCCGCTCCTCGTCCGCGACGAGACCGCCTTCGGCACGGGGCAGCTTCCGAAATTCGGCGACGATCTCTTCCGAACCACGACGGGGCTCTGGCTGATCCCGACCGCCGAGGTGCCGCTTACCAATCTCGTCGCCGACGAGATCCTCGAGGAAGACTCGCTGCCGCGCCGCCTCACGGCGTGGACGCCGTGCTTTCGCTCCGAAGCGGGCGCCGCGGGGAAGGACACGCGCGGCATGATCCGCCAGCACCAGTTCACGAAGGTGGAGCTCGTCTCGATCGCGCATCCCGACCGGTCGGAGGAAGAGCACGAGCGGATGACGGCCTGCGCCGAGGAAGTCCTGAAGCGCCTCGGCCTTGCCTACCGCACGATGCTTCTCTCGACCGGAGACATGGGCTTCTCGGCGCGCAAAACCTACGACATCGAGGTCTGGCTGCCGGGCCAGAACGCCTATCGCGAGATCTCGAGCTGCTCCAATTGCGGCGACTTCCAGGCGCGGCGCATGAAGGCCCGGTTCCGGCCGAAGGAAGGGAAGGGGACGCGGTTCGTGCACACGCTGAACGGCTCCGGCCTCGCGGTTGGCCGCACCCTCATCGCGGTCCTCGAAAACTACCAGCGCGAGGATGGCTCGATCACGGTCCCGGAGGCATTGCGTCCCTACATGGGCGGGCTCGAGGTCATCGCCCGCTGATGTTCGACGTACCGATAGATCTCGAGAACGCTCGAATCCTCCTCTCCAACGATGACGGCATCAACGCGCCGGGCCTCAAGGCGCTGGAGCGGGTGGCGCGCTCGCTCTGCAAGGAGGTCTGGATCGTGGCTCCCGAGGAGGAGCAGAGCGGCGCCAGCCACTCGCTGACGCTGCGCCGGCCGCTGCGCATCCGGGAGATCGAGCCTTATCGCTACGCCGTCGACGGCACGCCGACCGATTGCGTGCTTCTCGCCGTGAAGCACATCATGAAGGACAAGCGGCCGACGCTGGTCCTTTCCGGCATCAACGGCGGCGGCAATCTCGGCGAGGATATCGGCTACTCGGGGACCGTCGCCGCGGCGATGGAGGCGACGCTCCTCGACGTCCCGGCGATCGCGCTCTCGCAGCACTACGTCCGCGCGAACGGCGATCCGCCGTGGGCGACGGCGGAGGCCTTCGCCGGCGAGGTCGTCCGCAAGCTCACCGCGAGCCCGTGGCCGCGCAACACCCTCATCAACGTCAACTTCCCGGCCTGCGAGCCCGGGGCGGTGAAGGGCATCAGCGTGGTGCCGCAGGGCCGCCGCAAGATCAGCGACAATCTGCACGAGCGCATCGACCCGCGCGGTCGGCCCTATTACTGGATCGGCCCAATGCGCGAGAAGAAGAAGCCGCCGCCCGGAACCGATCTCGCGGCGATCGAGGAGAACTGGGTGACCGTGACGCCCGTCTTCCTCGACTTCACCCACGTCCCTGCGCTGAAGGAGTTGAAGAAGGTCTTCCCGTGACGCCCACGGCGCAGAAGGCGGCGCGCCTCGTTCAGGAACTGCGTCGCAGCGGCATTTCGGATGAACGCGTGCTCGCCGCGATGGAGCGCGTCCCGCGCGAGCTTTTCGTGCCGCCGGCCTTCGCCGATCAGGCCTGGGAGAACGTCGCACTTCCGATCGGGCACGGTCAGACGATCTCGCAGCCCTTCGTGGTCGCGCTCATGACGCAGGCGCTCGAGGTCGGCGAGCGCATGAAGGTGCTCGAGATCGGTACCGGTTGCGGCTATCAGGCGGCGATCCTCGCGCGGCTCTGCCGTCGGGTGTTCACGATCGAGCGTCACCGCGCACTGTTGAAGGAGGCGGAGGCCCGCTTCGCGCAGCTGCGCATCCACAACATCACCGTACGTTTCGGCGACGGCACGAAAGGCTGGCCCGAGCAGGCTCCGTTCGACCGGATCATCGTGACGGCGGCAGCCAAGACCCTGCCCGACCCGCTTCTCGAAGAGCTGGCTCCGGGCGGCATCCTCGTCGCCCCGGTCGGCGAGGAGCGGCGGGATCAGGAGCTCCTTCGCGTGCGCCGCGTCGAAACGGGCTTCATCTCCGAAAGTCTCGGGGCCGTCCGCTTCGTTCCGCTCGTCGCCGGTCTGCCCCGGAAGGCGGCCGGGCGCTGATGCGAGGCTTCGTCGCGGCCGCGGCGCTGGTTCTGGCGCTCGCCGGCTGCGCCAGAAGCGGGCCGCCTGCGCCGGTCATTCAGGGACGTCTCGTGAGCGAGGCGATGACGGACCGGCCGGACAGCGTCGTCGTGCAGCCGGGCGAGACGCTTTACGGGATCGCGCGACGCTGGCACGTCCCGGTCCGGTCGCTGATCGAGCTCAACGATCTGCAGCCGCCTTACCATCTCGTCGCCGGAACGCGTCTCGCCCTGCCGCAGCTCCGGGTTCATACGGTCGCGCCGGGCGAGACGCTCTACGGCGTCGCGCGACGGCACGGGCTCGACGTCAACTCGCTCGCCCGCGCCAACCAGCTCTCGCCCCCTTACACGATCGTGCCCGGCGAGATGCTGCTCCTTCCCGAGCCGCCCGCGGTCGCCGCCGCGCCGCCCATCCCGGCCCCGCGCCCGCCGACGCTGACTGCGGATAGGGGGCAGGAAGCGGCGACGATGCAGGCACCCGCGCCGGCGTCGGGATCGCGTGCGGCTGCGGTGCAACCCTCTCAGCCGAGGGCGGCGCCGCCGGCCGAGCCGGCGACGGCCGTGCCGTCTCCGTCAGCCTCCAAGCCTGCCCCGACTCCGGCCACGAAACCGAAGCTCGTCGAGGTAAAGCCGCCGCCCGAACCGCCCCCGCCGCCGAAGGCGCCCG
>JADGGZ010000234.1 GCA_019689675.1 Rhodospirillales bacterium | reverse complement strand
TCCCACATCGCGGCAGGGCGAAGGAAATAGCCGTGGAGACCCGCGGCGAGCGCGAGAATCCCGAGCCCCGCGGTCAAGCTGGCCAAGACGATCGCGTCCCAGCTCCCGAGCATCAGCAGCTCAGGGCTGTAGACGAACATGAACGGCACGATGAACCCTGCCGCGCCGATCCTCACGGCGGCCCAGCCGGCCTTCCAGAGATTGGCCTTCGCGAGCCCCGCCGAGGCATAGACGGCCAGCGCCACCGGCGGCGTGATCGCCGAAAGGATCGCGAAGTAGAACGCGAACATGTGCGCTGCCGGCTCGACCACGCCGAGCTTGATGAGCGCCGGAACGAGGAGCGACACCATGACGATGTAGGCCGGCGTGGTCGGCATCCCCATGCCGAGGACGATGCCGGCGACGGCGGTGAGGACGAGCGCGAGAACCAGTGTTTCGCGCGCGAGGGTGAGGATAAGCTGCGTGAATTTCAGCCCCTCGCCGGTCAGCGTGATCATGCCGATCACGATGCCCGCGCAGGCGCAGGCGGTCGCGACCGCGAGGGTGTTCCGGGCGCCGTCCTGAAGCGCGTCCCAAATCGTGTACCAGGTGATTCCCTGACGCGTGGTCTTGCGCAGAAGCGCCATGGGGACGGTGGCCGCGGTTCCGGCGAGAGCGCAGAGCGGGGCCGAGTAGCCGCTGTACATGCCGATGAGGATGATGAGAACAGGAACGAAGAGGTGTCCGCGCTCGCGCAGCACGCGGCCGAGCGACGGAATCTCTGAGCGCGGCACGCCGACGATCCCGGAGCGCCTCGCCTCGAAATGGACCGCGGCGAAACACGCGGTGTAATAGAGGACAGCCGGGATCAGAGCCCAGAGCGTCACCTGGAAATAGGGCACGCTCAGGAACTCCGCCATGACGAAGGCGGCCGCCCCCATCACCGGCGGCATGATCTGCCCGCCCGTCGACGCGACCGCCTCGACCCCGGCCGCGAAATGCGCCCGGAAGCCGGTCCGCTTCATCAGCGGAATGGTGATCGGGCCATCGACCATGACGTTCGCGACGGCGCTTCCCGAGATCGTCCCGAAGAGGCTCGAGGAGACGACCGAAACCTTGCCCGGCCCGCCCGCGCTGGAGCCCGTGAGTGAGAGCGCGAAGTCCATGAAGAGCTGCCCGGTCCCGGTCCGCTCCATGAAGCTGCCGAAAAGGACGAAGGCGAGCACGTAAGCGGCGGAGACTCCGAGGGTCGAGCCGTAAATGCCTTCCGTCGTCATGTAGAGCTGGTCGAGCACCAGCATCGGATTGGCGCCGGCTTCGAAGAGCCCCCAGCCGAGGAAGAAGAGCGCGGTCAGCGGCAACGCCCAGCCGATCGTCCGACGCGTCGCCTCCAGCACGATGAGGATCCCCGCTGCGGCGAAGACCTGGTCCGTCGGCGTCAGGTCGTCGATGTAGATGATGCGGTTGATGACGTAGTCGTAGTTGAGGAGGAGATAGAGGTTGACCCCGAGCCCGGCGGCGACGAAGAGCAGATCCGCAACCCCGCGGCGCTGACGCACCGGGTAGATCAGAAAGACGAGCGTCACCGCGAATGCCAAATGGACGGCGCGGAAGATCAGCGCCTCGGGCGGCGCCCAGGCGATCGCGTAGATGTGGTAGACGGACATCGCGACGCCGATCGCCTGGATGATCCGCTCGAAGCTTCGGCCGTTCATTTCCCCCCTTTATCCCCCTTTCAGAGCAGCTTCGGCTGCTCCGGCGCTTCCTTTTTCCCGCGGCGCTTGCCGCCGGCGTTGACGCTCACCTCGCCATCATGGAACTCGATCGTCAAGACGCCGGGAGCCACGGCCTGCGCGGAAGTCACGGGAATCCCCGCGGCGTTGCGCACGACGGCGTAGCCCCGCTCGAGCACCTGCTCGTGACTCCTGCGATGCGTCTCTATGCGCGCGGCAAGGCCTGCGGCCCGTTCGGCCCAGCGGTGCAGCAGCACAGGGATGGCGGCATCGAGGCGATGTCCGAGCTCTGCGACGCGCTCGCGCCTCTGACGCAGCGCCTGGCGCGGATCGGAGAGCCGGCCGGCGCAGGCGGCGAGCTGATGACGCCGGCGGTCGACGAGCGCGGCGAGCGCGACGACGAGCCGTTCGGCACGATCGTCGAGTCGCTGCTGCGCCAGCCCGATGAGCGACTGCGGATCCGGAAGGCCGCGGCGGAGCGCGTCGAGGCGCAGACGCAGCCCTTCGAAGTAGCGGCGCAGCGCGTCCGTCAGCCTGCCGCCCTTGGCCGCCGTCTCCGCGAGCAGCTCGAGGCGGACCGGCACCGCCATCTCGGCCGCCGCGGTCGGCGTCGGAGCGCGGCGGTCGGCGGCGAAATCGATGAGCGTCGTGTCGGTCTCGTGGCCGACCGCGGAAATGAGCGGAATCGCGGAGGCGGCGGCGGCGCGCACCACGATCTCCTCGTTGAACGGCATCAGATCCTCGATGCTGCCGCCGCCGCGGGCGACGATGAGGAGATCGGGCCGCGGCACGGGGCCGCCGGGCGGCAACGCGTTGAATCCCTCGATCGCGGCGGCGATCTGGGCCGCTGCCCCCTCGCCCTGCACCGCCACCGGCCAGAGGAGAACGCGTCGCGGAAACCGATCCGACAGACGGTGCAGGATGTCGCGGATGACGGCGCCCGTCGGCGAGGTGACGACGCCGATGACGTTCGGCAGGAACGGGAGCTTCTTCTTGCGCTCGGGCGCGAAGAGCCCCTCGGCGGCGAGGCGCTGCTTGCGCTCCTCGAGCATCTTGAGGAGCGCGCCGATCCCGGCGAGCTCCACCGCGTCGACGACGATCTGGTACTTCGAGCGGCCGGGATAGGTGGTAAGGCGGCCGGTGACGACCACCTCCATCCCGTCCTCGGGCTTCACTTGCAGACGGATCGCGGTCTGCCGCCAGCAGACCGCATCGATCACGGCGTCGATGTCCTTCAGCGCGAAATAGCAATGCCCGGACGCGTGCCGCTTCCAGCCCGAGATCTCGCCGCGCACCCGGACGTAAGAGAAGCGCTCCTCGATCGAGCGCTTCAGCGCCTGGCTGAGCTCGGATACGGTGAATTCCGGAAGGTTCGGCCGAGTCCCCTCCTGCGGCCCGGCCGACGAAGCGCCTGTCATGGCGCGCACCATACAGGGGCGGCCGCCGAAGTCGCCACTCTCTCGCCTCGGAGCGCGGCCGTTCGCGACAAAGTCCGGCGATCGAAGAAGAAGCGATCCCTCCCTCCCACCAGCGCGGTCGAGCGAGTATGGTGGCCCCTATGCGTGTCCTTCTCGTCGGATCCGGCGGACGCGAACATGCGCTCGCCTGGGCGATCGCCGCCTCGCCGCTTTGCGACAAGCTCTTCTGCGCGCCCGGGAACGCGGGAATCGCGAACGAGGCCGAGTGCGTGCCGATCAACGTCCTCGACACCGAGGGGCTCGTCGGATTCGCGCGCGAGAACCGGGTCGATTTCGTCGTCGTCGGGCCCGAGGCGCCGCTCGTCGCCGGGCTCGTCGACCGGCTCGAGGCGGCGGGCATCGCGGCCTTCGGCCCCAGCGCAGCCGCTGCGCGGCTCGAGGGATCGAAGGGCTTCATGAAGGATTTCTGTGCCCGGCACGACATTCCGACGGCCGCCTACCGGCGCTTCTCCGATGCGGAGGCCGCCAAGGACTTCATCCGCAGCCAGGGCGCGCCGATCGTCGTCAAGGCGGACGGTCTCGCCGCCGGCAAGGGCGTCATCGTCGCGAGAACCATCGACGAGGCGCTCGCCGCGGCCGACGCGCTGCAGCGCTATGGCGGGGGAATCGTGGTCGAGGAGTTCCTCGAAGGCGAGGAAGCGAGCTTCTTCGCCCTCGTGGACGGCAGGACGGCCCTCCCGCTCGCCTCGGCCCAGGATCACAAGCGCGTCGGCGACGGAGATACTGGACCCAACACGGGTGGCATGGGCGCCTACTCGCCGGCGCCCTGCGTCACCCCCGCCATCGCCGAGGAAGTGATGGCGCGGATGATCCGCCCCACGGTCGCCGGGATGGCAGCCGAGGGCACTCCTTTCACGGGCGTCCTCTTCGCCGGGCTGATGCTCACCGCGAAGGGGCCGCGACTTCTCGAATACAACGTCCGCTTCGGCGATCCCGAGTGCCAGCCGTTGATGATGCGGCTCGAGAGCGACCTCCTGACCGCGCTCGTCGCGGCAAGGGACGGCGTGCTCGACGACTTCGCCCTTCGCTGGCGCGACGACACCGCGCTCTGCGTGGTTCTCGCGGCGAAAGGCTATCCGGGCGATCCGAAGAAGGGCGGCACGATCGAAGGGATCGAGGCGGCGGAGAGCGACCCTGCCGTCAAGGTCTTCCAGGCCGGCACGAAGCGCACCAGCGACGGCAGAATCGTCGCCGACGGCGGACGCGTCCTCGGCGTGACCGCGCTCGGCCGCACGCCGGGCGAGGCGCAGCGCCGCGCCTACGACGCGGTCGACAAGATCGTCTGGGAGGACGGGTTCTGCCGCCGCGACATCGGCTGGCGCGTAGTCGGGAGAGACGCATGAACGACACGGTGCTTTTCAATGTCGCCGACGGGGTGGCGACGATCACGCTCAACCGCCCGAAGGTGCTGAACGCGCTCGACGCGGCGATGGCGGAAGCGCTCACCGACGCCCTTCGCGCTGCGGAGCGGGACGCGAGCGTGCGCGCGGTGATTCTCGCCGGCGCCGGCGGCGGCTTCATGGCGGGAGGCGACATTCGCAGCTTCCGCGCCTGGCTCGACGCCTCGAAAGGCGAGATCGGCGGCAAGGTCGAGCGCCTCATTCATGACTTCCACCAGGCGATCGTCCTCATGCGCCGGCTGCCGAAGCCGATCATCGCGCGCATCCACGGCCCTGTCGCCGGTGCCGGGATGAGCCTCCTCATGGCGTGCGATCTCGCCGTGGCGGCCGAGGACGCGATGTTCACTCTCGCGTATTGCCATCTCGGGACGAGCCCCGACGGCGGTGCAACCTGGTTCCTGCCGCGCCATGTCGGGATGAAGAAGGCAGCCGAGATCGCGCTGCTCGGCGATCGGTTCGGCGCCGCCGAGGCGCTGCGCCTCGGCCTCGTCAACGCGGTGGTCCCGCCGGCGGAGCTCGAGGACAAGACGGCCGCCCTCGCCGCCCGGCTCGCGCGCGGCCCGGCGGCGGCCTACGCGGCGACGAAGCAGCTCCTGCAGCGATCGCTCACGACGAGCTTCGAGACCCAGCTTCAGGCCGAGGCGGAGGCTTTCGCCGGTTGCGCCGTTACCGACGATTTCGCGGAAGGCGTGCGCGCCTTCACGGAGAAACGACCTGCCCGCTTCGGCGCCGTGCCGACCAAGCCGTGATCACGTTCGAGAACGGCGCGATCGAGGTCGATGCGCGACTCGTCGGCGAGGGGCTCGGAATCGATGCAGCCCTTGTCCCGGCGCGGATCCGGGAAGGCGCCATCACGAGCCTCTGCGAGCGCGGCGAGGGCGACGACGCGGGCCGCTACCGCCTGACGTTCTTCTACGAAGGGCGACGTTTCCGCATCGTGATCGACGCCGAAGGCAAGGTGCTCCAGCGTTCGCTCCTCGATTTCGGCGAGAGAGCACAAGTTCCGCGCGGCCCGCGCTCGGTCTAGGCACCGCCGCAGCGCCTCGGCTCGTCAGGCGCAGCCGAGGCGGCGGCCAGGATCTACGTCGGGCTTGTCGCGCGGATCGACGGCCTCGAGCGCGG
>JADGGZ010000233.1 GCA_019689675.1 Rhodospirillales bacterium | reverse complement strand
TGGCGGAGGGGATGGGATTCGAACCCACGATACGGGTTTACCCCGTATAACGGTTTAGCAAACCGCCGCCTTCAGCCACTCGGCCACCCCTCCACCGGAGTGGTTCGTTCACGGCGTATGCTGCAGCCGGTTCTAGGTCGCCCGGCCGGGGCTGTCAACGAATGTGGGGGCGCCGCCCTCGCGGGCCAAGCCGCCGCGCGCGGGCGCTGGCCCCTCGGCGGCGGGGCCGCGCGAATCCGCCCGCTCGCGGGTGCCCGGGGCTCAGATCTTCGGAACGGCCATGCCGCGCTGCACTGCGGGGCGGCTCCCGATCGCCTCGAACCAGCGCTTGACGTTCGGGTGCTCGTCGAGGCTCACCCCCTGCCACTCGTGCCGCGCGACCCAGGGGTAGGTCGCGATGTCGGCGATCGAGTACTCGGTCGCGAGGTACTCGACCTCGCCGAGCCGTCGGTCGAGCACGCCGTAGAGGCGCTTCGCCTCCTTCGTGTAGCGCTCGATCGCGTAAGGGAGCGGCTCGGGCGCGAATTTCCGGAAATGGTGCGCCTGGCCGAACATCGGGCCGACTCCGCCCATCTGGAACATCAGCCATTGCAGCGTCTCGATGCGCCGGCGCTTGTCGGCCGAGAGGAACTTGCCCGTCTTCTCCGCCAGCCAGATGAGGATCGCGCCCGACTCGAACACGTTGATGGGCCTTCCGTCCGGTCCGTCGGGGTCGACGATCGCCGGGATCTTGCTGTTCGGGTTGATGGCGACGAACTCGGGCTTGAACTGGTCGCCCTTCGAGATGTCGATCGCGTGCACGCGGTAGGGCAGGCCCGTCTCCTCGAGCATGATCGAGGCCTTGCGGCCGTTGGGAGTGGTCCAGGTGTAGAAGTCGATCATAAAATCCTCTCGCCGCGCTTCAGCGCCGGACGAGACTTAGCCCGAGCCCGCGTCCGAAAGAAAGGGGAAGCCGAAAAGCCGCCGCGGTGCAGCGCGACGGTCGGGGATCGTCGGACGGCGCGGCTCGCCGAGTTTCGACTTCGAGGAAGGCCTCCCCCGCGCGATGCGGGGGAGGGGGCGCGCGCCTCGTCAGCGGGCGCGGCGCTCCTCGATCCGGCTCATGCGCGTCATCGCGTCGATCGCGAGCCGGGCCGAGAGCTCGGAGAGCCGTGCGCCGCGGCCGAGGAAATTGTCGAGGCTGCGCCGCATCCAGTTGCTCTGCACCTCCATGAAATCGGCGAGCGTGCGGCAGCGCATCAGATTCTGTGCGGTCTCGACGTTCTGGCGCATCGCGTCCTGCGCCAGCTCGCTCCAGAGCGCGCCCGCTTCCTGGAGCCGCTCGGCCACGGCCTCGCCGTTGTTGCGGATCATCTCCGCGGCGCCTTCGGCGGCGCCCGCCATGGCCGACGTCGTCTCCGCCGCCATCCGACGCGCCTCGCGCATGGGCTTCTCGCCGGCATGCGCGGCCTCGCGAATGACGTTTTCGCCGCTGCGCATGGTCTCGCTCATCGCCTGCTCGCCGGCATTAGCGCCCGTCTGCGGCTCTTTTCTGCGTCGCCCGCGACGTGCCCCAGCAGCCTGCTTTCGCCGAGCCATCGGTATTCTCCTCCGTCGATGGTTTGTGGAAGGCGCCTCGAAGGCGCTCTTTGGAAGGGAACGCGCGAGGCAGGCTTTGGTTGCGACGCGGCGGCCCTTCAACCCGCAAGGTCCGAGAACCGGCACCGGACCGGCCCTGGAACCCGGCCCGCCATGGAAGCGTTCCGGCGTCGATCCCGGTCTTCTTTCCAGGCGCATTTTCCCGAAGGCGGCCATGAAGGTGCTCGTTACCGGCGCGGACGGTTACATCGGTGCGGTCCTGGCGCCCTCGCTGCTCGAGCGCGGCTACGAGGTCACCGGCCTCGACTGCGGCTACTATCGGAACGGCTGGCTCTACAACGACGGCCGCGCGTGGCCGCCGATCGTGACGAGGGACGTGCGGCGCATCGAGGAGAGCGACCTCGAAGGCTACGATGCCGTCGTGCATCTCGCCGAGCTCTCGAACGATCCCCTCGGCGCGCACGATCCCCGCACCACGTTCGACATCAATCACCGCGGCTCGGTCGAGCTCGCGAGGAAGGCGAAGCGCGCGGGCGTCGCCCGCTTCGTCTACACCTCGTCCTGCAGCGTCTACGGCGCGGCCGAGGATGGCGAGACGCGAACCGAGCTCTCCACACCCGCCCCGCAGACCGCCTACGCCAAGTGCAAGGTGATGGTAGAGCGCGAGGTTCTGCCGCTCGCCGACGCCTCCTTCGCGCCGGTGTTCCTGCGCAACGCGACCGCATTCGGCGCCTCGCCGCGAATGCGCTTCGACATCGTTCTCAACAATCTCTGCGGCCTCGCCTGGACGACGCGCAAGATCGCGATGACGAGCGACGGCACGCCGTGGCGCCCGCTCGTCCATGTCGAGGACATCTGCCAGGCGATCATCCTCTGCCTCGAGGCGCCGAGGGAGGCGATCTGCGGCGAGATCTTCAACGTCGGCTCGGACGAGCAGAACTACCGGATCCGCGAGATCGCCGAGATCGTCGGCCGTGTCTTTCCGGGCTGCCAGATCTCCTTCGGTCCGCACGGCGGCGACAACCGCAGCTACAGGGTTTCCTTCGCCAAGATCCGCGAGCGTCTTCCCGGGTTCCGCTGCCAATGGTCGGCCGAGCGCGGCGCGCGTCAGCTCTACGACGTCTTCGCCCGCATCGCGCTCTCGCCCGAGGTCTTCCTCTATCGCGCCTTCACCCGGCTGCAGCAGCTGAAGCATCTCCTCGCGACGAGGCAGATCGACGAGGATTTCTATTTCTGCTGGCCGAGGTCGGGAGAGGCCTGATGCGCTTCCTGCCGACGCGGCTCGAGGGCGCGTTCGTCGTCGAGCTCGAGCCGCATCTCGACGAGCGGGGCGGCTTCGCCCGGCTGTGGGACGGCGCGTTCTTCGCCGAGCGCGGCCTCGAGCCGGGCCTGGCGCAGGTGAGCCTCTCCTGGAACCCCCGCGCCGGCACGCTGCGCGGCCTCCATTTCCAGCTTCCGCCCCACGAGGAGGCGAAGCTGGTGCGCTGTGTCCGCGGCGCCATCTTCGACGTGATCGTCGACCTCCGTTCCGGCTCCCCGACTTGTCTCGCCTGGGAAGGGTTCGAGCTCACCGCCGCGAACCGGCGCCAGCTCTACGTCCCGAAGGGCTTCGCGCACGGTTTCGAGACGCTCGAGCCGGACAGCGAGGTCCTCTATTTCATCTCGACGCCCTACGCGCCCGCCGCGGCGCGGGGGCTGCGCTGGGACGATCCCGCGGTCGGAATCGCCTGGCCTTCGCCGCCGAG
Source organism: Rhodospirillales bacterium (assembly GCA_019689675.1). GTDB lineage: Bacteria > Pseudomonadota > Alphaproteobacteria > ATCC43930 > CGMCC-115725 > JADGGZ01. The sequence continues at coordinate 2,466 of JADGGZ010000233.1, read as the reverse complement.
CGTTCTGTCCGAGCGCGACCGCAACTGGCCCGCCCTGTCCGGAACTTTGGCTTTCCCGTTCCGTTGAATCCTTCGTCCATGGGTTGCGTAACTGTCGTTCTCCCCGCGCTTGACGAGGCGCGCCATCTGGAGCGTTGCGTCCGCTCGCTTCTGGCCGATCCCTGGCCCCGCGACCAGCTCGAGATTCTCGTGGTGGACGGGGGCTCGACGGACGGCACCGTCGAGATCGCCGAGCGCCTCGCCAAGGAGTTTCCGTTCCTGCGGGTCCTCCACAACCCGAAGCGGCTGCAGGCCGCCGCCTTCAACCTCGCCCTCGCCGCCGCCGACCCCCGCGCCGACATCATCGTGCGCTGCGACGTCCACGCCGAATACCCGCCGGGCTTTCTCAGCCGCGCCGTCGCCGCTCTGGAGCGGAGCGGGGCGGGGCTCGCCGGCTACGGCGACGCGCCCAAGGCCGAGGGCTGCTTCCAGCGCGCCGTCGCCTTCGTTCAGAACACGCGCCTCGGCGTCGGCGGCGCGCTCTATCGACTCGGCGGCATCTCGAAATACGTCGACCACGCGAAGCACGGCGCGTTCCGGCGCCGCGTGGTCGAGGCCGTCGGCGGCTACGACGAGCGTTTCTCGCACAACGAGGACTCCGAGCTGTCCCTCCGGCTCTGGCAGGCGGGCCACAAGGTCTGGCTCGATGCCGATCTCACGGTCGGGTACTACCCGCGCGCGACGCCGCAGGCGCTCGCCAAGCAGTACTGGCTCTACGGCCGCGGCCGGGCGATGACGGTGCTGAAGCACCGGATCCTGCCGCAGCCGCGGCAGGTGGCGCCCGTGGCGCTCCTCTTCACGGAGCTTCTGGCGCTCGCCGCCGCGCCGCTCTTGCCGCAGGCGATGCTGCTCTTCATCGCCTACGCCGCCGCGCTTTGCGGCATCGGCCTCTGGGGGGCGCTCCAGAAGCGCAGCCTCTGCGTTCTCGCCGCGCCGGTCGCCTTGGCGATCATGCATCACGCCTGGGGCGCCGGCTTCCTCGCGCGGCTCATCGAGGGCGGTCCGCCCGAGCCGCGGCGGGCGGTGGCGCAAGCCGCGATCCGCTCCTAGAATTCCGCGCATGGCAGGCAAGAACGGGACCGGGCTCATCACGCCGGTCATTCTGTCCGGCGGCGCCGGAACGCGGCTCTGGCCGCTCTCTCGCGCGCTCTACCCGAAGCAGCTCCTGCCGCTCGTCGGGGGCGAAAGTCTGCTTCAGGAGGCGGCGCGGCGCGTCGATGATCCCTCGCGCTTCACGGCGCCCATCCTCGTCGCCAACGACGAGCACCGCTTCATCGTCGCCGAGCAGCTCCGCAGCATCGGCGTGACGCCGAAGCCGCTCATCCTCGAGCCGGTCGGGCGCAACACCGCGCCGGCGATCGCGGTCGCCGCGCTCTGCGCGATCGAGCAGGACCCGGGGGCGCTCGTTCTCGCGATGCCGTCCGACCACGTGATCGGTGTGCGCGCGTCCTTCCTCGCCGCCGTGGAGCGCGCCGCGGAGGCGGCCCGGCGCGGCGCCCTCGTCACCTTCGGCATCACGGCGAGCCGGCCCGAGACGGGCTACGGCTACATCAAGCGCGGCGCGCCCCTGGCGAAGGTCGACGGCGTCTTCGAGGTCGCCGCCTTCGTCGAGAAGCCGGACCGGGCGAAGGCCGAGCACTATCTCGCCTCCGGCGACTACGCCTGGAACAGCGGCATCTTCCTTTTTCCTGCGGAACGCTTCCTCGCCGAGCTGGGGAGGTTTCGCCCCGAGATGCTCGCCGGCGCGCGCCAGGCGCTTGCCGACGCGCGCCGCGACCTCGACTTCCTCCGCCTCGACAAGGCGGCGTTCGCGGCGATCACGGGCGAGAGCGTCGACTACGCCGTCATGGAGCACACCTCGAGCGCCGCGGTGGTGCCGGTCGAGATGGGATGGAGCGACGTCGGCTCGTGGGACGCGCTCTGGGAGCTGAAGCCGAAGGACGAGGCGGGCAACGTCGTCCAGGGGGACGCGGTCCTCGAGGACGTGCGCAACACCTATGTCCGCGCCGAGCACGGCCTCGTCGCCGCGCTCGGGGTCGAGGACCTCGTCGTCGTCACCACGGCCGACGTCGTCCTCGTGGCGAAGCGGGACCGCGCCCAGGACATCAAGAAGGTGATCGCGCGGCTGGAGAAGGACGGGCGGCCCGAGCTCGCGAGCCACCTCGTCGTCCACCGGCCGTGGGGCACCTACTGCTCGATCCACAACGGCGAGCGGGTGCAGGTGAAGCACATCATGGTGAAGCCCGGCGCCAAGCTGTCCCTGCAGATGCATCACCATCGCGCCGAGCACTGGGTTGTCGTCACCGGCACCGCGAAGGTGACGCGCGGCACCGAGGAGATCATCCTCTTCGAGGACCAGTCGACCTACATCCCGATGGGCACGCCGCACCGGCTCGAGAACCCGGGCAAGATCCCGCTCCACCTCAT
>JADGGZ010000030.1 GCA_019689675.1 Rhodospirillales bacterium | reverse complement strand
TCTTCCCTGCAAATTCCCTGCATTTGCAGGGAAGGCGAGGCGGGTTCGGTGCGCCGTCCGAGCGCCCTTTCCTGTAAACATTCCTGTTTTTTCAGGAAACGGCCATGAACCGGGAGGACCTGCGCAGCCTCGCGCGCCGGGTCATTCCGGTGCTCGACCTCACCAATCTCGAGGATAGGTGCGACGAGGCGGGCGCGCGGGCGCTCTGCGAGAAGGCGCGGACGCGGTTCGGCCCGGTCGCGGCGGTCTGTATCTGGCCGCGCTTCGTGCCGCTCGCCAAGGTCGCGCTCGGCGGCTCCGACGTCCGCGTCGCCACCGTCGCGAACTTCCCCGCCGGCACGCCCGATCCCGACGCGGCCGCGCGCGAGGTCGGCGAGGCGATCGCCGCCGGCGCCGACGAGGTCGACGTCGTCTACCCCTTCGCCGCGCCGGACAAGGGCGAGTCGCTGGTCCGCGCCTGCCGGCGCGCCGCCGGAAGGCGGCTTCTGAAGGTGATCCTCGAAACGGGCGCGCTCGGCGAGGCCGCCGCGATCCGCCGCGCCGCGGCGACGGCGATCGACGCCGGCGCCGATTTCGTCAAGACCTCCACGGGCAAGCGCGAGCCCGGCGTCACGCCGGAGGCGGCGCGCGCCATCTGCGAGGCGCTCCTCGAGGCGCGCGCGCGGCGCCGCTGGGCGGGGCTCAAAGTGTCGGGCGGGATCCGCAGCCTCGCCGATGCCGCGCCCTATCTCGCCCTCGCCGAAACCATGCTGGGGCCCGAGTTCGTCGGGCCGGCGACGTTCCGGATCGGGGCCTCGAAGCTGCTCGATTCCTGCCTCGCGGCGCTCGAGGCCGCCTGATGCGGCTGCCGCAGGAGATCATTCGCGACAAGCGCGACGGCTACGAGCTCGCCGCGGCCGATATCGCGGGCTTCGTCGCCGGGCTCGTCGACGGGCGGATCGGCGAAGGGCAGGCCGCGGCGCTGGCGATGGCGGTCTTTTTCCGCGGCATGTCGATGGCCGAGCGCGTCGCGCTGACGCGCGCGATGACGAATTCGGGCGCGGTGCTGCGCTGGGACCTGCCCGGCCCCGTCCTCGACAAGCATTCGACCGGCGGCGTCGGCGACAAGGTGAGCCTCGTTCTCGCCCCGCTCGTGGCCGCGTGCGGCGGCTTCGTGCCGATGATCGCCGGTCGCGGCCTCGGCCACACCGGCGGCACGCTCGACAAGCTCGATTCCATTCCCGGCTACCGCACCGCGCCGGATCTCGCGACCTTCCAGCGCGTCGTCGGCGAGGCGGGCTGCGCGATCATCGGCCAGACCGCCGAGCTCGCCCCTGCCGACCGCCGCCTCTACGCGATCCGCGACGTCACCGCGACCGTCGAATCGGTGCCGCTCATCACCGCCTCGATCCTTTCGAAGAAGCTCGCGGCCGGGCTCGGCGGGCTCGTCATGGACGTCAAGACCGGGAGCGGCGCCTTTCTGCCGACGCTCGGGGAGGCGCGGGAACTCGCGCGCAGCATCGTCGAGGTCGCGGCCGGCGCTGGCCTTCCGACGGTCGCGCTTCTCACCGACATGAACGAGGTGCTCGGGCGCAATGCCGGCAACGCGCTCGAGGTCGCCGAGGCGATCGACCTCCTCGCCGGGCGCGGCGGCGACGAACGGCTCCGCGAGGTGACGCTCGCGCTCGCCCGGGAGATGCTGGCGCTCGGCGGCCTCGATCCGTCGCGCGCCGAGAAGGCGCTCCGGTCCGGTGCCGCCGCCGAGCGCTTCGAGCGGATGGTCGCTTCCCTGGGCGGGCCCAAGGACATTCTCGCGCGGAAGCTCGAGGCGGCGCCGGTGGTCCGTCCCGCTTTCCCCCGTCGCGCCGGGTTCGTCGCGCGCATCGACGTGCGCTCAGTGGGGCTCGCCGTCGTCGAGCTCGGCGGCGGAAGGACCCGCGCCGAGGATCCGATCGACCATCGCGTCGGCCTGGCCGAGGTCGCCGGAATCGGCGAGAGGGTCGGGCCGGAACGGCCGCTCGCGCTCGTCCATGCGCGGAGCGAAGCGGAGGCGGCGCGCGCCGCCGCGCGCCTCGCCGAGGCCTTCTCGATCGCCGACGCGCCGCCTTCGCGCGCGCCCCTCGTCTTGGAGCGCCTGCCATGAGACGGGCCTTTCTCCTCGTCCTCGACTCCTTCGGCATCGGCGCGTCGGAGGACGCCGCGCGCTTCGGCGACGAAGGCGCCGACACGCTCGGCCACATCGCCGAGAGCGTCGACCTCGCCCTGCCCAACCTCGCGCGGCTCGGCCTCGGCGAGGCGGCGGCGGCGAGCACCGGGCGGCGTCCCCGCGGCTTCGCGAAGCTCGCGCCGGAGGCGGCCTTCGGCTACGCGGTCGAGACGAGCCGCGGCAAGGACACGCCGAGCGGGCACTGGGAGCTCGCCGGCGTGCCGGTGACCTTCGACTGGGGCTACTTCCCGCCCGAGTATCCGAGCTTTCCCGCCGAGCTCGTCGAGGAGCTCGTCGCCGCGGCGCGCCTCCCTGGCATTCTCGGCAACCGGCACGCCTCGGGGACGCAGATCATCGACGAGCTCGGCGCCGAGCATATCCGCACGGGGAAGCCCATCTGCTACACCTCGGCCGATTCCGTCTTCCAAATCGCGGCGCACGAGACGCATTTCGGCCTCGAGCGGCTCTACGAGGTCTGCGGCGTCGCGCGGCGGATCGTCGACCGCTGGAACATCGGCCGCGTCATCGCGCGTCCCTTCGTTGGCGAGCCCGGCAGCTTCAGGCGGACCGCGAACCGCAAGGACCTCGCCGTGCCGCCGCCGGCGCCGACGCTCCTCGACCGGCTCATCGCCGCGGGCGGGACGGTGCACGGGATCGGCAAGATCGCCGACATCTTCGCCGGCCGGGGCGTCACGCGCTCGGTGAAGGCCGAGGACAACGAGGCCGGGTTCGCGGCGACCCTCGCCGCGGCGGAGGAGGCCGGCGACCGCAGCCTCGTCTTCGTCAATTTCAACGACTTCGACACGCTCTACGGCCACCGCCGCGATCCGGCGGGCTACGCCCGCGCGCTCGAGGCGTTCGACGCGAGGCTGCCGGAGCTCGAGGCGCGGCTCCGCCCGGGCGATCTCGTCGTCGTCTCGGCCGATCACGGCTGCGACCCGACCTGGCGCGGCACCGATCACACCCGCGAGCACGTTCCCGTCCTCGCCTTCGGGCCGGGCGTCGAGGCGGGGTCGCTCGGCCGGCGCGCCTTCGCCGATGTCGGGCAGACGATCGCGCGCCATCTCGGCCTCGATCCGCTACCGCAGGGCGTCCCGTTCCGCTGATTGCAGGGCAGGGCTGCGCCCGCCGGCATGGCGAGCGGCAGGGCGCTCGACGATAGTGCCGCCCGTGAGCGCGACGATCGAGGAAGGAGCCGGCCGGAGCAGCGGCGCGGCGACGGCCTATCTTCTGCTTCTCGTCGCCGTATCGTCGTGGGCGGCGAACCTCGTCGTCGGGCGCGGCCTCGCCGGCGTGGTGGGCCCGCTCACGCTGAGCTGGACGCGGTGGGTGGTCGCCTTCCTCGTCGTTCTCCCCTTCGCCTGGGGCGAGCTCCGCGCGCGCCGTGCCGTGATCCTCCGCGCCTGGCGGCCCATCGTCGGGCTCGGCCTCGTCGGCTTCGCCGGCTCGAACGCGCTCTGCTATCTGGCGCTCCAGTGGACGACCGCGGTGAACGCCTCGCTCATCAACTCGGCGGGGCCGCTCATGATCTTCGCGGCGTCCGTGGTCGTGCTCGGCGAGCGCTTCAGGGCGCGCCAGCTCGTCGGGCTCGCGCTCGCGCTCATCGGCGTCGTCGGAATCGTGCTCCGTGGCGAGCCGCGCGCGCTCCTCGCTCTCGAGATCAATCGCGGCGACCTCCTCATGCTGCTCGCAGTCGGCGCCTGGTCGGTCTACTCGATCCAGCTCCGGCGGCGCCCGCAGGAGCTGTCTCCGGTGGCGCTCGTCGCCGCGCTCATCGGCGTCAGCGTCGTCGCGCTGACGCCCCTGGCGGCGCTCGAGGCGAAGCTGGAGCCGAGCCTTCCCACCTTCACCGCGATCCTCTATCTCGGCATCTTCCCGAGCGCCGTTTCGGTCCTCTGCTGGAACCGCGCGGTGGCGCTCATCGGCGCGGCGCGCTCTTCGGTCTTCACGTATCTCATGCCCCTCATCGCCGCGCTCCTCGCCACGCTCTTCCTCGGCGAGCGGATAGAGCCCTTCCACCTTGTCGGCGGCGGGCTCGTCTTCGCGGGGCTCGCGCTCACGCTCGCCCGCCGCTGAGCGCCTTGCGCTGGATCAAAGAACGCCGGTGCCGGGCGGGAAAGAATCGCGCATGAGCTTCGCCGCCAACGCCGCTGCGATCGGCGACCATTTCGGCCGTTGCCTCGCGCGCGCCGACCGCTCGGTCAGCCCCTTCGAGCATTGGCTCATCGAGGATGCGCTACCGCCGGCGGTGTGCGAGGCGGTGATCGGGCTCCCCTTCGCGCCGCCCCGCATCGACGACACGCGCGGCAAGCGCGAGACCCACAACTCGACGCGGATCTTCTTCTCGGCCGAGAACCGCGCCCGCTTTCCCGTCGTCGAGGCGGTCGCGTCCGCCTTCCAGTCGGCGGAGACCGTGCGCCGGATCGAGCAGCTCTGCCGCATCGCGCTCGCCGGCAGCTCGCTGCGCATCGAGTATTGCCTCGACACCGACGGATTCTGGCTCGAGCCCCATACCGACATCGGCGCCAAGCTCTTCACGATGCTGATCTACCTGTCGGAGGGGCCGTACGGCACCGATCTCCTCGATCCTGAGGGCAACCTCGTCGCGACTGCGCCCTGCCATGTCGGCGCGGGCGTCATCTTCGTTCCCGGCGCCGACACCTGGCACGGGTTCCGCCGCCGCAGGATCGAGGGCGTGCGGCGCTCGCTCATCGTCAATTACGTGAAGCCCGAGTGGCGCTCGCGCCACGAGCTCGCCTATCCCGAGATCCCTGTTTCCTAGCCGCCCACGGGGTTGAAGTCGTGCCGGCCGCCGCCCTGCACCAGGAGGAACCGGCTCGTGCCGCCATGGACGTTGACGACGCGGTGCGCGCGCTTCGGCGGCACGGTGCTGCGCTTGCCGGGCGTCAGGCGATGCGTCTCGCGCGGCGCCCTGAGCTCGACCTCGAGCTCGCCTTCGAGCCCGAACGCCTCGTCGGTGACGGCCGAATGCCAGTGCCACGGAATGGATTGGCCGGGGCCGAGCGTCAGCACGACGACGCGAAGGCCGGGCGCTTCCGAGATCACCTCGCTGCCGTCGACCGTATAGGCGGGGGCGCGCTCTCCTCTCTGCTGCTCCATCATGAGATCAGCTCCATCGCCATCTGCCGCAGCTTCGCCTTTTGAACCTTGACGCCGTTCGCGCTCGGCGTCGTGGGGAAGGCGTCGAGCGCCACGATCCGAGCCGGGATCTTGAAGCGCGCGAGCCCGGAAGCGCAATGCTCGATGAGCGCTGCTTCGTCCGCCGGCGCGCGCAAGGTGACGAACGCGACGGCACGCGCGCCGGCGCCGACGACTTGGCAGCCGTCGACCGCAGGATGGCGCTGCAGCCACGCCTCGATCTCCGCCGGCGCGACGAGGAAGCCGCCGAGCCGCAGCACGTCGCCGAGCCGGGTCTCGAAGATGAACCCGCCGTCCTCCGTCAGCTGCGCGAGGTCGCCCATCCGGACGAACCCGTCCTCGGTGAGCGCGGCGCGTGTCGCTTCCGCGTCGCCGAGATATTCCTTCATGCGGCTCGGGCCCGCGACCTCGAGCTCGCCGCTCTCGCCGGGGCCGAGAAGGCGGCCGGTCGCCGGATCGCGCACCCGGAACCGCGCTTCGGGCGAGGTCGGGCGTCCGCCGGGCCGCGCCCGGTCGGGCAGCTCCATGTCGAGCGGCCAGCGCGCGTAGAGCGCCTGCAGCTCGCTCGATCCGTAGAGGCCGAAGAGCCGCAAGCCCGCGCGCTCGGCCCGCGCGGCGAGGTCGGCGAGGGCGGGGTCGAAGGCCGCGTAGCCGGCGCCCCGCACGGTGCGGAAATCGGCGCCCGCCTCGATAAGCCGCGCCATCATCTCGTCGGTGCCGTTGAAGTCGGTGACGCGGTGCCGCACCAGGATCGCCGCCGCCTCGCTCGCGTCGAATGTCGGCGTCTGCACCGAAGGGGCGCCCGCGGCGAGCGCGCCGAGCGCCTGGGCGAGGCCGAACGTGCCGCAATAGGGCAGTCCCTGGTAGAGCACGGTGCCCGGGGCGCGCCAGCCGAAGCCGGTCGCCACGTCGCTCGCATGCCGGGCGAGGCTCGCCTGCGTATGCAGCACGAACTTCGGCGCCTTCGTCGTGCCCGAGGTCGTGAAGACGAGCACGCCGGAGTCCGCTTCGCCGCGGGACTCGGGGAGAGGCGGGCGGGCGAGAAGCGCGTCGTAGCCGACCGCGCGCTTGCCTTTCGGACCCTCGCCCGGGCCGACGAGGACGACGCTTTCGAGGCGCGCCAGCTCGAGCTCGGCGAGAATTCCGGCGAAGTCGATCCGCCTGAACCCGGGCGCGAACGCCAGCACCTTCGCGCCGGAGCGGCCGACGATGTCCTCGACCTCGGCGGCGCGGAAGCGCGTGTTGACCGCGACGGCGATCGCGCCGAGCCGGGCGCAGGCGAAGAAGAGGACGAGCCAGGCGGGAAGGTTCGGGAGCCAGAGAGCGACGCGGTCGCCGCGACCGACGCCGAGCTCGGCGAGGCCTTGCGCCGCGCGCCTGCTCTCCTCGGCGAGACGGCCGAAGGTGAAGACCTCGTCATCGACGAGGAGCGCCGGCGATGACGGGCGGGCCCGGTCGAGAAGTTCGGGAAGCATGGCGGCCGATCATAGCAAACCCTATCTTTTTGGGGCGATGCGACGGCCCGATTTAGGCAAGATCCTTTCCGAGCGGACCGTCCGCCTCGCCGTTACCGGCCTCTCGCAGGCCGGCAAGACGGTCTTCATCACGTCGCTCGCGCATAATCTCCTTTCCGCGCCGGCCAATCCGGTCGTGCTGCCGATCTTCCGTGCCCGGCTCGGCGGCCGGCTCCTCGGCGCCCGGATCGAGCCGGTCGAGGGGCGCGCCTTTCCTTACGAGAAGCTTCTCCAGAGCTTTGCGGCCGATCCGCCGCGCTGGCCGGAATCGACCACCGGCACGAGCGCGCTCCGCATCGCCATCCGCTACCGGCCGCGCTCGCTGCTCTGGGGCGCGGTAGCGCCGCTCTCGACCCTCCGGCTCGAGATCATCGACTATCCGGGCGAGTGGCTCTTGGATTTGCCGCTCCTCGAGCAGAGCTTCGAGGAATGGTCGCAGGCGATGCTCTCGCTTTGCCGCGAGGAGCCGCGGGCGACGGAGGCGCGGCCCTGGCTCGACTTCCTCGCCGGCCGCCCGGAGGCGACGGAGGCGAACGCGCGAGCCGCCGCGGAGCTCTACACCGCGTATCTCCGGCGCTGCCGGACCGAGCACGGGCTCAGCCTTCTGCAGCCCGGCCGCTTCCTTTCGCCCGGCGAGCACTGGGGATCGGCGCTACTGCATTTTTGCCCGCTCCCCAACAGCGCGGCTCCCCTCCACGCGCTGATGCGCGAGCGCTACGAGCGGTATCGCAAGGAGATCGTCGAGCGCTTCTACGCGGACCATTTCCGCCGCTTCGACCGTCAGGTCGTCCTCGTCGACGTGCTCCGGGCGCTCAATATCGGTCCGGCAGCGTTCGAGGATGCGCGGCGGGCGCTCGCCTCGGTGCTGCGCAGCTTCCGCTTCGGGCGCAGCAACATTCTCACCCGGCTCCTCGGGGGCGCGCGGATCGATCGCGTGCTGTTCCTCGCGACCAAGGCCGATCACGTCGCTCCCGGCCAGTACGCCAATCTTCGCCAGCTTCTCGCCAAGATGACGATCGAGGCGGGGCTCGACATGCGCTTCGAAGGCGCGCAGGCGGAAGTCGGTATCGTCGCCGCGGTCCGCTGCACCGAGCCCGGCATCGGCAGCTACCAGGGCAAGAGCGTCGGCCTCGTCAAAGGGATCCTCGAGGGCGAGACCACCCCGAAGGTGCTCTATGCGGGCGAGGTTCCGCCCGCGCCGCCGCCGCGCGAGCTCTGGGCGACGCAGCGGCCGGACTTCCCGAATTTCCAGCCGCCTCGCCTTGATCCGACGCCGGGCGAGGGCGTGCCCCAATTCGGGCTCGACGAGGCGCTCGACTATCTGCTCGGTGACAAATTCGCATGAAGTACGGCACGCCCGAAGAGTTCCGGTTCAGGGTCGACACGACGCCGCCTCCGGCAGCTTTGCCGGTGCCGCGCGCGCCGGCGCCGGTCGCGCGAGGGCCCCGCTGGGGACGCTGGGCGGCGGGGGCGCTCGGCCTCTTCATCGCCGGCGCCGCGCTCGTGCAGGCCGTCGACTTCATCGCGGCGCAGTGGGCGCGGAGCCCCGCCCTCGGCGGGCTCTTCACCGCGCTTCTCGCGGCCGCCCTCGGCTTCGCCGCTCTCGGCATCGTCCGCGAGGTGCGCGCCTGGCGCGACCTCGAGGACGTCGAGCGGGTTCGGGCCGCACTCCTCGCCGGTGCGGACCCCGCCGAAATCGTCGAGCGCCTCGCCGCCTCCGTCGCGCATCGCCCCGAAGCCGCCGCCGACGTGGAGCGCTTCCGTCGCCAGGCCGGCGCGCTGCAGAGCCGCGAGCATCTTCTCGAGCTCTTCGCCGCCGAGGTGCTGCGGCCGCTCGACCGCGCCGCTTACGCCGCGGTGGCGCGCGCCGCGCGCGACGCCGGCGCGCTCACGGCGCTCGTCCCAACGGCTCTTCTCGATGCCGTCCTCCTCATCTGGCGCAATCTCCGCATGATCCGCGAGGTCGCCGCGATCTACGGGCACCGGACCGGGTTCGCCGGAACGTGGTTCCTTTTGAAGCGGCTCGCGACCGGCGCCGCGATCGTCGCGGCGGCCGACGTCGCGGGCTCCGTCTTGGTGCACCAGCTCGGCAACGCCGTCGCTGATCTTCTCGCCGCGAAGCTCGGCGAGGGCGCGATCGCCGGAGCCCGCACGGCGCGGATCGGTCTCTGGACGATGCAGCTCTGCCGGGCCGTCCCCTTCGCCGAGGAGGACGTGCCGAACCTGCGCAAGCTCGCGGCGAGCCTTCTGCGCTGAAGCTTGGCGCTCAGCGTTTCTGGTACTGCGTGCTCCCGAACAGCATCTCCTTGGCCTGTTGGCTCATCGGGCCGCTGCGCACCTTGTCCTTGAGGAGCTCCAATCCCTTCTGCACGGCGGGCCGCGCGTTGATCGCGTCGAACCAGCGCTTCAGATTCGGATAGTCCTCGAGCTTCTGTCCCTGGCGCTCGTAGGGCCGAATCCAGGGGAACACGGCGATATCGGCGATCGAGTACTCTCCCGCGAGATAGGGGACCTTGCCGAGCCGCCGGTCGAGCACGTTGTAGATGCGGCTCGCCTCGTTCGTGTAGCGCTTGATCGCGTAGTCGATCGGCTCCGGCGCGTACTGACGGAAGTGGTGCGCCTGGCCGAGCATCGGTCCGACGCCGCCCATCTGGAACATGAGCCACTCGATGACGCGGTACTTGCCCGCCATGTCCTTCGGCATGAGCTTGCCGGTCTTCTCGGCGAGATACATGAGGATCGCGCCCGACTCGAAGAGGCTGTACGGCTTTCCGTCTGGCCCCTCCGTGTCGACGATCGCCGGCATCTTGTTGTTGGGGCTGATCTCGAGAAATTCCGGCTTGAACTGATCGCCGGCCTGGATGTCGACGGGGATCACGCGGTAGGGAAGCCCCGCTTCCTCGAGGAAAATCGAGATCTTGTACCCGTTCGGCGTGGGCCAGACGTAAAGATCGATCATGCGTCGCACTCCGCTGCGCTCGTCGAGAAGAGTGGAGCCTGATCCGCGCCGCTCCCTCGGGCAAGCGGCGCGTTCGGAGTGGAGCGTAATAGGCCCATGCGGGGGCCCGGTCTTGAACGGATGCCGCTATCGCCTATGCGGTTGCCATCCGGGCGCGGTGTCGCCAGAGTGGCCGCCCTTCGGCGGCAGGAAACGAGGAGGCTGATTCGGGTGCGAGGGCGGCGACGGCAGAAGGAGCGGCCGCGTGGCGAGGCGCGGCCTGCGGTGCATGATCGCCGCGGCGACGCCGAGCGGGCGCTCTGGCTTTACGGCAGGCACGTCGTCGCGACGGTGCTCGCCAATCCGCGGCGCCGGGTGAAGCGGCTCGTCGCGGTCGCCGACGCCCTCGAATGGCTCGAAGGAAAGCGCGCCCAGGCCTTCGCGCGCGTGCCGGAGCCCGAGACGGTGGACCGGGCGGCGCTCGAGGCGCTGCTACCCGAGGGCGCGGTACATCAGGGCGTGGCCCTCCTCGCGGAGCCGCTCCGGGAACCGCTTCTCGAGGACGTCATCGCCGCGGCCGGCGACGATTCGATCATCGTCCTGCTCGACCGGGTGAGCGATCCTCACAATGTCGGCGCGGTGCTGCGCTCGGCCGCCGTCTTCGGCGCGAGCGCGGTCGTGGTCCCGGAATACGGCGCGCCCGAGATCACGGGCGCTCTCGCGAAGGCAGCCTCCGGCGCAGTCGAGCACGTGCCGATCGTGCGCGTCGTGAACCTCGCGCGTGCGATGGATGCGCTCAAGGAGGCAGGCTACTGGTGCGTCGGGCTCGACGAGGAAGGCGAGCGTCCCCTCGCCGGCGCGGCGCCGAGGAAGCGCGTCGCGCTCGCGCTCGGCGCCGAAGGCGCGGGGCTCCGGCGGCTGACGCGGGAGCGCTGCGATGTTCTCGCGCGCCTGCCTGCGCGGGGCGCCATCAAGTCCCTCAACGTGTCGAACGCCGCCGCGGTCGCACTCTACGAGCTGACGCGCGATGAAGCTTAGCTACGACGTCGGCCGCTGGTGTGCGGCGGCCGTGCTCTGGACCGAGGACGGGCGCTATCTCCTGCAGCGGCGCGACGACAAGCCCGGCCTCCTCCTGCGCGACCACTGGGCCGCGTTCGGCGGCAGCGTGGATGAGGGCGAGTCGGGGGAGGCGGCGATCCGTCGCGAGCTCGTGGAGGAGCTCGAGTTCGCGGCGCGCGAAGTCGTGTTCCTGACCGAGCTCACGATCAGCCTGCCCCTCGCGACCGGCCGCCGCTGGGACCGGATGAGCTTCTATGCGGTGCCCATCACCGAGGCCGATGTCGCAGCGATGGTCCTCCACGAGGGCCAGGAGAAGCGGCTCTTCGCGGTCGACGCGCTGCTCCGGGAGCCCAAGGTCGCGCCCTGGGACCTCGCTGCGATTCTCATCCACGCCCGCGGCGAGCGCCTCTTTGCTACTTGAGGAGCGCGCGCGTCTCGGCATCGAGCCGTTCGCCTAGTCGTTCGGCGAGCGCGCGCCGTCGCGCGTCGAGCTGCGGGTCGCGCGCGCCTGCGAGGAGCGACAGGCGGAGCGCCCTCGGATCATTTTCCCGTTCGGCCTTCTCGAGCCAGAGCGTCGGGTTCGCCGGCGCCGCGGCGAGGCGTTCGTCGATGCTGCGCTCCTCCCCGAGGCCGGCGAGGAGGACGGAGGCAGGCGCGAGCGCAAGGATGCCGAGAGCAAGGCAGAGCATCCATCCGCTTTTGCGCCTGCGCGCTTCCTGGTTTCCGGTTGTCCGTTCTTCGGTCGGCATGGCGGGTGAACGCGCGGGGCGCCGCGATCATCCCGCGGCGCTGCTCAAGGCGGCGTGTCGAGCGCGGCGATGACCGACGGCACCTCGACGCCGTTCCGCTGTGCGGTCGCGGTCAGCGAGGCGATGAGCGCGTCGTCGATCTCGGTGCCGGCGAGCCCATGCTCGCTGCGGTAGGCGGCGATCGCGGCGCGCGTCTCTTCGCCGAGACGGCCGTCGATCGGCGGAATGAAGTAGCCGAGCTTCTGGAGGAGGTACTGCGCCGCGGCGACGCGCGCGCTGGCATGCCCGCCCGGGCGCGGTTTCGCCATGACGCGCGGCGCGGCGTAACGCAGATGGCTCAGCACGTCGAGGAAGTCGATATCGGCCGGCAGCCCGGCATCCTGACGGTAGCGCGCGACGGCCCAGCGCGTGCGTCCGGTCATCTCGCCGGTCGCCGGGCCGGGATCGTAGCCGTGCAGGAGCAGCTGAACCTGGAGAAGATGCAGGTAGAAGCGTCCGATCTCCTCGGCGCGAAGCGGCGTAGCCGCGAGGACGGCGAGCACGAGCGCGAAGGCGAGCCTTCTCGTCATGGCGCCAGTCTAGCCCGTGCAGCCCGCCTTCGCGACCCGCACCGGCGCGGCGTACCGTCACGCGGTGTATTCCCGATACTTTCCGTAATAGTAGCCGGCGTCGCCGTAGCCGAAGCGCACATGCTTCTTCACGTTGACTCGCGTCAGCACGATGCCCGCGATCGAGCCGCCGACGGCCTGGAGCTGCTTCAGCGCCCCGAGCACGACCTGCCGCGGCGTGTGTTCCCACCGGACCACGAAGACCGTGGCGTCGACGATGCGCGAGAGGACGGCGCTGTCCGAGGCGGCGAGCACGGGCGGGCTGTCCACGACCACGAGGTCGTAGTGCTGCGAGACCGAGCGGATGAAGTCGCGCATGTGCTGCGAGCCGAGGAGATCCTGCGGGTTGGGCATGCCGGCCCGGGTGCAGATGAAGTGCATCCCGGTCTCCTCGTCGACGTTCAGCACTTCCTCGGCGGTCTTCTGGCCGGCGAAAAGATCGGCAAGGGTGGCGTCGCTGCGGCCTTTCAGGCTCTTGTGTATCCGCGGCCGCCGCATATCCGCGTCGATGAGAAGAACCTTCTGTCCCGCCTTCGCCGAGCTCCGTGCCAGGCTGATCGAGAGCGAGGACTTCCCCTCTTCCGGCACGGCGGACGTGATGAGGATCGCGCGCGGCGGCTTGTCGACATGGCTGTAGAGGATGGCGGTGCGGATCGAGCGGATCGATTCCGCGTAGCTCGAGCTCGGCTTGCGCACGAGGAATTCCTCGAGCGGGGCGGAAAGGCGCCGCGAGGAAGTCACCGCCGGAACCATGCCGAGTCCCGATAGGCCCGTGACCTGCTCGATCTGGTCCGTCGACCGGAAGCCGTTGTCGAGCCGTTCGATGATGATCGCGAGGAGGATGCCGAACAGGGAGGAGCCGACGAAGGCGAGGGCGATGAACAGCTTCTTGTTCGGGAAGGACGGATCGATCGGCAGATCGGCGCGCGCGATGAGGCGGGCGTCCGCCTGCTGCATGTCCTCGGTCTCGGCGGTCTCCTTGAAGCGGCTGAGGAAGTTCTCGTAGAGGATCCTGTTCGCCTGCGCCTCGCGCTCGAGCTCGCGCAGCTTCACCTCGGCGGAATTGCTCTGCGCGGCCCGGTTCTGCAGCTCCGTCAGCTGGGTCTGGAGGGACCGCTCCCGGATCCGGGCGGCCTCGGCCTCGTTCGCGAGCCCGCCGATGATCTTGTTGATCTCCGAGGCGATCTGCCGGCGCACGTCGCGCAGCTCGGCGCGGACGTTGATGATCGCCGGATGCTTGTCGCCGTAGCGCGCGGAGAGGTCGGCCTCGCGCCGGATGATCTCGGTCTCCTGCGCGCGGAGCTGGGCGATGAGGGGCGACTGCGCCACCTCCGGCGCCGAGGCGTCGATGCGCCCGCTCTTCGCCTGCTCCTGGAACTGGCGCAGCCGCGATTCCTTCTGCGCGCGGTCGGCCGTGGCGAGGATGAGCTGGGTGTTGAGCTCGCCGAGCTGCTGGGTGGAGACCGTGGTGCCCCTCGCGTCGGCGGCGGTGAGGTTGTGCGCCTCGCGCCATTGCTGCACCGCCTGTTCGGAGGCGAGCACCTGCTGCTTCAGGTCGTCGACCCGCTCGGAGAGCCACTGGTTCGCCCGCCGCGTCGCCTCGAACTTCGCCTCGAGCTGCGAGACGAGATAGAGGTCGGCGACGGTGTTCACGATCCGCTGCGACAGCGCGGGATCCGTCGAGGTGTAGAGCAGCTTGATCGTGTAGGACCGGTTGTCGTTGGCGACGATGAGGTTCTTCAGCAGCTTGTCGATGAGCTTGCCGCGCGTGATCTCGCGCTGCTGCTCCTCGGTGAGCGGCATCTCTTCGCCGCCGGGCCCGAGCCCGATGCGGCCGAGGAGGCCCGAGATCGTCTTCCCGACGTCGAACTGGAAGAGCGCGGCGAGGCCGCTCGGCGGCACGAGCTCCTCGTTGAACTCGGGGTCGCCCATGAGGCCGAGCTTGTCCACCACCCTGCCGGCGAGCTCGCGCGAGCGCAGCACGTCGATCTCCGAGCGCAGCGCCGCGGCCTCGGTCTGGATGCTCGACATCACGGCCTGGAGGTCGATGATGTTGGTCTTCCGCGTGTCGAGGAGGAGTGCCGTCTCCGCCGTGTAGCGCGGCGTCACCGTGAACACGTAGAGCCCCACGGCGAACGTCACGACGGCGATCGTCCCGAGGATCACGCCGCGGCGCCGGCGCAGCATCCGGAACAGCTCGCCGAGGTCGAACTGGTCCCGTGTCAGCGTCGGTAGGGGGGTACCGTAGTAGCGCGTCGGGGCCGGCCTGGCCGCCGGTCCGAGGGCGGCCTCGCGCACGCCCGCTCCACTGCCGTCCATGCGTAAAGGTCCCCTGTGCCGTTCGTTCCGGAGGAGCTCGGCTAACGAACGCGAGGGAGTCGCTAACGGTTCCTTGCTGCTCAACCGCCAGACATGGCAGCGTTGCCGGAGCGCCGCTGAAGGGAGGCTCGCCAACATGTTGATGTCCGGCACCGATTACCGCGAGTCGCTCCGCCGCTACCGTCCCGTGGTCCATGTCCAGGGCGAGCGCGTCGAGAGCGTCGCCGACCATCCCGCCTTCGCGCCGGGCGTGGCGGCGCTGGCGCTCGTCTACGACTACGCCCGGCGCGAGGCGCTGCGGCCGCTGATGACCGCCGAGCAGCATACGAGCGGCCGCCGGGTCGCGCGGATGGTCCACATCGACCGTTCGGGAACCGATCTCCTCGACAAGCTCGAGGCGGTCCGCCTCCTTTGCCAGGAGACCGGTTGCGCGATGCGCTACCTGACGCACGACGCCTTCAACGCGCTGTTCCAGGCGACGCACCGGACCGACGCGGACTGCGGCACCGAATATCACCAGCGCTTTCTCGCCTACATGCACCGCGTCCAGGACGAGGACCTCACCTGCGCCGTGGCGATGACCGACGGGAAGGGCGACCGCGCGCTTCGCCCGCACGAGCAGCCGGATCCCGACGCCTATGTGCGGATCGTCGAGCGGCGCGCGGACGGCATCGTCATTTCGGGCCGGAAGGCGATCGTGACCGCGGCGCCCTACGTCCACGAGTTCCTCGTCATGCCGTGCCGGAACATGTCGGAGGCCGACGCTCCCTACGCGGTCGCCTGCGCCGTTCCGGTCGATGCGCCCGGCGTCACGATCGTCGCGCGGCCGGCCGGGCGTCCGGGAGAGCCGGCCGCGAAGTTCAGCGCCCGCTACGGCCAGTCCGTCGGCGCGGTGTTCTTCGATCGCGTGCTGGTGCCCTGGGAGCGCGTCTTCCTCGCCGGCGAATGGCGGCACTCGGGCTTTCTCACCTACGCATACGCCGCGCATCACCGGCATTCCTGCATCGCGGCGCGGGCGGGGTTCGGCGACCTCCTCATCGGCGCCGGCGCGATGATGTGCGAAGCGAACGGGCTTCCGGCGGGCGAGACGCCGCATCTGCGCGAGGCGATGGTCGAGCTCATCAAGATCGTCGAAGGCTTCTACGCGTGCGGCGTCGCGGCCTCGGTCTACGGCGTCGCGGATCCGGCGGGCTCGGTCCAGCCCGAGCCCGTCTTCGCCAATATCGGCAAGCTGCTTCTCGCGACGCAGATCTACGACATGCATCGCCTCGCGCATCACGTCTCGGGCGGTCTCGTCGTCGCGCTGCCGGGTCCCGAGGAGGATCACAACCCGGCGACCGCCGGGCGCATCGACCAGATGCTGGCGGCGCGACCCGACGTGCCGGCCTCGCACCGCGCGGAGGTGGCGCGCCTCATCGGCGACCTCACCGCCTCGGACACCGCGGGCTGGTACTCGCTCATCTCCCTCCATGGCGGCGGGAGCCCCGAGGCGATGAAGCGCGAGATCTGGCGCAACTACCCCGTTGCCGACCGCGTGCGCCTCGTCGAGCGGCTCTTGGACCGCGGGGTTCTGGCCGAGCCCGGCGCCGGGGTCTCGAAGGGCCGCCAGCCTGGACGCTGCTGCGCCGCCGGCTGTCAGGCGCCCGAGGCGCTGCCGAAAGCGGCGGAATAGGGAGGCACGCGCCCTTCTTGCCGGGCGTCAGGCAGCCGGGGCGTAGAACTCTGAGGGAAGCCCGGCGGCGCTGCGCGCCGCCTCGTTGAACGGCGGCTTGAGACGTCCGCGGAAATGCCGGGCGACGAGCGCGCGCCACGTCGTGGACGGGTCTAGTCCGCGCCGCGCCGCCTCCCAGCGGAACCAGCGCATCCCGGCCGCGACATGGCCGATCTCCTCCTCGTAGATGCGCCGGAGCGCGGCGGCGCTCTCCGCGTCGCCGAAGCGCTCCATGCGCTCGATCATGTCGGGGGTGACGTCGAGCCCGCGCGCCTCGAGGACGAGCGGGACGACGGCGAGCCGGGCGAGGAGGTCGTGGCGGGTCTCGATCGCCGCCTCCCAGAGCCCGTCATGCGCCGGAAGGTCGCCATAGCCGGCGCCGAGCGCGGCGAGCCTTGCCGCGACGAGCGCGTGATGCTCGGCCTCCTCGGCGGCGACGCGCACCCAGTCGTCGTAGAACGCGCGCGGCATATCGGCGAATCGCGCGACGGCGTCCCAGGCGAGGTCGATCGCGTTGAGCTCGATATGGGCGATCGCGTGGAGGAGCGCGATGCGCGTCGCGCGGCTGCCGGCGGCGCGTCGCTTCGGCATGTCGCGCGGCCGTCGGAGCTCAGGGCGCGCGGGGCGGGCCGGTCGCTCGGGTGGCGCGGCACGCCCGATCTCGGCGATGCGTCCCTCGCGCCACTCGGCCGCGGCGGCACGGGTCAGAGCGATCTTCTCGGACGGCTCGGCGGCGCTCAGCACCGCGACGGCGGCCGCCGCGAGGGTCATATCGCGCGCGTCGCGGTGAGCACTTCCTCGATGTGGCCGGTGATCGAGACCTTGGGCCAGATCTGCCGGATCACGCCCTTCTCGTCGATGAGAAAGGTCGTGCGCTCGATTCCCATGTACTTCCGCCCGTACATGCTCTTCTGCACCCACACGCCGTAGCGCTCGCAGACGTCCGACTTCTCGTCCGAGGCGAGGATGAAGGGAAGGGAGTACTTCTTCTTGAACTTGTCGTGGCTGGCGACGCTGTCCTTGGAGACGCCGATGATCACGGCGCCGAAATTGGCGAAGTCGCTGTCGCTGTCCCGAAACGCGCAGGCCTGTTTCGTGCAGCCGGTCGTGTCGTCCTTCGGATAGAAGTAGAGCACGACCTTCTTGCCGCGAAAACGCGACAGGGTCACCGAGCCGCCGCCGTCGGTCGGCAGCGTGAAATCCGGCGCAGTGTCGCCCACCTTGAGGGTCATCCCCCGGTCTCCTCTTTTTTCCGCGTTCTGGCTTGCGCCGCCGGCTCGGCGACGATCGCGTCGTAAAGCGCCTTCGCGCGCGCGGCAGCCTCCGTCATATCAGTTTTGAGGGTCGCGAAGTCAACTGCGCCGGCGCCGCGGGCGAGCGCGGCCTTGAGCGCGGGGGAAGCGGCGTTCTCGTCGAAGTCGCGCTCGACGAGCAGCTTCAGAAGGCACTGGACGCGCTGCCACAGGCGCAGCGCGTCGATGAGCGCCTGCCGGTCGCCGTCCGCGAGCGGCAGCGCGGCGAGCGCTTCGGCCGTGTTCTGGCGGAAGACGCCTTCGCGCAATTGGAGGTACTGGGCGATGAACTCGATGTCGACGAGACCGCCGCGCCGGTGCTTCACCTCCCATTCCGGAACGTCGGGGTGGGCGGCCGCCATCTTCTCCCGCATCTCGGCGACGTCGAGGACGAGGCGCTCTTTGTCGCGGGGCCTGGCGAGCACGCGCCGGATCTCCTCCATGACTCGTGCGGCGAGCGAAGCGTCGCCCGCGACGGGGCGCGCTCGCGTCAGCGCCATGTGCTCCCAGGTCCAGGCGCTCTCGGCGTGGTAGCGGCGGAAGCTGTCGAAGCTGCTCGCGGCGGGGCCGGCATTCCCCGACGGCCGCAGCCGCATGTCCACCTCGTAGAGGCGTCCCTCGGGCGTCAGCGCCGTGAGCGCGGTGACCAGGCGCTGGCAGAGCCTCGCGTACCACGTCGAGACCGCGAGCGGACGTGGTCCGTCCGAGCCCTCGACCCCCTCGGGCGCTTCGTAGATGAGGATGAGATCGAGATCGGAGGTGGGAGTCATCTCCCGCCCGCCGAGCTTGCCCATTCCGAGGACGACGGCCGCGCCGCCCGGAATCCGCCCGTGCGTGCGGGCGAGCTCCTTCTCGACGAGGTCGAGGAGCGTGGCGATGCTGGCTTCGGCGATGTCGGCGAAGGCGGCGCCGGCCGGGACGGCGTCGATCGTCCCGCGCAGGAGCTGGACGCCGATCTGGAACTTGCGTTCGTTGGCCCAGCGGCGGGCGATGTCGAGCTCGTCCTGATGATCCCTCGCCCGCGCGAGCGCGCGCCTGAGCTCGTCCTCGAGCGCCTCCCGGGTCGGGAACGCCTCGAAGAAATCGGCCGAAAGCACCGCGTCCAGAAGCCCCGGATGCCGCGCGATGAGATCGGCAAGACGCGGCGCCGCGCCCATCACCTCGGCGAGGAACGCGAGGAGCGGCGGGTTCTGGTAGAGAAGCGAGAACACCTGCACGCCGGCCGGCAGGCGCGAGAGGAACTGGTCGAAGCGCAGGAACGCGGCGTCGGGGTTGGGGCTCTGCGCGAAGGCGCCGAGGAGCCCGGGGACGAGCTCGGTCAGGATTTCGCGTGCCCGCTGGCTGCGCGTCGCCCGGTACCGCCCGTGATGCCAGCCGCGAATCGCCGACGCCACCGTGTCCGGCTCCGCGTATCCCATCTCCCGCAAGGTGGCGAGCGTGCCGGGATCGTTCTCGATCCCGGTGAAGACGAGGTTGCCGGGCCCGGCGAGGCTCGGCGCCTCCTCGAAGAGATCGGCGTAGTGCCGCTCGACCCGCTGCAGATGGTCGCGGAAATCGGCGCGGAAGGCCTCGACGTCTTCGTAGCCGAGGAAGGCGGCGATGCGTGCGAGCCCGTTGGCATCGGCGGGGATGCGATGCGTCTGCGCGTCGTCCACCATCTGCAGCCGGTGCTCGACCCGCCGCAGGAAGCGGTAGCACCGCGAGAGGTCGGCGGCCACGGAAGCGTCGATCTTGCCGTGCGCCGCGAGCGCGGCGAGCGCGGCTTCGGTGCCGGGAACGCGCAGCTCGGGGATCCGGCCGCCCCAGATGAGCTGCTGCGTCTGGGCGAAGAACTCGATCTCGCGGATCCCGCCGCGGCCGAGCTTCACGTCGTGCCCTTCGATCGCGATCTTGGCGCCGCCCCGGTGGGCGTTGATCTGCCGCTTTATCGAGTGGATGTCCTGGATCGCCGCGAAATCGAGGTGTTTGCGCCAGAGAAAGGGCGTGAGCTCGGCGAGGAAGGCGGCGCCGGCGCGGCGATCCCCGGCGACGGGCCGCGCCTTGATGAGGGCGGCCCGCTCCCAGTTCTGTCCCGTGGTCTCGTAATAGGAGAGCGCCGCCTCGACCGAGACCGCCGGCGGCGTCGATGCCGGGTCGGGGCGGAGGCGCAGATCGGTGCGGAATACGTAGCCGTCGCGCGTGCGCTCGGCCAGGATCGTGACGAGATCGCGCGCGAGACGGGTGAAGAAGGGCTGCGGCCCGTCCTTGTGCTCGACGCGGACGCGCTCCCGCTCGAAGAGGAGCATGAGATCGACGTCGCTCGAGTAATTGAGCTCGAACGCGCCGAGCTTTCCCATGGCGAGGACGATGAACCCGGTCGGATCGGGAAGGAGGTGGCGCAGCGCGGCTTCGATCGTGCCTTCGGCGAAGCGGGAGAGGGCGCCGGTGACGCGTTCGAGCGGCCAGATCCCGCCGATGTCCGCGAGGGCGATGGTGAGCGCCGCCCGGCGCTTGGCGATCCGCAGGCGGCGCATCAGCTCGGCGCGCTCTTGCGCCTCGTCTTCGGAATTGAGGGCCTTTTCGAGTTCGGCGAAAGTGGCGTCGGGCCCGTCGCGGACCAAGCGGACGAGAAAGCCGGGTTCGACGAGACAGCAGCGCGCGAGGAAAGGAGAGTTGCCGAAGATCGTTTCGAGGAGCCGTCGGCCCGCGGGATCGGCCGCGAGCGCGTGCGCCCACTCCCTCTCGTCCGCTGCGAGCTCGGCGGCCGCATCGCGCCAGTGCTCGAGCCCGAGCTCCGCCTGCGCCGGATCACCCGGCGGCGGCAGCGCGGGTCCGAGCTGATCGAGGAGTACCGTCAGACCCATGCACCGTGCCCGACCGCCCGAAGAGGCGCCGGAGACTGGGCGACCCGGGCCGCCGGGTCAAGCCGGCGCGAAGACGCGGCGCCGGCGCCCGCCGCGCCGTTTCGGGCTGGAGCACGCGGCGACGGTGATCCTTCGCCTCGGCTTCATCGTCGTCGGCGCGGGCGCGGTCGCGGCGGGGCTCCTCTATTGGCGGCTTTCCGAGGGCCCGCTGTCGCTGCGGATCCTGACGCCGCAGCTCGAGGCGGCCCTGAGGCCGTCGGACGGCGCCTTCTCGGTCGCGATCGGCGACACGATCGTCGCCCTCGATAAGGAGGAGAACGCGGTCGAGATCGTCGCTCGCGACGTGCGGCTGATCGACCGGCAGGGGCGCGGCGTCGCATCGATGCCCGAGCTGGAGATCGGGCTCAGTCTCGACGCGGCGATGCGCTTCATGCTGGCGCCGACGCGCGTCGTCGCGCGCGGGCCCGAGCTGCGCCTCCAGCGCGACGAGGACGGCTCCTTCAGGCTGCTCGATGACACGGGCGCCGGAAACAGCGAAAGCCTCCTCATCTTTCTCGAGGAGCTGGCGCGCCCGCCGGACCGCAGCCGTCCGTCGGGCTATCTCGCCGAGGTGGCGCTCGCGGGCGGCAGCGTCGCCGTCGAGGACCGCCGGCTCGGCCGTACCTGGACCGCCAAAGACGTGAACATCAGCGCCCGCCGCGGCGCGAAGGGGCTCGACGGAACGCTCCACGCGAACGTCACGATCGGCGAAGCCGTCGCCAACCTCGGCGGAGCCTTCGTCTATCAGACCAAGTCGCATCGTCTCGTCGCTTCGCTCGGGGCGGACGGGATCCGGCCGGCGAGCCTCGCCGGATTGGCGCCGGCCTTGGCGCCGCTCGCGACGCTCGAAGCTTCGATCGGCGGCCGCGCACGTCTTACCATCGACGTGGACCGCGCGCGGGTCGAGCGCAGCTGGCTCGACCTGACGGTCGGCCCCGGCCGGATCGTCCGGCCCGAGCTGCCGGGCGGCGCTGTGGCCTTCGCCGGCGGCCGGCTCGTTGCCGACTACGACCCGTTCGCCGCACGGCTCGCCATCGAGCGCTTCGCGCTCGATCTCGGCGGCCCGACGCTCGAGGCGACCGGCAGCGTCGAGCAGCTCCATCTCGATCCCGGTCTCGGCGCGAGTCCGGTCCCGCTGGTGATCGCGGCGGACGCGGTGGCGCGCAACGTGCCGGCGGCCGAGCTCGACCGGCTCTGGCCGTCCGATGCGGCGCGCGGCGGGCGCGAGTGGGTCGCCGAGAACATCCAGGAGGGCATCGTCGAGGAGGCGCACGCGGAGGTGAAAGTCAATCTCCGGCCCGACGATCTCGACGCCTCGACCTTGGAGGCCTTCAGCGGGACGATACGGTACCGCGACCTCGTCGTGAACTATCTCCGCCCGCTGCCGCCCGTCACCGGGGTGGCCGGTACCGCGGTCTTCGACCGGAGCAAGATCGAGCTGACGCCGAGCAGCGGGCGGCTGATGGGGGTCGCGGTCACCGGCGGGCTCATTCGGGCCTACGACCTCGATACCGACGACGAGAAGCTCTCGATCGACCTCGCGATCGAAGGTCCGCTCCGCGATGCGATGACCGTGATCGATTCGGAGCCGCTCTTCTACGCGCGCGAGATCGGGATCGAGCCGGCGAAGGTCTCCGGCCGGGCGAAGGCGAAGCTCGCCTTCAGCTTCCCGCTGGTGCGCGATCTCCAGTTCGCGCAAGTGGAGCTCGGGGTTTCCGCCAACCTGTTTGATGTCGGGGTGAAGGATCTCGTCTTCGGCGGCGATGCGGAGCGGGGGGTGCTCGACCTCGTCCTCGACCGCAACGGTCTGCAGCTCCAGGGCGGCGCAGAGCTCGCCGCCGTGCCGGCCGCGATCAGCCTATCCCACAACTTCAAGCCCGACCGCAGCGGCGTCTCGACCCGCTACACGGTCTGGACCGTCGTGGACCGCGCCGGTCGCCAGCGGCTCGGCCTCGACTTTCTTCCTGACGTCGTGGACGGTCCGATCGCCGTCGATGCGAGCATCACGGAGCGAAGCGGAAAGCGCCGGCAGGTGGCGCTCGCCCTCGGCCTCAAGGACGCGAGCCTCGTCGAGCCTCTGGTCGGCTACCGGAAGCCGCCCGGCGAACCCGCGCTCGCCCGCATGGTGGTCGAGCTGCAGGGCGACCGTCCGCTCCAGATCCGCGGCCTCGAGGTGACGGGCCCTGGGCTCGATCTCAAAGGCACCGTCGCTTTCAACGCTGGAGAGGTGGCGCGGGCCGATTTCGAGCGCCTTCGCGCCGGGCAGACCGATCTTCAGGGAAGCGTGGTTCGTCGCCCCGAGGGCGGCTGGCGCATCGACGCCAAGGGCGCCTCGTGGGACGGCGCGATGCTTCTCGGCGGCGAGGAAAAGAAGGACTCGCCGCCCTTCGTGGTCGATGCGCGCGTCCAGCGCGTCACGCTCGGCCCCGGCCGCGAGGCACGGGACGTCTCGGTGCAGATCTACAGCGACGGCATCCACTACGAGATGGCCCGGATCGACGCCACGGTCGGAGAGAAGGGAAAGCTCGCGCTCCGCTTCGGACAGGCGGGCGGCAGCCGCGACCTCAATCTCACCACCGACGATTTCGGCGCGACGCTGAAGCTTGCCGACATCAACGACAACATCGTCGGCGGCCGGCTCGCGATCGAGGGGCGCGTCGAGGATGTGGGGGCGCAGCGGGTGCTGCGCGGCACCGCGGAGGGCGCCGACTACCGGCTTATCAATGCGCCGGTCTTCGCGAAGCTGCTTTCGGTCGCCTCGCTGCCGACGATGGCGAGCCTCCTGAACGGGGAGGGTATTCCCTTCACCCGGCTCACCGGACGCTTCGAGCTCACGAGCGACACGCTCGTTCTCGACAAGGTGCGCGCCTATGGCGGCGCGATCGGCGTCAATCTCAGCGGCAAAATGGATCGCGTCCAGCACACGATCGACTTCTCGGGGACGCTGGTGCCGGCGTACACGATCAACAGCCTGCTCGGAAACATTCCGGTGCTCGGGCCGCTTCTTCTCGGCGGGGAGGGACAAGGGCTTTTCGCGGCGAATTTTCGGGCCGCGGGGCCGGCGGCGAATCCGACGGTCACGGTCAATCCGCTCTCCGCGCTCGCGCCGGGCTTCCTCCGCAACCTCTTCCTTTTCGACGTTCCCGAGGGCGGCGGAGAACCGGCCGCGCCGCAGCCGCAGGTGGGCGGCCAACAGGGCGGCGGTCAGTAGGCGCGCACGAGCGCGTGGCGCTTGCGCCCGACGCTGATCTTGGCGACGCCTTTCTCGTCGAGGTCGGCCGTCGTGAGCTGCCAGAGCTCGTCCTTCACGGGCGCGTCGTTGACGCGCACCGCGCCCTGACGGATCTGCCGCCGCCCCTCGCTGAGGCTGGCGACGAGGCCCGCTCCGTGCAGAAGGTGGATGAGCGGTTGGCCCTGCTCGAGCTGGGCGCGCGCGACCTCGACCGTCGGCAGCTCCTCGCCGACGCTGCCCTCTTCGAAGACGCGCCGCGCCGTCTCCGCCGCGGCCTCGGCCGCCGCTGCGCCGTGACAGAGCTTCGTCGCCTCGAAGGCGAGCACCTTCTTCGCCTCGTTGATCTCGGCGCCCTCGAGCCGCTCGAGGCGGGCGATCTCGCTGAGCGGCAGGTCGGTGAAGAGCTTGAGGAACCGCCCGACGTCGGCGTCCTCCGTGTTGCGCCAGAACTGCCAGTAGTCGTAGGGCGGCAACCGCGCGGGATTAAGCCAGACCGCGCCCGCCGCCGTCTTGCCCATCTTCGCACCTGAAGCGGTGGTGATGAGCGGCGTCGTCAGCCCGAAGAGCTCGCGGTCCTCGACGCGCCGGGCCAGCTCCACGCCGGCGACGATGTTCCCCCACTGGTCGGAGCCGCCCATCTGCAGGATGCAGCCGTAGCGGCGGGCGAGCTCCAGGAAATCGTAGGCCTGGAGAATCGAGTAGTTGAACTCGAGAAAGGACAGCGGCTGCTGGCGTTCGAGGCGCAGCCGGACGCTGTCCATCGTCAGCATGCGGTTGACCGAGAAGTGGCGCCCGATGTCGCGCAGCAGCGGGATGTACTTGAGCTCGTCGAGCCATTCGGCGTTGTCGACCATCATCGCCGCGTTCGGCCCCTCGAAAGCGAGGAAGTTCACGAACGTTTTGCGTATTTCTGCCATGTTCCGCTGGATCTCTTCCGGCGAGAGGAGCTTGCGGGCCTCGTCCTTGCCGGAAGGATCGCCGATCTTCGTCGTGCCGCCCCCGAGCAGCGCGATCGGCCGATTGCCGGTCTGCTGGAAAAGGCGTAGCAGCATGATCGACATGAGGTGACCGACATGGAGGCTGTCGGCCGTGCAGTCGAAGCCCACATAGGCCACCGCGGGCCCCGCGAGGAGCCGCTCGTCGAGGGTTTCGAGGTCGGTGCACTGGTGCATGAAGCCGCGCTCGATAGCGGCCGCGAGGAAGGGCGAACGGGGCTTGGTCGACATGGGCGAAGGGGTTAGCACAGCGCCGCTGCGGCGCGCCATCGGCCTCATGAGCGGAACCTCGCTCGACGGCATCGATGCGGCGTTCCTCGTCACCGACGGGCGCGGGCGCGTCGAAACCGGGCCGTGGCTCACGGTCCCCTATCCGGACGCGCTGCGCGAGCGTTTGCGCTCGATCCTCGGCGGCGCGGGCCCCATCGCCGAGGTCGAGCGCGCGCTGACCGAGGCCCATGCCGAGGCTGTCGGCGAGCTTCGCGCCCGCCATTCGCTCGGGCGCATCGACGTCATCGGCTTTCACGGCCACACGATCCTGCATCGCCCGAAGGAAGGGCGGACGTGGCAGATCGGCGACGGGGCGCTGCTCGCCGCGCGCACCGGCATCGACGTCGTATGCGATTTCCGCAGCGCCGACGTCGCCGCGGGCGGGGAGGGCGCGCCGCTGGTGCCGCTCTTCCACGCGGCTCTCGCGAGCGAGCTCGAGCGGCCGCTCGTGGTGCTGAACCTCGGCGGCGTCGCCAACGTGACCTGGATCGGCACCGGCGACGCGGTGCTCGCCTTCGACACCGGGCCCGGCAACGCCCTCATCGACGATTGGTGCCTCGCCCATCTCGGCCGGCCTTTCGACGAGGACGGGCGGCTCGCCGCCGGCGGGACGGTCGACGCCGCTCACGTCGAGCGCTTCCTCGGCCACGCCTTCTTCTCGCGCAAGCCCCCGAAGTCGCTCGATCGCGACGAATGGGCGGCGTTCCTCCCGGCCCATCTCGGGCCCGCCGACGGCGCTGCGACCCTGACCGCGATGACCGCCGCCGCGGTCGCCGCGGCCGAGCGCTGGTTTCCGTCGCCGCCCCGACGCTGGCTCGTCACCGGCGGCGGGCGGCACAACCGGGCGCTGATGGGCGAGCTGCGGCGCCGCCTCTCCGCGCCGCTCGAGCCCGTCGGCGCGGTCGGGTGGGAGGGCGACGCGCTCGAGGCGCAGGCCTTCGCCTACCTCGCGGTCCGCGCGCTGGACGGGCTGCCGCTCAGCCTGCCCACGACGACCGGCGT
>JADGGZ010000232.1 GCA_019689675.1 Rhodospirillales bacterium | reverse complement strand
ATCGAGCACGCCGAGCGCTTCGGCTTGGCGCAGCTCCATCAGCTCCGCGGCCGCGTCGGGCGGAGCGACCGCCCCTCCTCCTGCCTTCTCCTCTATGCCGAGCCCTTGACCGAGACCGCCAAGGCGCGGCTCAAGATCCTGCGCGAGACCGACGACGGGTTCCGCATCGCCGAGGAGGATCTGAAGCTTCGCGGCGCCGGCGAGGTGCTCGGCACGAGGCAGAGCGGCCTGCCGCAGACCCGCGTCGCCGACCTCGCGGCGCACGCCGATCTCCTCGCCATGGCGCAGGACGACGCGCGGCTCACGCTCGAGCGCGACCCCGAGCTCGCCTCGCCGCGCGGCAGGGCGCTCCGCGTCCTCCTCTATCTCTTCCAGCGCGACGCCGCGGTCCGCTTCCTGCGCTCCGGGTGAGCCTCGACGCCGGCGGGCGAGGATCACCGTTCCGTCCCGGCCTCCTCGAGCGTCTCCTGCTCGGACGCCGGAAGCGCGGCTTCGGGCTTGTCGCGCTTCGGCGGTGCGACGATGCCGCCCGAGATCACGAACTTGATCGCCTCCTCGATCGTCATGTCGAGGATGACGATGTCGCGGCGGGGCACGAAAACGAGGTAGCCCGAGGTCGGGTTGGGGGTCGTCGGCACGTAGATGCTGACGACGTCCTCGTCGGCGACGAGCTCGCGGATCTCGCCCTCGGCCTTGCCGGTGATGAAGCCGATCGTCCACATCTCCTTGCGCGGAAACTCGAGGAGCGCGACCTCGCGGAACGTGTTCGACTGCTGCGAGAGCACCGTCTGGAAGATCTGCTTCGTCGCGCCGTAGAGGCCGCGGATCACCGGCAGGCGCTCGAGCACGCGCTCGTAGACGCGGACGAAGAAGCGGCCGAGGACGCCGGCGGTCGCCCAGCCGATGAGGACGAGCCCGCCGAGGACGATGAGAAGACCGAAGCCGGGCACGTCGAACGGCAGGTACGCCCTCGGCAGGTAGGCGGCGGGCACGAGTTGCGCCACGAGCCCGTCGATCCAGGAGACGAAGACCCAGAGGAGATAGAGCGTGAGGCTGATCGGGCCGGTGACGAGCAGCCCGGCGATGAGATAGGCCCTGAGCCGCTCGGCCAAGCGGTGTCTACGCATCAGCTCTCCAGGAATGTGCGGACCGCCTCGAGCGTCTCATCCGGGCGCTCTTCCGGAATGAAATGTCCGCAATCGATCGCTTGGCCCCGTACGTCCACCGCCTTCTCGCGCCAGGCGGCGATGGGGTCGAACATCCGCCCGACCACGCCCTTGGTGCCCCACAGCACGAGAAGGGGGCACGTGATGCGCTTGTCCGCGTCGGCCGCGTCGTGCTCGAGATCGATGCCGGCCGCGGCGCGGTAGTCCTCGCAGGTGGCGTGGATCGTCTCGGGCTTCTTGAAGCAGCGCTGGTATTCGGCGAGCGCGGCGTCGGTGAAGACGTCGCGGGTACGGCTCCACGCGCCGAGCGTTCGCCCGAGATAGTAGTCGGGCGCGGCGCCGATCAGCCGCTCGGGAAGATCGAACGGCTGGATGAGGAAGAACCAATGGTAGTAGGCGGTCGCGAAAGCCTTGTCCGTCGCCGCGTACATGGTCGCGGTCGGGCAGATGTCGAGGACCGCGGCGCGCGTGACGACATCGGGATGGTCGAGGCACATGCGGTGCACGACGCGCGCGCCGCGGTCGTGCCCGACGACCGCGAAGCGGGTGAAGCCGAGCGCGGCCATCGCCTCGACCTGGTCCCTCGCCATCGCGCGCTTCGAGTAGTCGCCGGGATCGGGCTTCTCGCTGTCGCCGTAGCCGCGGAGATCGGCGGCGACGACGGTGAAGCGCTCGGCGAGGCGGGGCGCCATCTTGTGCCAGATGACGTGGGTCTGCGGATAGCCGTGGAGGAGCAGGACCGGGGGGCCGCTGCCGCCGATGCGCAGATGAATCCGCGCCCCGCTCGTCGCGACGTCGCGGGTGTCGAAGCCCTCGAACATGACGCCACTCTAGCCTGAATCGGTTTCGGATGGCTTATCTGAACCGTATCGGGATCGCGGTTCCGCCGCACCAGGTTCACGAGAAGTTCGTGGCCTTCGCGCCCCGACTCCTCCCCGATCCCCGCGAGCGGCGCCTTTTCGAGCGGATGGCCGAGCGGTCGGGGATCGAGCGGCGCTGGTCCTTTCTCGAGCCCTCCCCCGACCCCGAGCGTCTCGACGCGGCCGGGTTCTACCGCGCCGGCGCCTTCCCCTCGACGGCCGAGCGCATGCGCTTCTTCGAGGAGCACGCGTTCCGCCTGGCGCGCGCCGCGGCTGAGGACATGGGCGGGGCCGCCGGCACGACACATCTCATCGTCTCGTGCTGCACCGGGTTCTACGCCCCCGGCCTCGATCTCGAGCTCGCACGCCATTTGCGCCTCGCCCCCGGCGTCGAGCGCACTCTCGTCGGATTCATGGGCTGCCAGGCCGCGCTCAACGCCCTGAAGCTGGCGCGCCACATCGTGCGGGCCGAGCGCGGCGCGCGCGTCCTCGTCGTCAGCCTCGAGCTCTGCACGCTGCATCTCCAGGAAACGGCGGACCTCGAGCAGCTCCTCTCCTTCCTCGTCTTCGCCGACGGCTGCGCCGCCTGCCTCGTTACCGAAAAGCCGGAAGGGCTGGCGCTCGAGCGCTTCGCGACGACGGTCGTCCCCGACACGGCCGACCAGATCACCTGGCGCGTCGGCGACCGCGGCTTCGACATGCGGCTCTCGGGCCGCGTGCCGGCGAGCATCGCGCGCTCACTGCCCGAGGCGATGCGGCCGCTCCTCGGCGACGCGCGGCCTTCCCTCTGGGCGGTCCATCCGGGCGGGCGCTCGATCCTCGACGCGGTCGAGCAGGCGCTCAAGCTCGCGCCGCCGGCGCTCGCCGCCTCGCGCGCGGTGCTGCGCCAGTACGGCAACATGTCCTCGGCGACGATTCTCTTCGTCCTGCGCGCTGAGATGGAATCCGCCGCCCCGGGCGAACGCGGCTGCGCCCTCGCCTTCGGCCCGGGCCTCACCGCCGAGGCGCTGTTCTTCCGGGTCGCCTGAGCCTCCCGGCGCGGCGCGGCCTTCCGTCGCCGCGCGCCTCGGGTCTATGGTCCCCCGTCCCGACGACGAAGGAGGACCCATGGGCAAGATGATCCAGCTCGCCGCGAAGGATGGCCACAAGCTCGGGGCCTACGTCGCCGAGCCGGCGGGAAAGCCGCGCGGCGCGATGGTCGTTCTTCAGGAGATCTTCGGCGTCAACCGCCACATCCGCGCCGTCGCCGACCGGTTCGCGGGCGAGGGCTATTGCGTCGTGGCGCCGGCGCTCTTCGACCGCCTGCAGGAGGGGATCGAGCTCGGCTACGGCCCCGACGACATCGCGGAGGGACGCGACCTCCGCGCCAAGATCGAGCTCGACAAGACGCTCCTCGACGTGCAGGCCGCGATCGACGAGGCGAGGCGGTACGGCAAGGTCGCCGTCGTCGGCTATTGCTGGGGCGGCTCGCTCGCCTATCTCGCCGCGACGCGTCTCGAGGGCCTCGCCTGCGCCGTCGGGTATTACGGCGGCATGATCGCCGAGCATCGGAACGAGAAGGTTCGCGTCCCGACAATTCTGCATTTCGGCGATTCCGACGCCTCGATCCCGATGAGCGACGTCGAGAAGATCCGCGAGGCGCACCCGGACATACCGATCTATGTCTATTCCGCCGGGCACGGCTTCAGCTGCGACGAGCGCGCGAGCTTCGAGCCGAAGAGCCATCAGCTCGCGCTGGAGCGGACCCTGAAGTTCATCGCTGAGAAAGTCGGCTGACGAGGCGCCCTCCCCCGCGATCAGGAGGGACTTCGGGTCAGGAAAGATCGGCGAGCCCCGCCGGCGCGGCGCTCCGCAGAAGGCGCTTGCGCGCATCCCATTCAGTCGCGGCGTCGAGCGTCTCGAGGAACTGCACCTCGCCGCCGGCGAGAAGCGCGATCGGGATGCCGTCGCGGTAGAGGACGCGGTTGCCGGTGAGCGCCGCGAGCCGCGGGCCGGGCGTCAGGATGCCGACGAGGTTGAGCGGATCGGCGCCCGAGAGCGAGACGATGGTGCCGCCCTTGTCCTTCCGCCGGACCTCCCGCAGGAGGCCCACCGCCTCCGGCAGCGCGAACTGCTCGCCGGCGAAGCCGGCGACGAAGCGGCCGCCGCGGATCTCGCCGCGCGCCTCGAGCCGGCGATAGACGCGCAGGAGGTCGCGCCACGGCGGCAGCCACGCCGCTTCGCGCGCGAGGAGGCGCCAGAAGACGACGCCGTAGCGGCGCAGGAGCGTGCGCGCGAGATGCTCGACCGCCTGGGCGTCGGCCCCTTGCGCGTCGCCGTTGGGCCGCGGCCGCCGCGCCAGCGCCCAGCGCCCCGCGTCCTCCATGCCGAACATCGCGCGCCCGCGCCTGCCTCGCCGCTTCTCCGCGGGAACGAGGAGCGCGCGGAGCCCCGCGAAGCTGTCGGAGGTGACGAGGCCGAGCGCGACGAGCTCGGCGAGCGCCTCCTCGACCTGCGGCGGGAGGAGCCCCGTCGCCTGCACCAGCTCGTCGAAGAAGGATGCGCCGTGCTCGCGGATCGCGGCGAGGACCGCCTCGGCGCGGCCGCTCGGCTTCACGTCCTCGGCGCCCGCCGAGAGCGAGGCCCAGTGCTGCGCGTGACGCCGCGGGAAGAGCGCGATCGGCGTCGTGCGCACCGGCGAGGGGCTGCGCTCGGCGCCGTTCGTCCGCGGCCGGAGCCGCGCCCAGGTGATCCGCCCCGAAAGGCACCGCTCGTCGAGCCAGCCGGGGTCGTAGCCCGAAAGCCGCGCCGGCAGGATCTCGGTCTCCCACGCGCCCGCCGCCGCCTCGAACCGTTCGAGCTGTCCGACCACGGCGTCGAGCGCGTCCGGTCCCTCCATGCGCGTTCCCGGCGCGACGCGCTGCCAGTCGAGGAGGAAGCACAGGAAGTCGCGCGCCGCGACCGGCTCGATCTCGGCGCGCAGACGCTTCACCGTGTAGTGATGGATGCGCGCGAGGAGCCGCCGCTCGCACCATTCCTCCTCGGCTGCGCCCGGCGTGAAGCGGCCGCGCATCGCGAAGCCTTCCGCCTCGAGCGCCATGAGCGCCGGCTGCACGTCCTCGGACGACAGCCCGAGCGGCCTCGCGAGCCCCGCCGCCGTCACCGGCCCCGAGCCTTCGAGGCGGCTGCGCAGGATCTCGACGAGCGCCTCCTCCGCCGTCCACGCGCGGGCTGCATAAGGCGCCGGCGCGGCGATGCGCGGCGCGAGCTTCGCCTCCGGCCAGAGCGCGAGGAATTGCGGCAAACGCTCGGCCGGGACGAACAGCGTCCGCCCGCGCGCCTCGAGTCGCGTCACGCGGCGCGCCCGCGCGAGGGCGGCGAACCACGCGCCCCATTCGGGCTGCGCTTCGGCCTCCTCGGCGGCAAGACATCCCAGGGAGACGAGCGCGTCGTGCAGCTCGTCGGCATTGGCGGGCGCGGGCCAGGCCTCCTCGCGCACGCGCGCGATCGCCTCGGCGTCGAGCCGGCCGAGCTCGGCGGCGTCTTCCGCCGCGAGCCACCGCCGCCCCATCACCGCCTGGGTCCGGCGCTCCTCGAGCGGCGCGTCGTCGAGGAAGGCGTAGGGGCGCGCCGAAAGCACTTCGAGCGCGAGCGGCGAAGGCTCGTTGAGGTCGCGCGCGACGACGCGGATCGCGCCGCTCTCGATGCCGCGGAGCACGCGCTCCAGCCCCTCGACGTCCATCGCCTCGTTGAGGCAGTCGGCGATGGCCTGACGCACGAGCGGATGGTCCGGGATCTCGCGCTCGCCGACGAGGTTCTCGGCGCAGGCGACCTGATCGGGAAAGACCGAGGCGACGAGATCCTCGGCGTCCATGCGCGCGAGCTGCGGCGGCAC
>JADGGZ010000231.1 GCA_019689675.1 Rhodospirillales bacterium | reverse complement strand
CGTCACGACGTCACGGACGAGTCGTCCTGGGAGCGGAGCCTCGCCGCGGCAGCCGCAGCGTTCGGCCGCATCGACACGCTGGTCAACAATGCCGGCATCGCGGTCGTCGCGAACATCGAGAAGACCAGCCTCGAGGATTGGCGCCGCGTCCAGGCCGTGAACGTCGAAGGCGTCTTCCTCGGCTGCAAGCACGCCCTTCCCTATCTGCGTGCGGCCGGCGGGGGCGCGATCATCAACATGTCTTCCGTTGCCGGGATTATCGGCGATCCGAGCCTTGCTGCCTATTGCGCGAGCAAAGGCGCGGTAAGGCTGCTCACGAAATCGGTCGCGCTCTATTGCGCCCGCCGGAAGGACGGCGTCCGCTGCAATTCGATCCATCCGGTCTTCACCGCGACGCCGATGGTGGAGGCGATGCTTTCCTCCGCACGGGACCCGGCGCAAAGGCGGGCCGCGCTCGAAGCCGCGGTGCCGCTCGGGCGGCTCGGCGCCCCGGAGGACGTCGCCGCGGCGGCGGTCTATCTCGCCTCGGACGAGGCCCGCTTCGTCACCGGGACCGAGCTCGTCGTCGATGGCGGTCTCACCGCCGGCTGATTTCCGCCGAGTCGCGTCCCGGAGACGCTCGCCGGCACGGCCCGGCCCCTCCTGGCGGACCGCGGAATACCGCGCGTTCTGCGCTCGAACGCATTTCGTCCCGAAAACTGGTACGCTTTCGCCTCAGTTCGGCTACATTTAGCTGGCATGGTGCGTGCAGGGTGTTCGCGGAGGTCGATGGCCATAGCGACGGCGAGGCCGACTTGCACGAAAGATGTGCGGACGATATCGGCAGGAAGGCGTTTGCGGCACGGTGTGGCCGCATGTACTCGACGCCAAAGAAATCGCCTGTCGGCGACGTGCGTCATCCGCTCCGCCCGGAGGTCGGGCGGGCCTTCGCGGCCATGTATTTTATTTTACGCTGCGACATTCCGTTACAGAGTTAAGCAAATAATAACAATTTTTCTCTGACATATTATTTCACGTAACGCGTTACAGACAGCAGCGCTCTTTCCCAATCCGAGGTGCGAAGCATGTCTTCGGACGATGGGCTCTTCGGTCTCTACTCGAGACTGTACGAGAGCCAGCGTGAAGTAGAGATGTCGCTGGAGGAATACCTCCGGCGATGCGCGACGGACCCTTCGATGTACGCGTCCGCCGCGGAGCGGATGCTGACCGCGATCGGCGAGCCCGAGCTCGTCGACACCAGCCTTGACCCGAGGCTGGGCCGCATCTTCATGAACCGCACGATCAAGGTCTATCCGGCCTTCTCCGACTTCTACGGGATGGAGGAGACGATCGAGCGGATCGTCGGCTTCTTCCGGCACGCGGCGCAGGGGCTCGAGGAGCGCAAGCAGGTGCTCTACCTCCTCGGCCCGGTCGGCGGCGGGAAGTCGTCGCTCGCCGAGCGGCTGAAGCTCCTGATGGAGCGTTGCCCGGTTTACGTGCTGAAGGCTGGGAAGGACCTCTCGCCCATCTTCGAGAGCCCGCTCGGGCTCTTCGACCCGCACCAGATGGGCGACAGGCTCGAGAAAGATTACGGAATCCCGCCGCGCCGGCTGCCCGGCACCATGAGCCCCTGGGCGGTGAAGCGGCTGCAGGAGTTCGGCGGCGACATCTCGAAGTTCACGGTCGCCAAGCTCATGCCCTCGAGGCTGAAGCAGATCTGCATCGCCAAGACCGAGCCGGGCGACGAGAACAACCAGGACGTCTCGAGCCTCGTCGGCAAGGTCGACATCCGGAAGCTCGAGTTCTTCAGCCAGAACGATCCCGACGCCTACTCCTACTCGGGCGGCCTCAACCGCACGACCCAGGGCATCCTCGAGTTCGTCGAGATGTTCAAGGCGCCGATCAAGATGCTGCACCCCCTCCTGACGGCGACGCAGGAGGGCAACTACGCCGGCAGCGAGAACATCGGCGGGATCCCGTTCCAGGGCATCATCCTCGCGCACTCGAACGAGGCCGAGTGGCAGACCTTCAAGAACAACAAGAACAACGAGGCCTTCATCGACCGCATCAGCGTCGTCAAGGTGCCGTACTGCCTGCGCGTCCAGGAGGAGCGGAAGATCTACGAGAAGCTCCTTCAGAACTCCGAGCTCGCGAACGCGCCCTGCGCGCCCGGGACCCTCGACCTCCTGTCGCGCTTCTGCGTCCTGTCGCGCCTCAAGGAGCACGAGAACTCCAATCTCTATTCGAAGATGAGGGCGTACGACGGCGAGAGCCTCAAGGACACCGATCCCCGCGCGAAGTCCGTCCAGGAATATCGCGACGCCGCGGGCGTCGACGAAGGGATGGACGGGATCTCGACGCGCTTTGCCTTCAAGGTGCTGTCGAACACGTTCAACTTCGACACCAAGGAGGTCGCCGCCGACCCGGTGCATCTCATGTACGTGCTGGAGCAGGCGATCTGGCGCGAGCAGTTCCCGGAGGAGCAGGAGAAGCGCTACCTCAACTTCATCAAGTCGGAGCTGGCGCCGCGCTACGCCGAGTTCATCGGTCACGAGATCCAGAAGGCCTATCTCGAAAGCTACTCGGATTACGGCCAGAACCTCTTCGACCGGTACGTCGCCTACGCCGACGCCTGGATCGAGGATCAGGACTACAAGGACCCGGACACCGGGCAGCTCATGAACCGCGAGCTCCTCAACCAGGAGCTCTCGAAGATCGAGAAGCCGGCCGGCATCGCGAACCCGAAGGACTTCCGCAACGAGGTCGTCAAGTTCGCCCTGCGCGCCCGCGCCAACAACGGCGGCCGCAACCCGTCCTGGACCTCGTACGAGAAGCTCCGCGAGGTCATCGAGAAGCGGATGTTCAGCCAGGTGGAGGACCTCCTCCCCGTGATCTCGTTCGGCTCGAAGAAGGACAGCGAGACCGAGAAGAAGCACGAGGAGTTCCTCGAGCGGATGGTGAGGCGCGGCTACACCGAGCGCCAGGTGCGCCGGCTGGTCGAGTGGTACATGCGCGTCAACAAGGCCGGTTGAGGAGAGTGACGCAGATCAACGCGCGACTGTCGGCGATGACGTAAACAGGAGCGCGGGACGCAGGAGAGACGGATGAACATCGTCGACCGTCGCCCGAACCCGAAGGGCAAGAGCCTCACCAACCGCCAGCGATTCATCGCCCGGGCGCGCGGCGAGCTGAAGGCGGCGGTCCACGAGAGCCTGCGCAAGCGGAAGGTCTCCGACATCGACGGCGGCGAGAAGGTCTCGATCCCGACGAGAGGCATCGGCGAGCCGACCTTCCGCCATTCCCGCCACACCGGAAAGAGCGACTACGTCGTTCCCGGCAACAAGGAGTTCGTGACCGGCGACGAGATCCCGCGCCCGCAGGGCGGAGGCGGCGGCCGGGGCTCGGAAGCGAGCCCCGACGGAGAGGGCGAGGACTCCTTCGAGTTCACGCTGACCAAGGAAGAGTTCCTCGACATGTTCTTCGAGGATCTCGAGCTGCCCGATCTCGTCAAGAAGACGCTGAAGCAGACGACCGCCGTCGAGCTGCAGCGGGCCGGCTTCCAGCCGCAGGGCTCGCCCGCGAATCTCTCGGTCATGCGCACCATGAAGAACTCCATGGCGCGGCGGATCTCCCTGAAGCGGCCGAAGCAGGCCGAGATCGAGCAGGTCGCGAAGGATCTGGAAGCGGCCGAGAAGGCCGGCGAGATGGCGCTCGCCGCCGAGCTGCGCGAGAAGCTGGAGCTGATGCGCCGGCGCGCCAAGCTCATCCCGTACATCGACCCGATCGACGTCCGCTACAACCGCTTCGAGAAGGTACCGAAGCCGAACACTCGCGCGGTGATGTTCTGCCTCATGGACGTCTCCGGCTCGATGACCGAATCGATGAAGGACCTCGCCAAGCGCTTCTTCATGCTGCTGCACGTCTTCCTGGAGCGGCGCTACAAGCAGGTCGACATCGTCTTCATCCGCCACACCTCCGTCGCAGAGGAGGTCGACGAGGAGACGTTCTTCTACAGCCGCGAGACGGGCGGCACGGTCGTCTCCTCGGCGCTCGAGAAGATGCTGAAGATCGCGCGCGAACGCTATCCGCTCGATACCTGGAACATCTACGCGGCGCAGGCGTCGGACGGCGACAATTACGGCGCCGACTCGGGGCGCTGCGTCGAGCTTCTCGGCGACGAGATCCTGCCGATCTGCCAGTACTTCGCCTACATCGAGGTCGGCGACGGCTCCGGCGGATTCATGCGCGACAGCGATCTCTGGCGCTCCTACAGCGAGGTCGCGCCCGGCCACCGTCATTTCGCGATGAAGCGCGTCGCCGACCCGAGCCAGATCTTCCCCGTGTTCCACGAGCTCTTCTCGAAGGAGCGCGCCACCGCCGCTTAGCCGAAAGGTCGAAGCCCTCCTATGCTGATGCTCCGTGAAACCAAGCCCCTCTTCGACGGTCCCAACTGGGACTTCGCCTCGCTGAGGCGCGTCTACGAGGCCGTGGAGGACATCGCCCTCAACGAGCTCGGCCTCGACGTCTATCCGAACCAGATCGAGGTCATAACCGCCGAGCAGATGCTCGATGCCTATGCGTCGATCGGGCTGCCGCTCATGTACCGGCACTGGAGCTTCGGAAAGCGGTTCGCGCATCACGAGATGCTGTATCGCCGCGGCCTCCAGGGCCTGGCCTACGAGATCGTCATAAACTCCAATCCGTGCATCGCCTACGTCATGGAGGAGAACTCCATGACGATGCAGACGCTCGTGATCGCGCACGCGGCGTTCGGCCACAATCATTTCTTCAAGAACAACTATCTCTTCCGGCAGTGGACCGACGCGGAGGGCATCCTCGACTATCTCGCCTTCGCGCGCGACTACGTCGCCAAATGCGAGGAGAGATACGGGCTCGAGGCGGTCGAGCGCGTGCTCGACGCGGCGCACGCCTTGAAGGATCACGGCGTCAACCGGTACGCCCATCGCTCGAAGCCGAACCTGCGCGACGAGGAAAAGCGGCAGGAGGAGCGGCGCGCACACGCCGAGCGGACATTCAACGACCTCTGGCGCACGGTGCCGAAGCCGAAGTCCGCCGAAGAGGACGAGACCGCGCGCGAGCGCCGCCGCACCGAGGAGCGGCGCCAGCTCGGCCTGCCTGAGGAAAACATCCTCTACTTCATCGAGAAGCGCGGCCCGAAGCTCGAGAACTGGCAGCGGGAGCTGCTGCGCATCGTGCGGAACGTCGCGCAGTACTTCTATCCGCAGAAGCAGACGCAGCTGATGAACGAAGGCTGCGCCACGTTCGTGCATTACGAGATCATGCACCGCCTGCACGAGAAGGGGCTCGTGACCGAAGGGGCGATGCTCGAGTTCCTGCACTCCCACTCAAGCGTCGTCTTCCAGCCCGGTTTCGACGACCCGCGCTTCTCGGGCCTCAATCCCTATGCGCTCGGCTTCGAAATGATGCAGGACGTGAAGCGCATCTGCACCGAGCCGACCGAGGAGGACAAGGAGTGGTTCCCCGACATCGCCGGCAACGGCGACCCGATGGGGACCCTTCGCCAGGCCTGGGCGAATTACCGGGACGAGAGCTTCGTGCTCCAGTTCCTCAGCCCGCGCATCATGCGCAAGTTCCGCCTCTTCCAGATAACCGACGACTCGGACGAGCCGACGATGCGGGTCGCGGCGATTCACGACGATCTCGGCTACCGCAAGGTGCGGAGCGCGCTTTCCCGCCAATACGATCTGGCGCGGCGCGAGCCGGACATTCAGGTCGCCGACGTCGACCTCGCAGGCGACCGGCATCTCGTGCTGAGCCACGCCGTCTTCGACGGGGTCCTGCTCGAGGAGAAAACCACGCGTCAGGTGCTGCGCCACGCTTCGATGCTCTGGGGCTACCCGGTCCAGCTCCTCGAGATCGACGCGGCGACCGACGAGGTGCTGCGCACGCACGAGGTGAGCCCGCCCGACGAGGATTGAGCCTCCC
>JADGGZ010000029.1 GCA_019689675.1 Rhodospirillales bacterium | reverse complement strand
GACGCCGCCGTCGCGCGGGCGACGCTTGCCGAGGTGATGTATCAGCCGATCGAGACGCTCTCCAAGGGCTTCAAGCGCCGCGTCGGCCTCGCGCAGGCGATCCTGCACGACCCCGAGGTGCTGATCATGGACGAGCCGACCGACGGGCTCGACCCCAACCAGAAGCACGAGGTACGCGAGCTCATCCGGCAAATGGCGCCGCAGAAGGCGATCGTCATCTCGACCCACATCCTCGAGGAGGTCGACGCGGTCTGCAGCCGCGCGATCATCATCGCGCATGGCCGCATCGTCGCCGACGGGACGCCGTCGGAGCTCGAAGCGCGCACCCAGTCCGGGCGGCTCGAGGACTTCTTCCGCAGCGTGACGATGAAGGAGGCGGCCTGATGTCCGGCGTCGCCACCGTCTTCCGCCGCGAGCTCGCGAGCTACTTCGCGACCCCTCTCGCCTACATCTTCATCGTCATCTTCCTCGTCCTCGCCGGCGCCCTCACCTTCTTCGTCGGCTCGTTCTTCGAACGCGGCCAGGCCGACCTTCAGCCGTTCTTCAGCTTCCATCCCTGGCTCTATCTCGTGCTCATCCCGGCGCTCGGCATGCGCCTCTGGGCCGAGGAGCGGAAGAGCGGCACGATCGAGCTGCTCCTCACTCTGCCGATCCCGATCGGCGCCGCCGTCATCGGCAAGTTCCTCGCCGCCTGGGCGTT
This sequence comes from Rhodospirillales bacterium, assembly GCA_019689675.1. Classification (GTDB taxonomy): domain Bacteria; phylum Pseudomonadota; class Alphaproteobacteria; order ATCC43930; family CGMCC-115725; genus JADGGZ01. The sequence continues at coordinate 25,515 of JADGGZ010000029.1, read as the reverse complement.
CGCGGGAATCGCGCTCGCCCTCACCTTCCCGTTCTGGGTGACGGTCGCCTGGCTCGGCGAGCCCGACAACGGCGTCATTCTCGCGAGCTATATCGGCTCGTTCCTCATGGCGGGCGGGTTCCTGGCGATCGGCTCCTGCCTCTCGGCGCTCACCAAGAACCAGGTCATCGCGTTCGTGATCACCGCGGCGATCTGCTTCCTCTTCACGGTGAGCGGCTCCTCCATCGTGCTCGGCTTCCTTCAGGGCTGGGCACCCGAGGCGCTCATCGGGACGATCGCATCCTTCTCGTTCCTCACGCATTTCCAGTCGATCGTCAAAGGCGTCATCGACCTGCGCGACGCGGTGTTCTTCGCCTCGGTCATCGCTGTCTTCCTCCTCGCGAACGTCGTCCTCGTCGACCTGAAGAAGGCGGATTGAAGCCCATGACGATTTCCAGAAAGGCGGCCGCCGCGATCGCGCTCCTCTGCGCCGTGGCGCTTCTCGTCGGCATCAACGTCATCGCCGAGAAGACTCTCGCCGGCGAGCGCATCGACCTCACGGAGCAAAAGCTCTACACGCTGTCCGAAGGATCGAAGTCGACGATCGCCAAGATCGACGAGCCGCTCACCTTCCGCTTCTACTACTCGAAGCGTCTCGGTGACGAGATCCCGACCTACGGGCTCTACGCCAACCGCGTGCGCGAGCTCCTGCAGGAGTATGTCGCGCTCGCGAACGGCAAGATCCGGCTCGAGGAGCTCAATCCCGAGCCCTACTCCGCCGTCGAGGACCGCGCGCTCGCCTTCGGGCTGCAGGGCGTGCCGATCGACCAGGGCGGCGAGCTGGTCTATTTCGGTCTCGCGGCGACCAACTCGACCGACGACCAGCAGGTCATCCCGTTCTTCCAGCCGGAGCGCGAGCGCTTCCTCGAGTACGATCTGACCAAGATCGTCCACAACCTCGCGAATCCGAAGAAGCCGGTCGTGGCGCTCGTCACCTCGCTGCCGCTCGAGGGCGACATCATGGCGGCGATGCAGGGCCGGCCGATGCAGCCGATGGCGGTGATGGAGCAGCTCCGGCCGCTCTACGACGTGCGCACGCTCGGCGGCGACATCGCCGAGATCGACAAGGACGTGGACGTCCTCCTTCTCGCCCACCCGCAGAACCTCTCCGAGAAGACGCTCTACGCCATCGACCAGTTCGTGCTGCGCGGTGGCAAGGCGCTCGTCTTCGTCGATCCGAATTCCGAGATGCAGGCGTCGCGCCCGAGCCAGTTCAACCCGCCGGGAGCGCCGCACGACAGCGACCTTCCGAAGCTCTTCGCGGCCTGGGGCGTCGAGATGCTGCCGAAGACGATCGCGGGCGACCGCAACCGCGCGCGCCGCGTCAACGCCGGCACGTCCTCGCGCATCCAGGCCGTCGACTACGTCGCGTGGATGAATCTGCGCGCCGACAGCTTCAACCAGAACGACCCGATCACGGCCGAGCTCTCGGCGCTCAATTTCGCCAGCGCGGGCATTCTCCAGCAGAAGAGCGGCGCGACCACCCGGTTCGAGCCGCTCGTGCAGACGAGCGTCGGCGGCGGCAAGATCGCGGTGGAGAAGGTGCAGTCGCCGCTTCCCGACGTCGCCGGCATCCTGCGCGACTTCAAGCGCGATCCGTCCCCGCTGACCCTCGCCGCCCGGATCACCGGCCCCGCGGAAAGCGCCTTCCCGAACGGCCCGCCCGAGGACAAGAAGAAGGACGCCGCCGAGGAGAAGAAGGAAGGCGAGGCCGACACGGCCGAGAAGAAGGAGGAGGCAAAGAAGGAGCCGCCTCCGGGCCATATCGCCAAGGGCGACGTCTCCGTGGTCGTCGTCGCCGACACCGACCTCCTCGACGACCGGTTCTGGATTCAGAGCCAGGACTTCTTCGGCCAGCGCGTCGTCGTCCCGGTCGCCAACAACGGCGACTTCGTCGCCAACGCGATCGAAGTCCTCGCCGGCGGCGCCGAGCTCGTGAGCCTGCGCAGCCGGGGCACCTCGACGCGGCCGTTCGAGGTCGTCCAGGAGATCCGGCGCGAGGCCGAGCAGCGCTACAGCGCCAAGGAGAAGGAGCTCCAGGACCACCTCAAGGAGCTCGAGGGCAAGATGAAGGACATTCGCGTCGTCAAGGACGCGCAGGGCCAGGGCGTCGTCCTCACCTCCGAGCAGGAGGCGGCGCTCGAGCAGTTCCGCGCCGACATGGTGCGGACGCGCCAGCAGCTCCGCGACGTGCAGCTCGCGCTGCGCAAGGACATCGATCGCCTCGAGGCCTGGCTCCAGTTCGTCAATATCGGGCTGGTGCCGATCCTCGTCGGCATCGTCGCGATCGTGCTCGGGATCGTGCGCATGCGCCGGCGCTCGCGCCGCTACGAGACCGCCTGAAGGGAGAAGACGGACGATGCAGGCTCGCGGCTTCTACGGGCTTCTCGGCGTGACGGCGATCGTCGTCGTCGTAGCCCTCGCGCTTTCTTTCACCCGCAGCGAACCGAGGGTCGACTCGGATATCGGCAAGGCCGTGCTGCCCACGGTCAACGAGCGACCGAGCGATATCGCCGTGATCGCGGTGAAGCGCGACAAGGGCACGGTGACGCTGCGACGCGGCCAGAGCGGCTGGACCGTCGCCGAGCGGAACGACTACCCGGCGGACCCGGGCAAGGTTCGCGCGGCCCTCGTCGGCCTCGCGGAGCTGAAGCTGGTCGAGCCCAAGACGCGCAAGGCCGACCTCTATCACCGGCTCGAAGTCGAGGACGTGAAGGAAGGCGCCAAGTCCGCTCTCCTCGAGGTGACGGACGGCTCGGGCCAGAAAATGGCCGAGCTGATCGTCGGCAAGCGCCGGCCCGACCGGCTCGGAACCGGTGCCGACGGAATCTACATCCGCCGCCCCGGCGATGCGCAGTCCTGGCTCGCGCAGGGCTCGCTCGACCTCACCGGCGAGGCGAAGGACTGGCTCGACAAGAAGGTGGTGTCGATCCCCCCGGCAAAGGTGAAGTCGGTAACGATCGTCCATCCCGACGGCTCGACGCTGACCATTGCGCGCGACAGCGCGGATGCCAAATTCGCCGTCGCCGATGCGCCGCCCGATACCAAGTGGAAGGGCGAGACGACGATCGCCGAGCCCGCCGGCGCGCTCGAGAACCTCGAGCTCAACGACGTCGCGACCGCCGAAGCACAGCCCGTCCCCGAGGACGCGACGACAGCGACCTTCGTCACGTTCGACGGGCTCACCGTCAAGGCCGCGACCTGGAAGAAGGACGAGACGACCTGGATCCGGCTCGACGCCTCGGGCGCGGGAGCCGAGGAGATCACGGCCAAGACGGGGAAATGGGTCTACGCGGTTCCGGCCTGGAAGGCGAACCCGCTCAAGACCAAGCTCAGCGACCTCGTCGAGCCCGCGAAGTCGTCGTGACGACTCCCAGCCCGTGCGTCGCGGTCTGCGTCCTCGACCCGAGCACGGGCTGGTGCAAGGGGTGCTACCGCACGATCGGCGAGATCGCCGGCTGGCTGCAGATGAGCGAGGCCGAGCGCCGCGCGGTCGTCGCCGCGCTGGCGGGGCGACGGGCGGCCGCAGGCGCGAAACCCGCCGCGCCAGCCGCGGACTGAGCCTCGCCCGTCCTGGTCACGGGCCGGGGTAGGTGCCGCTGTAGCGGTTGCCGCCGTCCGGCTGCGGCGTCGAGTAGCAGTCGACGGCGGCGAGGGTGCGGTAGCAATGCACGGTCGCGACCGCCGGCGGCGGCGCGTTCTTGTCGACCGGCGACGGCAGCGTATCGGGCCAGCGGCTCTGCGGCGGAGCGAATTCGGCACGCCGCTGATAGGGCCAGACCTGGTAGGAAAGGAACTCGCAGCCCGGAAGGACCGCGAGGGCGAGCAGAAGCAAGGGCCGAAGGAGCGTCCCCATGAGAGCATCTTCGCAGGCGCTGGTTAACGCGGCATTGCTGGCGCTCTGCCTTGCCGCCTGCGCGAGCCCGAACTGGCAGAAGGCGGGCGCGAGCGACGCCGACCGGAAGCAGGCGCTTGCCGAGTGCCAGGCCGAGGCGAAGGCCGCGACCGACCGGGAAGCGCGCATCGATCAGGACATTACCTCGACCTTCCAGCAGGACTGGCAGCGGACCGGCGTCGCCGAAAGCCGGCGCAACCTGCTCAGGGACCGTACGCGGGCGCTCGGCGAGAACATCGTCGAGCGCTGCATGAAGTCGAAGGGGTGGCTCAGGGGCCCGGAGAGCTGACGAGCCAGAGCCCGGCGAGCCCCAGGAGCCCGACCACGATCCGGTACCAGGCGAAGACGGAGAAGTCGTGCCGGCTGACGAACCCGATCAGCCACTTGACGATGACGAGCGAGGAGACGAACGCGGTCACGAAGCCGATCGCGATCGTCGCGACGTCGTCGACGACGAGCTCGTGACGGCTCTTCCAGAGATCGTAGAACGTCGCCGCGAACATGATCGGGATCGCGAGAAAGAACGAGAACTCGGTCGCGGCGACGCGTCCCGTGCCGAGCAGCAGCGCGCCCATGATCGTGGCGCCGGAACGCGAGACGCCCGGAATCATCGAAAGGCATTGAAAAAGGCCGATTCCGAACGCGGTCGCGTAGCTCATGTCGTCGACCGAGGCGATCCGCATCTTCGGCAGGTTGCGCTCGATCACGAGAATCGCGACGCCGCCTGCGACGAGCGCCACGGCGACCACCCAGGGGGAGAAGAGGACCGATTTGATGAAGCCGTGCGCGAAGAATCCCACCACCGCCGCCGGCAGGAACGCGAAGAGGAGGTTGAGCGCGAACCTGGTCGCGGCAGGCTCTCTTCCGAAGCCGACCGTCGCGTCGATGAGCCGCGTGCGGTAGATCCAGCAGACGGCGAGGATTGCCCCGAGCTGAATGACGATGTCGAAAGTCTTTTCGGCCGGCCCCTCGAATCCGAGGATATGGCCGGCGAGAATGAGATGGCCCGTCGAGGACACCGGAATGAACTCGGTCGCGCCCTCGACGAGGCCCATAATGACCGCAACAACCCAGATCGGCATTTTCGGGGGATCACCGGAATGAAGTGGCAGGGGATTTGTCGCGCGGCTTCGGGCTTGTCAATCGGATGAGCGCCGCGCGCGGCTGGCTTGTCGTGCTCGGCTCGTTCGGCGTGATGTTCGCTGGATTCGCGGCGACGTACAGCTTTTCTGCATTCCTCGCCCCCCTCGAGCACGAGTTCGCCGCCTCGCGCGGCGACGTGTCGCTCGTCTTCTCGGTCGCGGTCTGCCTCTATTTCCTGCTCGGCGCCGCGACGGGCCCGATCGCCGCCCGGTTCGGCGTGCGGCCGACCATCCTTCTCGGCGTCGCCTTTCTCGCGCTCGGGTTCTACGCGGCAGGCAACGCCGACACGATCGGCGACGTCTTCTTCGGCTACGGGCTCGGGATCGGGCTCGGCATCGCCTGTACCTACGTGCCGTCGGTGGCGGCAGTGCAGCCCTGGTTCACGGCGCGGCGCGGCCTCGCCTCCGGCCTCGCGGTCGCGGGGATCGGGGTCGGGACCTTGGCCGGCCCGCCGGTCGCCGAGCTCCTCATAGCCTCCCTCGGCTGGCGCGGCGCCTTCGGCGCGCTCGCCGCCGCCGTGCTCGTGATCGGCGGCCTCGCCGGCGCGCTCGTGACGACGCCCGAGCCGCGCGGCGCACCTGCGTCGGAGCCGCTCGCATCGCTGCTGCGCTCGAAGAGCTTCCGCTGGCTCTACGTCGGCGGCGTTCTCGTCGGCGTCGGGACCTTCATTCCGTTCGTTCACCTCGTGCCGTACGCCGAGGCGCACGCCGTCCCCCGCTCGACCGCGGTGCTGCTCGTCGGCGCGATCGGGGTCGGGAGCACCGCCGGGCGCTTCCTTCTCGGCGGCCTTGCCGACCGGTTCGGCCGCGACCTCGGCCTCGCCGCGATGTACGCGGCGTGCGGCGTCTTGCTCCTCCTTTGGCTTCTGGCGACGGAAGCGTGGGCGCTCTTCGCGATCGCGCTCGCCTACGGTGCCGCCTACGGGGGGTTCGTGGCGTTGATGCCCGCCCTCGCCGCCGACCTTTTCGGCCCGCAGCGGGCGAGCGCCGTGATCGGTGTCCTCTACACGAGCGTCGGCTGGGGTGCGCTGATAGGTCCGAGCCTCGCCGGCTATGCCTACGACTTCTCGGGCAGCTATGTTTTGCCGATTGCGACGGGCGGCATCCTCGATCTCCTCGCGGCGGCCGCCGTCCTCCAGGCGCGAAAGCGATGAGCACAGGCGATCCAGAGCTCGACCGCATCATCGCCGAGCTGCGCGCGGCCTTCCGGGTGCGCACGGCCCAGGAGATTCCGCTCATCGAGCGGCACTATGCGGCGCTCAAGGCGGGCATCGTCCCTCGCACGGAGGCTGCCGCGCTGCGGCGGATCGTGCATCAGATGGGCGGCTCGGCGGGAAGCTTCGGCTTTCCCGCCCTCAGCGAGGCGGCGATCCCGCTGGACGACGCGATCGGCTTCGCGCTCGATCAGAGCGATGCCGAGCTCGTCGAAGCGGCGAAGGGCTGGGAGGCGCTCGTCGATCGCCTGCTCGTCGCCTGCCGCGCGATTCAGGAAGGCAGCGAGCCGTAGGTCGTCCGGGTGCCGTCGCCGAGCACCAAGTGAACGGCAATGCCGAGGCGCTCGGCGATGCCGCGCGTCGCCTCCGGCCGCATCAGGCAGAACGCCGTCGAGAGCGCGTCGGCCATCGTGGCGCTCGAGGCGATGACGCTGACGGCGGGAATCGAGCTCGGGCTGCCGGTCGCGGGATCGAGAATGTGGTTGAAGCGCCCGGCCGCATCGAAGCGCATCCCGTAGCCGCCAGAGGTCGCAATGGCGCGCTCCCTGAGGGCGAGCCGCTCGGCAATCCGTCCCGGGGCGAACGGGTCCTCGAGCCCGATCAGCCACGGGCCGCCTTCCGGACGTCCGCCGAGCGCGCGTGTCTCGCCCATGTCGACGAGCGCATGCCCGATCCCCTCGCCGAGGAGCAGCTCGGCGACGCGATCGGTGATGTAGCCCTGCGCGATGCCGTTGAGCGTGACCGCCATCCCGGGCCGCGCGAAGCGGATCCGCCTCGGATCGACGGAGACCGCCTCCGCGCCGACGAGGGCGAGCGCTGCTTCGACGAGCCGGCGAGGCGGGCCCGACGGGCTGGCATCGGGCCGCTCGAAATGCCTGGCGTAAAGGCGCCAGAGCGGCTGAACGGTCGGATCGAACGCGCCGCCGGTGAGCGCCGCGTAACGCTGCGCCTCGCCGAGAAGGCGCACGAGGTCGAGGGGCGGAGCGTCGAGCGCGCCGTCGCGATTAAGACGGACGAGGGCCGAGTCGGGGCGATAAAGGCTGAAGACCCGCTCGAGCCGCTCGATCTCGGCGAGCGAGCGGGCGATCAGTCGGTCCGCGATGGCCGGCTCCGGATGGTGAATCTGCAGCATGGCATCGGCGCCGAGCGCGACGCCGCGCCAGATCCGGAGCCGAGCGCCGGAGGCGGCGGCTTCCGCCGCCCGGCCGGCGAGCGGCAAAACGGCGAACCCGGCCGCGGCTGCGCTGATGCCGATGAATCGCCGCCGCGTCGGGATCCTCGTGTCGCGCTCAATGCCCATGCGCATGCCCTGCCTCCGAGTGCCCGGCGCGCGTCGGTGCGGCCGGCGTCGCCTCGCCGGGAAGGATGTAGCTCCGCGGCACCTCGGCGAAGGCGACGACCTCGCCGCCGTTCGCCGCGGCGAAGGCTTTGGCGTCCGCTTCGGTGCCGAACGGGACCGCCTCCGCGCCGCCCATGCCGCCCTGACGACCGCTGTTGATCACGAAGAAAGCCTTTTTCGCGTCGATCCACGTCCCCGGCTCCGGGCGATCCCAACTCTTCGCCCGTCCCATGTCGTTGACGTAGATCACGCTCACATTCTTCGGCTCCTCGGGCAGCATGGTGAACGCGAAGGCGTCCCGGACCGAGGAGAACCAGATCGGCTCCTTGCGGTCGGTAAGAAAGATCTGCGCCTTCGGCCCGGGGTGCTCGTCGAGCGCCATGCCGCAGTAATGTCCGATCGCGTCGCCGGTGATCTCCTGCGGCGGCGGCAACTCGGCGACACCCGCATCCTCCCCGCAGCCGCCGAGGAGAAGCAGCCCGGCGAGAGCGAACCGGGCGATCATCGGAACACGCATCAGAGCTGCCTCTTTGCGAAAAGCGCGACCGCGGCGCCGAGCGGCAGGAGCGCCCAGGCGGCGAGCGCGGCGAGAAGAACGGAGCGTTCGAGCCCGGCCTGTTCGGCGATCCCGCCCATCCCGGAATAGAGGCCGACATTGGCGAAGCCGGTGAGATTGAAAAGACGATAGGCGTCGGCGGGATTGAGAAGGAGCAGCCAGCTCAGCGCCTCTTTCGTGACGAAGCGGCCGCCGTCGGCGACGAGCACGCCCAAGAGCCCCATGTCGTAGATGAGGACGAAGAGGAGCCAGACGCCGACCGCGGCGCCGGCGGCGGTGCCGCGGTCGCGCACCGCGGTGCTGAGCAGATAGCCGACGGAGACGAAGGCCGCGCCGAGGACGATACTGGAGCCGACCATCGCCGCGAAGGCGGCGACCGCCTCCCCGTCCGGCGCGCCGTGCGCGAGGGCGAGCGCCCCTGCCGCGGCGCCGTAGCCGAGGATCGTCGCGATCGCCAGGACGGCGAGATGGCCGAGGAACTTGCCGAGGAGGACGGCGGGCCGCGAAACGGGATAGGCGAGAAGCAGCGCCATCGTGCCGCGATCGATCTCCCCGACGATGGCGTCGTAGGAGAGGAGAAGCGCGATCAGCGGCACGAGGAAGATCGTGAGGCTCGAAAGGCTCACGACGGTGACGGCGAGCGGGCTCACCTTCACCGTGCCGGTCGGCGCGCTGCCGAGAAAGGCGAGCGTCAGAGCGAGCGCGGCCAGCAGCAGCGTCGTCGCGACGACCCATCGGTTGCGGAAGGAGTCGCGGAGCTCCTTCATCGCGATGATCGCGACCGCCCTCATTCGTCCTCCCGCGCGAGAAAATGCGCGTACATCTCGTCGAGCCCCGGCTGGAAGACCTCGATGTCGTCGATGTCGACCGGCAGAGAACCGAGCCCGCGAATGACGTCGACCTTCTCGCTCTCCGCGCACTCGATCTCGTAGACGGTCCGTCCGATCCGCGACCAGCCCGCGAGCCCGCTGCCTGGGTCGTTCACCGCGATCCTCGGCGCCGCGGCGAGGTGCAGCCGGATCCGGACCGGGATCGCCGCGCGGCGGCGCAGCTCTCCCATCGTGCCGTCCGCGACCTTGCGGCCGCGGTTGAGGATCACGACCCGGTCGACCCTGCCCTCGAGCTCGGCGAGCGCGTGGGAGGAGAGAAGGACGGTCGCGCCGCCGTCGCGGAGCTCCGCCACGATTTCGTAGAAGCTCTGCCGCAACGCCGGGTCGAGCCCGGTCGTCGGCTCGTCGAGGAGCAGGATGCGCGGCGCGCCGAGGAGCGCCTGGGCGAGCCCGAGCCGCTGCCGCATTCCCTTGGAATAGGTGCCGACGCGCCGCTTCGCTGCGGCGGCGATTCCGACGCGCTCGAGAAGCGCTTCGTTGCGGTCGAGCGGCTGGCGCTTGAGGCGCGCGTAGAAGGCGAGCGTCTCGGCGCCCGTCATCGATGGATGAAACGCGACGTTCTCGGGCAAGTAACCCATCGCCTGCCGCACCGCCGCCGAGGCGCCGCGCGCAGGATCCTCGCCGAGGACCGTGACGGTGCCGGCGCTCGGCCGGAGGAGGCCCAGCATCAGCTTGATGAGGGTGCTCTTGCCGGCGCCGTTGTGCCCGGCGAGCGCGACGCACTCGCCCGCCCGCAGCTCGAGATCGATTCCGGCGACAGCCTCCTGCTTGCCGTAGCGTTTGGCGACGCCGCGCAGGGCGACCGTGACGTCGCTCATGACCGGGGCCCTAGCCGTTCCGCGGCCGGGATTTCGGGCGGCGCCATGAGCGGCACGGTGTCGACGACGCCGCCCGGATGGAGCGCCGGAAGCTGGCTTTGCGCCCAGCGCACCACCTGGGTCGCCGGGCTGTTGAGGAGAAGCTTCGCCGCCGGGAAGCGCCAGACGACCTGGTCGACGACGTCGTTCGGACGGTACGCGCTGTCGGCGACGCCGTTCCCGTCGAGATCGAAGCCGGGATTGTCGCTCCAGTAGTTGCCGCGACCCTCGAACGACCAGTCGAGGTAGCGCGTGCCGACGTACATCACCTGCGTCCGATTGCCGATGAAGGCGTTCCCGGCGATCTCGTTGCGCTCCGACCCGGCGGTGAAGTGAATTCCGATCTCGCAGCCTTCGAAACGGTTGTTCGTGAAACGGTTCTTGTTGGCGTTGTAGATGAAGACGCACTTCTCGCCGCCGCGCACGACGTTGCCGGTGATCTCCGACCCGTTGGCGGAATTGAGGAGGAGCCCGTGGTCGCGGTCGCCGTCCGAGACGTTGTCGCGGACGACGAGGCGGTCGGAGTACATGATCGCGTAGCCCACGTGGTTTCCGATCGAGGTATTGCCGCTCACCTCGCTGTCGTTCGTGTACATGTAGTGGACGGCGAAGCGGAGATCGCGGAAGCGGTTGCCGCGGAAGACGTTCTTCCGGCTGGCATTGGTGAAGATGCCGTCGCGCCCGGCCTCGACGTCGTTGTCGATCACCTTGCTTCCGGGCGTGTTCCAGAGCTGGATCCCGCTGCCGCGCTCGCTCATGCGCAGGTCGCGTCGGCCGACGATGCGGTTCGCGCGCACCATCGCGTCCTTCGGCCCCCAGATGTAGACGCCGATGAGGTTGTCCTCGAGCGCGTTCTCCTCGACGAGCGCGCGATCCGCCGTCTTGTCGAGGAAGATGCCGGCGTCCATCTCGAAGAGGCCGAGGCCCGAGCCGCGCACCGTGACGCGCCGGATCACGACGTCCGGCGCCTTCACCGTGATCGTCTTTCCCTGCCCGCCGCCGTCGATGACGGCGCTGCGGTCGGCCGGACCCTCGATCGTCAGCGGCTTGTCGATCACCACGCCGCCGTAGGATCCCGGGGCGAGGCGAAGCGTGTCGCCCGGCGACGCCGCGGCGACGACCTGCTGCAGGTCGCCGCCGGGCGCCACGTCGATCGTCGCCGCGGGCACCGTCCCCGCTGCGGCAAGGCAGGCCGCGAGCGCCGCGCCGAACAGCGCGGGCGATCTGCCGAGCCACGACACGGGGCGGCATCCCATCGGCTCAGACCGACTTCGGATGGACGATCATCCGGCCCGACATCTCCATATGGAGCGCGTGGCAGAACCACTGGCAGTAATACCAGTGGACGCCAGGCCGGTCGGCGGTGAAGGTAACCGAGGCCGTCGCCTGCGGGCCGATCTCCATCGCGATCCCGTAGCGGACGATCGTGAAGCCGTGCGTGAGGTCCTCGACGTCGTCCATGTTGGTGACGTAGATGGTCACCTCGTCGCCCTGGTTCACCTCGAACATGTCGAGGCTGAAGGTCGGCGCCTGGGAGGTCATGTAGACGCGAACCTTGTTCCCGTCGCGAATCACGTCGGCCGCGGTCTCGAGATCGACCCCGTCCGCCTGAGCCTGTCGCCGCGCCTCCTCGAAGAACGGATCGTCACGCCTCCAGATGCTGACGGGATTGATCTTGGAACGGTGGATGATGATGCAGTCGTGCGGCTCGGCGAAGCTCGGGCCGTCGTGCACCAGCACCATCTTGTCGCCGGAAATGTCGATGAGCTGGTCGTTTTCCGGCTTCAGCGGCCCGACATTGAGGAAGCGGTCCTTCGAGAACTTGTTGAGCGACAAGAGCCACTTACCGTCCGCCTCCTTGGTCTGGCCCATAGAGGAGTGGTTGTGCCCCGGCTGGTAGTGGACATCGAGCTTTTCGACGATCGGATCGACCTTCTCGCCGGCAAAGGCCCGCCGCGCCTTCTCGATGTTCCACTTCGCGATCTGGCTGTCGAGGAAGAGGGTCGTGTAGGCGTTGCCGCGGCCGTCGAAGGCGGTGTGGAGCGGACCGAGGCCGAGCTCCGGCTCGGCGACGACCACGTCGCGCGGCTGGATCTTGTCGTCGAAGAGATCGTCGAGCTTGCGCACATCGATCACGGTGACGGTCGGCGATAGCTTGCCGTTGAAGACGACATGGATGCCGTCCGGCGCGGTATTGCAGCCGTGCGGGCTGTTCGGCACCGGGATGTAGCGCGTGTACTTGGAGCCGTGGCGGCCGTCGATCACCGGGACACCCTGAATCTCCTTGTAGTCGCCGTTCTTTACCGCCTCCTCGATGCGCTTGATGTTGAAGACGACCGCCCAGTCCTGCTCGTTCGCGCCCATGTCGCCGACGGTGACGCCCTTCTCGGAGTTGTAGCAGGTCGAGAAGGCGTACTTGCCCTGGTAATCGGCATCGCAGTTGTCGAGGTTGCCGTCGACCAGAACCTGCCAGGCGATCTTCATCGTGTCGCCGTCGATCGCGGTGAACACAGCCCAGTAGTTATTCTTCGGGTCGTCGACCACCTTGCCGTCGTTCGGAATCGGGATGATGTGCTCGCTGTTGGCGAAGACGTAGCCCGTCCGCGGATACTTCTGGACCCGCAGCCCGTGGATGTCGGACGCGTTCGGGATCTCGATGACCTTGTCCGTCTTCATCACGTCGCATCGGATGCGGGCGACGCGGCAGTTCGCCTTGTCGTTCACGAACAGGTAGCGCCCGTCATAGGTACCGTCCGTCATCGACATGTGCGGATGGTGCAGGTCGCCGTTGAAGTAGTCGCCGCCGCGCTTGGCGAGGAATTCCTTGGTCTGCGGGAGCAGGCCTTCGGTGAGGATCTTGCGGCTTTCGTTGGTGAGGCCCCAGCCGGTCGCGCTGCAACGGTTGAACACCGGGATGCGCATCAGCTCGCGCATCGACGGAATGCCGAGGATGCGCACCTCGCCGGTCTGCCCGCTCGAGGAGAAGGCGTAGTACTCGTCGAGGTCGCCCGGCCGGACCTCGGTGACGTGCTGCTGCGTGCGGGCACGCTCCTGCGCGCGCTGCCTCTGCTGGGCGAGCGCGCTGCCGATCAGCCCACCCGCGCCGCCGGCCGCGCCGGCGATTCCCGCCGCGCCCGCGATCGTCGCGGTCGTGCCGAGCAGCCCTCGGCGGGTGATTGCGTTACCACTTTCCTTGCTCATCGTTCTCCTCCTTGAGCAGTCGACCCGATCGACGCTCGGTTCAGGTTTCAGCCTTCTCCGTCGCGCGCGCTCCCGCGCGGACGGGCGGCGCGGTGCGCATCGACGGAGAGGTCATCGCGAGCCGCTTCTCGAGCTTGAGGCGCTTCTGGATCATCACGGGGCACTTCTGGTCGTGGTGGTAGAGCATCTGGCAGTGCAGGCACTGGATGCACTCGTTCGGATTGATGTGCCCTTCGGGATGAATCGCCTGCACCGGGCATTCGTTGGCGCAGCGCTGGCACGGGTTGCCGCATTCGCGGTACCGGCGCAGCCAGTCGAACATCCTCAGCCGCGCCGGGATCGCCAGCCCTGCGCCGAGCGGGCAGAGATAGCGGCAGAAGAAACGGTCGACGAAGAGGCTCGCGGCGAGAAGCACGGCCGCGTAGAGGACGAACGGCCAGCTCCGCACGAAATGCAGCGTGATTGCGGTCTTGAAGGGCTCGACCTCGGCCGCCTTCTCGGCGAGCGCGAGCGCCGAAAGCGAGATGCCGAAAAGGACGAGGAAGATGATGTACTTCACCGCGACGAGCCGCTGGTGGACGCTCCACGGCACGCGCAGCTGCGGGATCCCGACGAGGCGCGCGCCGCGATTGAGAAGCTCCTGGAGGGCGCCGAACGGGCAAAGCCAGCCGCAGAACGCGCCGCGCCCCCAGAAGAGGAGCGCCGCGGCGACCGCGAACCAGAGCACGAAGATGAGCGGCGCCATCAGGAAGTATTCCCAGCGGAAATCGGTCCGCAGCGCGCTCGCGAAGGTGAGAATGTTGACGACCGAGAGCTGGGCTTGCGCCACCCACCCGATCCAGACGAGCGTGAAGGCGAGAAACGCGAGGCGCACCCGCTCGTAGAGAACCGGCCGCCGCACCAGCCAGTCCTGGAAGAAGAAGATCGCGGTGAGGATTCCGAGCGCGACGACGAGCACGGCGATCGACGCCGTCTTGCTGCGCCAGATGCGCTGCCAGAGCGGCTCCTCCTCCGGCTCGGCCGCGCTCGCGCCCGGAGCGGCAGCGGGCGGCGCCGGGGACGCCGCGGCGGGCGGCGCCGGAGTCGACGCGACGACCGCCGCAGGCTGCTCGGTCCTCACGTACTTGTCCGGAAGAGCGTAGCCGAGATCGAACGTGATGAACGCCTTGTCGCGCGCGCCGATCGCACGCTGGACGAGAAGCTGAAGGCGCCACGGCTCGGTCGGATCGAAACCGCTGTCCTCGGGCGCGACGAAGAGCCCGATCTCGCGGAAGGACGGCGCGCCGTCCGCCGCGAGGTCGCCGAGCCGGCGATGGTTGCGGTCGCGGAAGCGGATGCTGTTGTCGCCTTGGATCACCTCGAAGCGGTCGAAGATCCCGCCGCGCACGTAGCCCGAGCCCTTGAAGGAGTAGGCGCCGTTCGCGGCGAGGATGATCGCCTGCTGGCCCGGCTTCAGCTGCTGCTTCAGCCGCTCGTATCCATCGTCGCCGAGAAGGCTGCGTCCGATCGCCGGAACGCTGGCGAGCCCCACGTAGAGGTCGATGAAGTCGTCGTCCGGCGCGCCCCGCTCGGGACGCGCCGCCGCCTCGGGGTTGCCGGCCCTCTCGAACGCCGCGTTCACCTCGCCGATCGTGAGATGGAGGCGGCGCACCGAACCGTCGCCGAGGAGGGTCTCCCAGCTCTCCGGCTCGGTCTTCGATTCGTCGAGCGTCCGCACCGGCTTCGGCGCGGCGGCCGCGACGCCCGCAGCGGAGCCGCCGAGCCCCTTGGCGCGCGCGACGCGGATCGCCGAGCGCATGATCGTGTCGCCGATCACCATCACCGTGACCGTCGCGCCGCTGACGAGGTCGAGCGTCTTGGCGGAGGCGGCCTCGTCCAACACCTTTCGGCCGACATAGCCGTCGATGAAGTTGAGGATCTTCTCCTCTGGTATGCCGACGAGGACGATCGGCTCGTGATGCTCCACGAGCCGTGCCCCTGCGATCGTGCCGTCGAGCGCGAGGCCGACGAGAATGTTGATCGGCTTTCCGGAATAGCCGGTCGAATTGACGACGTCGGAATTGAGATAGACGTAGCCGAGAAGCCGGTCGCCCGCGAACGCGGGCGCCGTCGGCGGCACGCCCTCGACGGGTCCGAACCGGTCGGCGCCGGGAAACACCGTTCCGGGCTCCACCGATCGGAGGAACTCCCCGAGTCGGCTTTGCGCCTGGGCAGGCGCGAGAAGGGCGAGGAGAACGACCGCCGCGAGGAGGATGCTCATCGCCATTCGGAGCGCGAGCGTGTCGACGGATCTCGCGCTCACGTGCCCGGCCGCCCTTGTCTCAATCGGTTTCGTGACGCTGGTCCTCCGACATCGCCGAGGTCTTCCCTCGGCTGCGTTCAGACATTTCTCTTTTTCGCCGGTCGGCGGCTTTGACCTGCCTCAATTCGTGACGCAAGCTTGCTTGCGATGCTCGCTTCGGGAAGAGGATAGGATGTCCAGCGGCAAAGTCGAGACGTCGGAGCACTGACGCTATGCCGACGCTCAAGATCATCCCTCCGCCTGTTGCTTCCGCCGACGAGCTCATGGTGATGGCGCATGCGATGGAGAAGGAGGCGGCACGGCGCTACCGCGAGCTCGCTGCGCGCATGCGTCTGCGCGACGATCCGGACCTCGCGCGCCTCTTCGCGTTTCTCGCCTCGATCGAGGAAAAGCACGCGGTTCAAGTCGCCGAGCGCGCCGCCGATCGCCTCGGCGCGAAGATCGAGCCCGCGCGCGTCGCCTGGGAAGTGCCGGAGAATTTCGACGAGGAGGAGGGAAGCTCGCGCCTTCTCACGCGTTACCGCGCGCTCGCCGTCGCGGTGCGGAACGAGGAGCGTGCGTTCGCCTTCTTCAGCTACGTCGCGGCGTCGGCATCCGACGCGCGGATCCGCGCGCTCGCCGAGGAGCTCGCGAAGGACGAGCTCGCGCATGCCGGGCTCCTGCGGCGCGAGCGCCGCCTCGCCTGGCGGGACGCGCACGGCCTGCGAGCACCCGCGGCAGAGCTGCCGCAAACGATGGCCGAGCTCTGGCGTCTCGTCGCCGAGACCGAATGGCATGCGGCCCGGCATCATCGCGCGCTCGCCGCGAAGCTTCCCTCGGGTGCGGCTGCCGATGCCCTCCTTTCCGCGGCCGAGGAGGAAGCGGTGCACGCCCGCGACGCCGCCGCGCGGATCGGCGTTGAGCTCGACGAAGCGCCGGAGACAGAGGAGCCCGCGCTCGACGACGCCCTGAGGCTTCTCGAACTGGCGTTCGAACGCTACGCCGACATCGCCGAGCGTACCCGCGACGAGACCGTCCTCCGTCACGCGCAGCTTCTCGAGGACGCCGCTGTCCGTCGTCTTTCGCTCGTGCGCGGCTCGCTCGGGAACGCGCTCTTCGAAAGCGCCGCGCCGCCCCAGGGGGCTTAGCCCATCGGGTCGGCGTCGAGGCGGACGGCGATCTCCTCGAGTCCGGGCTTCGCCGCCGGATAGCGCCGCAGCACCAAGGGGTCGTGCCCTGGAACGATGTGCGCCGGCGAGCTCGCGAGGCGCCGCAGCGTCTCGTACCCCTCGAGCATGTCGGCGAGGTTGTGGACGATCGGAAACGGCCGGCCTTCCTCCATGTTCGCGTAGAGGTGCGAGGCGTCTGAAGCGAGCACCACCCAGCCCCTTCGGGTGCGCACCCGCACGACCTGCAGCCCCATCGTATGGCCGCCGATGCGGTGCACGCTGACTCCGGGCGCGAGCTCCTCGCTCCCGTCGTGAAAGCGCACCCGGCCCTCGAAGAGCTTGCGCACCATCGCCGCGACGTCCTCGGCCTCGAACGCGCCGCGCATCGCCGGATGGCACATGCAGCGCCCGGTGCAGTACTGCATCTCGCGGTCCTGCACGTGGTAGGCGGCGTTCGGGAACATGGCGTGATTGCCGGCGTGATCGTAATGCATGTGCGTGACGATCACGTCCTCGACGCGCGCCGGGTCGAGCCCGATCAGCTTCAGCCCGTCGGCGGGCGAGCGCAGAAGCTGGCGCTTGCGGCGACGCGCCATCGCCTCGTCGAAGCCGGTATCGACGACGAAGCTTCGCTCCGCGCCGACGATCGCCCAGACGTAGTAGTCGAGCGGCATCGGCCCGTCGTGCGGGTCGCCGCCGATGAAGTTCTCGCTCGCGCGGCGGTCGCCGTGATGGGCATAGCGGATCGCGTAGACTTCCCAGGCATCCGACATCGGCACCCCCTATTTCCGCTTCACTTCGACGCCGGCCCAGGCCTCGACGGGCCGGACGATGCTGGTGAAATCGGAATCGCCCCCGTGCATCGCCTTCGCGATGCCGAGAAGCTGGCGGACCGCGTTTCCGACGACCATCGGCACGCCGAGCGCCTCGGCTTCCTCGAGGCAGAGCTTGACGTCCTTGTACGCGAGTCCCGTCGCGAACCCGGAATTGAAGCGCCGCGGAATGATCGCCTTCGGAAACTTGTCCTGCGTCGCGCTGTTGCGGCCGCTGCCCGCGTTGATGACCTCGGTCATCAGCAGCGGGTCGAGCCCCGCCTTGACGCCCATGACGATGCCTTCCGAGGTGATCGCGAGCGCGGCGACCGAGAGCAGGTTGTTGACGAGCTTCATCGTCTGCGCGAGCCCGGGCCGGTCGCCGACATAGAACACCTTGCCGAAGACCTCGAGCGGCGCCCGCAAGGCATCGAGCGTCTCGCGCGGCCCCGAGACCATGACGGCGAGCGTTCCCTTCTCGGCTCCGGCGACGCCGCCGCTCACCGGGCAATCGAGCGTGACGATCCGGTGCTCGCCGAGCCGCACGGCGATCGCGGCCGACATGCGCGGCCCCGTCGTCGAGAGATCGACGAAGGTCTTGATGCGGTTGCCGCCGGTGACCGCCTCCGCGACGGCGGCGACGATCTCGGGCGTGGGAAGGCTGGCGAAAACGGCTTCGGCCGCCGATGCGACCTGCGCGGCCGAGGCGGCGCGGCTCGCACCCAGCGCGCAAAGCGGCGCCATCGCCGCCTCGTTCGTGTCGTAGATCGTGAGCTGGTAGCCGGCCTCGATGAGGCGGCGCGCCATCGGCCCGCCCATCCGTCCGACGCCGATGAACCCCAGATGCTCCTTCGCCATGCGCCCTCCCGAGTCTTCCTCGGCAGGATCATCGCTCCTGGCTTCGGAGCCCGCCAGTGCCGGATCGCGGAACGGACGAAAAGGCGGCGGAGGCGCTCCCTCCCCCTTGGCGAAGGGAGAGGGAGCGAGCGCCGTGCGTCAGACTCCGAGCTGCGTGACGAACTTCGTTACGAGATAGGCTTCGATCGCCTCGGCGCCGCCTTCCGAGCCGTAGCCGGAATCCTTGACGCCGCCGAACGGCACCTCGGGCAGCGCGAGGCCGTGATGGTTGATCGACACCATGCCGGTCTCGAGATCGGCGCCGATCGCCGCCGCGGTCTTCGCCGAGCGCGTGTAGGCGTAGGCGGCGAGGCCGTAGGGAAGGCGGTTCGCCTCCTCGACGACGCTCTTGTAGTCGCGGAACGGCATGATCGGCGCCACGGGGCCGAACGGCTCCTCGTTCATGATCCGTGCCTCGCGCGGAACGTCGGTCAGCACGGTCGGCTCGAAGAAGAAGCCCTTGTTGCCGATCCGCTTGCCGCCGGTTCGCACCTTCGCCCCGCGCTGCACCGCGTCGGCGACGAAGCCCTCGATCGCGTCGACCCGCCGCGCGTTCGCGAGCGGGCCCATGCGCGTCTCCTTGTCGAGCCCGTTGCCGACTTTCACCGCCTTGGCGAAGCCGACGAACTTGTCGACGAAGGCGTCGTAGACGCTCTCGTGCACGAGGAACCGCGTCGGCGAGACGCAGACCTGGCCCGCGTTGCGGAACTTGTTGGCGGAAAGGATCTTCGCCGCGAGATCGACGTCCGCGTCCTCGAACACGATCGCCGGCGCGTGGCCGCCGAGCTCCATCGTCACCCGCTTCATGTGCTTGCCGGCAAGGGCTGCGAGGTGCTTGCCGACCGCCGTCGAGCCGGTGAACGAGATCTTGCGGATGATCGGGCTCGGGATGAGATATTCCGAGATTTCGGCCGGCACGCCGAAGACGAGGTTGACGACGCCCTTCGGCAGCCCGGCGTCGAGATAGGCCTGAACGAGCGCGGCGCAGCTCGCCGGCGTCTCCTCCGGGCCCTTGAGGATCACCGAGCACCCGGCGGCGAGCGCCGCCGAGACCTTGCGGACCGCCTGGTTGATCGGAAAGTTCCACGGCGTGAAGGCCGCCACGGGCCCGACCGGCTCCTTGACGACGAGCTGCCAGACGCCTTCGGCGCGGGGCGGGATCACGCGGCCGTAGGCGCGCCGCGCCTCCTCCGCGAACCAGTCGATGATGTCGGCGCCGGCGAGAGTCTCGCCTTTCGCCTCGACCAGCGGCTTGCCCTGCTCGGTCGTCATCACCCGGGCGATCTCGTCGGCGCGGCTCCGCAGAATGTCGGCCGCCTTGCGCATCAGCTTGTAGCGGTCGAACGACGACACCTTGCGCCAGGTCTCGAAGCCGGCGGCCGCGGCGGCGAGCGCCCGGTCGAGATCGTCCCTGGTCGCGACAGGCACGCGGCCGACGGGCTCGCCTGTCGCCGGGTTCAGCACCGGCAGGTCGGCCCCGCCCGAGCCCTTCACCCAAGCGCCGTCGATATGGAGCAGAACCTCGGGATACATGAGCACCTCGTCCGTTTGAGCGATCCGATATAGAGCACAGAGCGCGGCCCGCCTCCAACCCCGGCGCGCCGCGCTCCTGCCGGCTCAGCGCCGCGCGGCGCCGGCCGCGGCGGGCTTTTTCACCAGCTCCGGCGTCGGCGGCGGCATGACGGCCTCCCCCTCGGAGGGCGTCGCGGCCAGCTTCGCCAGCTGTTGCATCAAATGGCTGACGCCCGTCAGGCGCTGTTTGGGGTTCTCCCAGCTGCGCATGAAGACGAGCTTCTGGTCGGGACGAAGCTTCGCCGTCCCCTTGTTCCGCTGGATGAAATCGACGAGACCCGCCGGGTTCGCGAAGCGGTTGTGCCGGAAGGCGATCACCGCTCCCTTCGGCCCCGCCTCCACCTTCTCGACCCCGGCGGCGACGCAGAGGCGCTTGATCGCGATGATTTCGAGCAGATTCTCGACCTCGGGCGGCAGCTTGCCGAACCGGTCGATGAGCTCCGCGGCGAAGGCGTCGATCTCGCGCCGGTCGACGAGCTGAGAGATGCGCCGGTAGAGGCCGAGCCGGACGCCGAGGTCGGCGACGTACTCCTCGGGGATGAGCACCGGCGTGCCGATCGTGATCTGCGGCGTCCACTCGTCCTTCGCCGCCTCGAGCTCGGTGACGCCGGCACGCGCCGCCACGACCGCCTCCTCCAGCATGTGCTGATAGAGCTCGATCCCGACCTCGCGGATATGCCCCGACTGCTCCTCGCCGAGAAGATTGCCGGCGCCGCGTATGTCGAGGTCGTGGCTCGCGAGCGTGAAGCCGGCGCCGAGCTGGTCGAGCGTCTGCATCACCTCGAGCCGCCGCTGGGCCGTGGGCGTCAGCGCCTTTCCTTGCGGCAGCGTGAGATAGGCGTAGGCGCGAATCTTGCCGCGCCCGATGCGGCCGCGGAGCTGGTAGAGCTGCGCGAGGCCGAACATGTCCGCGCGGTGCACGATCATCGTGTTCGCCGACGGCATGTCGAGTCCCGACTCGATGATGTTGGTCGAGAGGAGCACGTCGAACTGGCCCTCGTCGAAGCCGCCCATCACCGCCTCGAGCTCGCTCGCCGGGAGCTTGCCGTGCGCGGTCGCGATCTTGAGCTCGGGGACGAGCTGCGTCAGCTCCTGCTTCACCTCGTCGAGATCGGAGATGCGGGGGACGACGTAGAAGCTCTGGCCGCCGCGATGCCGCTCCCGCAAGAGCGCCTCGCGAACGACGACGGCATCGTAGGGCATGACGAAGGTGCGGACGGCGAGCCGGTCCACGGGCGGCGTCGCGATGATGCTCATCTCGCGCACCCCGGACATCGCCATCTGGAGCGTGCGCGGGATCGGGGTCGCGGTGAGCGTCAGGACATGCACGTCGCTCTTGAGCTTCTTGAGCCGCTCCTTCTGGGCGACGCCGAAATGCTGCTCCTCGTCGACGATGAGGAGGCCCAGATGCTTGAAGGCGATGCCCTTGCCGAGAAGCGCATGCGTGCCGACGACGATGTCGATCTTCCCTTCGGCGAGCTCCTTCTTGACCGAAGCCGCCTCTTTCGCGCTGACCAGCCGCGAGAGCTGGCCGATGCGGACCGGGAGCCCCTGGAAGCGCTGCTGGAACGTGCGGTAGTGCTGGCGCGCCAGCAGCGTCGTCGGGACCACGACCGCGACCTGGGTCCCTGAGAGCGCGGCGACGAAGGCGGCGCGGAGCGCAACCTCGGTCTTGCCGAAGCCGACGTCGCCACAGACGAGCCGGTCCATGGGCTTGCCCGAGCGCATGTCCTCGAGCGTCTCCTCGATCGCGCGGAGCTGGTCCTCGGTCTCGGGGTAGGGAAAGCGCGCGGCGAACTCCTCGTACATCCCCTCGGGCGACTGGAGCACGTCGGCCTGCTTGAGCTGCCGCTCGGCGGCGACACGAATGAGCTCGCCCGCGATGTCGCGGATGCGCTGCTTGACGCGCGCCTTGCGCGACTGCCATGCGAGGCCGCCGAGCTTGTCGAGCGGCACGTCGGCGCTCTCCGAGCCGAAGCGCGAGAGGACCTCGATGTTCTCGACGGGCACGAACAGCTTGTCGTCGCCCGCGTAGATGCAGCGCAGGCAGTCGTGCGGCGCGCCGTCGACCTCGAGCGTGACGAGCCCGTCGTAGCGGCCGATCCCGTGCTCCACATGGACGACGAGGTCGCCCGGCTGGAGCGTCGAGACCTCCGCGATGAACTTGTCGAAGCTCTGCCGCCGCCGCGGCGCGCGGCCGAGGCGGTCGCCGAGGATGTCCTGCTCCGAGACGAAGAGCAGCTCGCCGCAGCGGTAGCCCTGCTCGAGCGCGAGCACGACGACGCCGACCGCCCGCGCGTCGAGGCGCTCGAGGCTCTTCCAGTCCTCGACGCGGCGGACGTCGTCGATTCCGTGCTCGCGCAGAACGCCGGCGAGGCGGTCGGCGGCCCCCTCGGTGAAGGCGGCGACGGCGATGCGCGTTCCCTGCCGCTGCTCTGCGGCGAACGCATCGCGCACCGCGTCGAAGAGGTTGACCTTGGGATTGGCGCGCGCGTCGGCGAAGGAGAGGCCGGCCTTGGCGTCCGCGTCGTAATGATCCCGGCTGCCCTCCGGAGGGACGAAGGGCGAGAGCTGGAGGACGGCGCGGCGCTCGAGCCGGCCGTCCCACTCGGCGGCGTCGAGGAAGAGCTGGTCGGGGCTCACCGGGCGGTAGAGCGGCGCCCCCTTGACGCGCCCGGTGTCGCGCCTCGTCTCGTAGAAGTCGGCGATCGTGGCGAGCCGCGTGTCGCGCACGTCGATGGCCTGCCAGTCGAGCGAGACCGCCGCGTCGGGGAGGTAGTCGAAGAGGGTCTCGAGCGTCTCGTAGAAAAGCGGGAGCCAGTGCTCCATCCCGGCGTGCCGATGGCCGGCGCTGATCGCCTCGTAGAGCGCGTCGTCGTCGGCGACGGCGCCGAACTGCTCGCGGTAGCGCGTCCGGAAGCGCTGTACCGCGGCGTCGTCGAGCAGCACCTCCGAAACCGGCTTCAGGACGACCTCGTCGAGCCGGTCCGTCGAGCGTTGCGTCAGCGCGTCGAAGCTGCGGATCGCATCGATCGTGTCCCCGAAGAAGTCGAGCCGGACGGGGCTCCCCTGGCCGGCCGGAAACAGGTCGACGATGCCGCCGCGGACCGCGTACTCGCCGGTCTCCCGGACGGTGTCGCTGCGCGTGTACCCGTTGCGGTCGAGGAACGAGATCAGCCGTTCGGTCGAAATCCGTCCGCCCTGCCCGAGCCGCAGCACGCGGCCGCGGAACGCCGCGCGCGGCGGCACGCGCTGGAGGAGAGCGTTCACCGTCGTCAGCACGATGCGCGGCTTGCCCGCCTCGGCGTCGGCGAGGCGCGTCAGCGCATCGATCCGGCGGCTCACGACCTCGCCGTTGGGCGAGACGCGGTCGTAGGGAAGGCAGTCCCAGGCCGGAAAGCTCAGCGCCTCGAGCCCGGGATGGAAGAACTCGAGCGCCGAGGCGAAGCGGGACATGCGCCCGTCGTCGCGGCAGACATGGAGCAGCGTCCGTCCCTCGCGAGCGAGGCGGCCGATGAGATGGGCGTCGTGCCCTTCCGGGGCGCCGGTGACGAGCGTACGCCTGGGCTTCTTCAAATCTATCAAGAGACGATCCGGTGCGAGCGCAGCCTTGCCATGAGCGAGGGGTCGACCTCGGGCGGCGGCTCGGCCTGACCCGTGATCCACCTGACGAGCTTGGCGTCCTCGTGCTGCAGCAGCGACTCGAACGCGTCGAGCTCCCCGGGCGACATCGTCGCCAGGTGCCTTTCGGCGAATGTGCCGATGAGAAGATCCGCTTCCTTCGTCCCGCGATGCGAGGCGCGGAACAGGAGCCGCTTGCGGCGGACGCCGAGGTCCTCTGTCATGAAGGCGATGATATAGAGGCCCGCTTCGAACCCGTCAGCCCCTTGCGCCCCTCCCTTCTCGATCCCCTTTTCGCGCCGGTGACGGCGCTCCCCGGAATCGGCCCGCGCTTCGCCAAGCTCGTGGAGAAGGCGGCGGGCCCCCTCGTCCTCGACCTTCTCTGGCACCTCCCGACGGGGATCGTCGACCGCAGGTTCCAACCGAAGGTGGCGGAGGCCCCGGCCGGGCGCATCGCGACGATGCGCGTCCGCGTGGAGCGCCATTTTCCGGGCCATGGCCGGGCCCCGTGGCGGGTCCGCTGCGCCGACGAGACCGGTACGCTCACCCTCGTCTACTTCCACGTGAAGAGCGCCGAGTGGCTGGAAAAGCTGCTGCCAGTGGGCAGCCTTCGAATCGTGAGCGGCCGCGTCGAGCATTTCAACGGGCAGGTCCAGATGACGCACCCGGACCACGTCCTCGACGCGGCCGACCCGGCGGCGATTCCGCTCGTCGAGCCCGTCTACGCGCTCACCGCCGGCCTGCCGCTCCGGAGCGTCCAGAAGGCCGTCGCCGCGGCGCTCGAGCGCGCGCCGGAGCTGCCGGAATGGCAGGACGCGGCGCTTCTGAAGCGCGAGCGCTGGCCGTCCTGGCGCGCCGCGATCGCCGCCGCGCACGCGCCGGAAAGCGAGGCCGATCTCGCGCCGGAGGCGACGGCGCGCCGGCGCCTCGCTTACGACGAGCTGCTCGCCAACCAGCTCGCCGTGGCGCTCGTCCGCGCCCGCACGCGGCGCCTGCCCGGAAGGGTGCTCGAGGGCGACGGACGTCTCGTCCGCCGCGCGCTCGCCGCGCTGCCGTTCCAGTTGACGGCATCGCAGCGCGCCGCCCTCGCCGAGATCGCCGGCGACATGCGTTCCGGGCGGCGGATGCTGCGCCTCCTCCAGGGCGACGTCGGCAGCGGCAAGACCGTCGTCGCGCTCATGGCGATGCTGACCGCCGTCGAGGCCGGCGCGCAGGCGGCGCTGATGGCGCCGACCGAGATTCTCGCGCGCCAGCATTACGCCACGATCGAGAAATACGCCGGCGTCGAGACCGTGCTCCTCACCGGCCGCGAGAAGGGCAAGGCGCGCGAGGCGGCGCTCGCGGCGATCGCCGAGGGGCGCACCAAGATCGTCGTCGGCACGCACGCGCTCTTCTCCGAGGACGTCGCCTTTCGCGATCTCGCCCTCGCCGTCATCGACGAGCAGCATCGTTTCGGCGTCGAGCAGCGCATGGCGCTTTCGGAGAAGGGGCGCGGCGTCGACGTCCTCGTCATGACCGCGACGCCGATCCCGCGCACGCTGCAGCTCACCGCCTACGGCGACCTCGACGTCTCGCGCCTCGTCGAGAAGCCGGCCGGCCGCCGGCCCGTCGCCACCCGTGCGGTGCCGCTGACGCGGCTCGCCGAGGTGGTCGACGCGGTCGGACGGGCGCTCGCCGCCGGCGCCAAGGTCTATTGGGTCTGCCCGCTTGTCGAGGAATCGGAGAACGCGGATCTCGCCGCCGCGACCGAGCGCCACCAGGCGCTCGCCAACCATTTCGGCGTGCTCCGGGTCGGCCTCGTCCACGGCCGGATGAAGGCCGCCGAGAAGGATGCGACGATGGAAGGCTTCGCAAAGGGCGGCATCGGGATCCTCGTCGCGACGACGGTGATCGAGGTCGGCGTCGATGTCCCCGAGTCGACCGTCATCGTTATCGAGCACGCCGAGCGCTTCGGCTTGGCGCAGCTCCATCAGCTCCGCGGCCGCGTCGGGCGGAGCGACCGCCCCTCCTCCTGCCTTCTCCTCTATGCC
>JADGGZ010000230.1 GCA_019689675.1 Rhodospirillales bacterium | reverse complement strand
CCCATATAAAGACGGGAGTCGCGGGGGAAACGAAACGAGTACACCCGCCGCGACTCGTGCTAGACTGCGCGCCCCCGCCCACAAGGAGCCCCGATGCCGAGCGTCGCCGCCATTTCCCAGCAGATCTGGGACATGAAGTACCGTCTCAAGAACGAGAAGGGGGAGCCGGTCGACCGCACGATCGAGGATACGTGGCGCCGCGTGGCGCGCGCCCTCGCGGCGCCCGAGAAGAATGCCGACTTCTGGGAGGCGCGCTTCTACGAGGCGCTCGAGGGCTTCAAGTTCCTGCCCGCCGGCCGCGTCGTCGCCGGCGCCGGCACCGGGCGCAACGTCACCCTCTTCAACTGCTTCGTCATGGGCACGATCCCCGACGACATGTCCGGGATCTTCACGCATCTGCGCGAGGCGGCGCTGACGATGCAGCAGGGCGGCGGGATCGGCTACGACTTCTCGACGCTGCGTCCCAAGGGCGCGCCGGTGAAGGGGGTGGGCGCGGACGCGTCGGGCCCGCTCTCGTTCATGGACGTCTGGGACGCGATGTGCCGCACGATCATGAGCGCCGGCCACCGGCGCGGCGCGATGATGGCGACGCTGCGCTGCGACCATCCCGACATCGAGGCCTTCATCGAGGCCAAGCGCGAGCCCGGGCGACTGCGCATGTTCAACCTCTCGGTCCTCGTCACCGACGCCTTCATGGCGGCGGTAAAGGAGGACGCGCCCTGGGAGCTGAAGTTCGGCGGGACGACCTACAAGGTCGTCTCGGCGCGCGAGCTCTGGGACAAGATCATGCGGGCGACGTACGGCTACGCCGAGCCGGGCGTCATCTTCATCGACCGCATCAACCGGCGGAACAATCTCTGGTACTGCGAAGAAATCGCGGCGACGAATCCCTGCGGCGAACAGCCTCTGCCGCCCTACGGCGCGTGTCTCCTCGGCTCCGTCAACCTTGCCGCGCTCGTCGCCGACCCGTTCACCGAAAAGGCGCGCCTCGACCTCGATGCGCTGGAGCGCCTCGTCCCGCTCGCGGTCCGGATGATGGACAACGCGATCGACGTGTCGCGCTTCCCTCTCGCGGCGCAGGAGGTCGAGGCGAAGACCAAGCGGCGGATGGGGATCGGCGTCACGGGCCTCGCCGACGCGCTCATCATGTGCGGCGTGCGCTACGGCTCGGCCGACGCGGTGCGCCTCACCGAAAACTGGATGCGCGCGATCCGCCGCGCCGCCTATCTCGCCTCGGTCGAGCTCGCCAAGGAGAAAGGCGCCTTCGCGCGCTTCGACCGCGAGAAATACCTCATGGGCGAGACCATCGCCGAGCTCGAGGACGACGTGCGCGCCGCGATCGCCCAGCACGGCATCCGCAACGCGCTCCTCACCTCGGTCGCCCCGACCGGCACGATCTCGCTTTTCGCCGACAACGTCTCGTCCGGGCTGGAGCCGGTCTTCTCCTTCAAGTACACGCGCCATGTCCTCATGCCGGACGGCACGCGCAAGGAAGAGGAGGTGACCGATCACGCCTACCGCCTCTTCCGCCGGCTCAAGGGCGAGAACGCGCCGCTCCCGGACTACTTCGTCGACGCGCAGACGCTGTCGCCGGGCGACCATGTCGTCATGCAGGCGGCGGTGCAGAAATACGTCGACAGCTCGATCTCGAAGACGATCAACGTCCCGGCCGAGATCTCCTTCGAGGCGTTCAAGGACGTCTACATCCAGGCCTACGAGCTCGGCTGCAAGGGATGCACGACCTACCGGCCGAACGAGATCACCGGCGCGGTGCTCGAAGTGAGGAAGAGCGAGCAGGAAAAGCCGCAGGCGCGTCAGGCCGAGCTGCCGCTCCCCGCCCCCGCCGCGCCGCCGAAGCCGGCGGACATCTACGAGGCCGGCGGCGTCGTCTACATGACGCGGCCGCTCGACCGGCCGGAGGCGCTGCCCGGCGCCACGTACAAGATCCGCTGGCCGGACGGCGACCACGCGATCTACATCACCATCAACGACATCGTGCAGGACGGGCGCCGGCGTCCCTTCGAGATCTTCATCAACTCGAAGAACATGGAGCATTACGCCTGGACGGTCGGCCTCACCCGCATGATCAGCGCCGTGTTCCGCCGCGGCGGCGACGTCGCGTTCGTGGTCGAGGAGCTGAAGGCCGTGTTCGACCCGCGGGGCGGCGCCTGGATGGGCGGCAAGTACGTCCCCTCGCTCCTCGCGGCGATCGGCGACGTCATCGAGCGCCACATGATCGACATCGGCTTTTTGCAGCCCAAATCGGGCAACGGACGGACGCTCGCGGCAAAGCAGGTCGTCGGGCTTCCTTCCGGCGACGGCGCGACGCGCGCGCGCATGGCGCAATGCCCGAAATGCGGCGAGGCGGCGCTCATCCGCATCGAGGGCTGCGACCAGTGCACGAGCTGCGACTATTCGAAATGCGGGTGACGATCGGCCGCGTTTGCTAGGGCGCGCGGCGGCGCCTATATCGGGCCGCGATGATGTCGCCCCTGCAGCGCGCGCTCCTCATTTTCGGCATCGGCGCCGCGATCCTCGCCGCAGGGCTGGCGATCGCCCTCTGGACCCTTTCTCCCGGCGGCCCGATGGACCAGGTCGGCGCCGCCTCGATCGGCGGCGACTTCACCCTCGTCGATCAGAACGGAAAGACGCGACGCGCCGAGGATTTCCGCGGCAAGCTGATGCTCATCTACTTCGGCTACACCTATTGCCCCGACGTCTGCCCGACCGAGCTGCAGACGATGGCCGAGGCCGTCGACCGTCTCGGCAAGAAGGGCGAGGAGGTGCAGCCCATCTTCATCACCGTCGATCCCGAGCGCGACACGCCCGACCAGCTGCGCCTTTATGCCGAAAGCTTCCATCCGCGACTCGTCGCGCTCACCGGGACGAAGGAGCAGGTCGCGGCCGCCGCGCGCGCCTTCAAAGTCTATTACGCCAAGCGGCCGCAGGAGGGCGGCGAGTACCTGATGGACCACTCGTCCTTCGTCTTCCTGATGGGCCGGGACGGCAGATACCTCATGCATTTCGTCCCGGGGACGCCGCCGGAGCGCATGGCCGAGGCGATCGAGAAGCGGCTCTGAAGGGCGGAGGGCGCGGCGTCGCTGCCGCCTCGCGCTCGAGCCAGGCCACGAACCGCGCGGCCTTCCGGCTCGGCCGATCGCGGCACGCGACGACATAGGAGAGGCCGCTCGCGATGAAGCCGAACGGCGCGACGAGCCGGCCGGCCTCGAGGTCGTCGATGACGAGCGGCCACGGCGCGATCGCGACGCCGAGCCCCGCCGTCGCCGCTTCCAGCATGAAATAGAAGTGCTCGTACTCGGCGCCGCCGGCGAGGACGCGCGCGTCGAGCCCGGCACGCTGCGCCCAGGCCGGCCACGCCGTAGCGCGCGTTTTCGTTTGGAGGCGCGGCGCCGCGGCGAGCTGCTCGACCCGCATCAGACCCAGCGCACTTGCGAGCCCGGGCGAGAGAACCGGCCCGCAATGCTCGGTAAAGAGCACCGCCACGCGTGCCCCGGACGGCGCCGCATGATCGTCGACGCGGATCGCCACCTCGTACGCGAGGCGCGCGAAGTCGACCGGCGCGTCGGAGGCGCTGAGACGTACGTCGATCTCCGGATGCGCGGCGCGGAACCGATGGAGACGCGGGATGAGCCAGCGCATCATGAAGGTCCCGAGACAGGAGACGTCGAGCGGCCCGGCCTCGAGGTCGGCGACGCTTCGAACCGCCGTCTCAATCCGGTCGAGCGCGGCGGTGAGATGCGGCAGGAGGGCGCGGCCAGCCTCCGTGAGAACGAGCCTGTTTTTCGGCCCCTCGAAGAGCTTGACGCCGAGCGACGCCTCGAGCTGCCGAACCTGCCGGCTTACCGCCCCGTGCGTCACGCCGAGCTCGGCCGCGGCAAGGGTCATCCGGCCGTGCCGCCCCGCCGCCTCGAAGGCTCGGAGCCCGTTCAGCGACGGGAGTCGGCGCCGAGCCATGTGAGAAGATCGTACATCGCGCGTGCGATCATATCGTTTCCCGTCGGCTTCGCACCGCTCTACCAACAAGCGCATGTCGAGCCGGATCGCGCATCCTTCTCACATCGACCACCGGGCGGGGTGACGCGAGGTGGACCCCCTCGTCTTCGCCGCCGTGCTCGCCGGCGCCCTGATGCATGCGGGCTGGAACGCCGTCGTGAAGGTGGGCCTCGACCGGTTCTCCGCGATCCTGCTTCTCGCCCTCGTGCAGAGCGGCATCGCTCTCGGCCTCGCACCGTTCTTCCCGGCCCCGGCGCCGGCCGCGTGGCCGTGGCTCGCCGCCTCGGCGCTGCTCCATTCCGGCTACAAGCTGTTCCTGATCCGCGCCTACGCGCATGGGGAGCTCTCGCAGGTCTACCCGCTCGCGCGCGGCGCGGCCCCTCTCATCGTCGTCCTCGCCGGCGCGCTCCTCGTCGGCGAGAGGATGACCCCCTCCAAGTCGGCGGCGGTCCTCGCGATCGCCCTCGGGGTGATGCTCATGTCGGCAAGAGGGGGAAGCGGCGCTTTCGCGGCGATGCCGCCGAAGGCGCTCGCCTACGCGCTCGGAACGGCAGGCTTCACCGCCGCCTACACGCTCGTCGACGCGATCGGCGCCCGGCTCTCCGGAACGGCCTCGGGCTTCACTCTCTGGATGTTCGTCGGCGACGGCGCTGGGATGATGCTCTACGCCCTCGCCTCGCGCGGGCGCTCCGCGCTGTCGCCGCTCCGCACCGCCTGGCGCAGCGGCCTCGTCGCCGGCGCCCTTTCCCTCGGCTCGTATTGGATCGCGATCTGGGCGTTCACCCGGGCGCCGGTCGCGCTCGTCGCGGCCTTGCGCGAGACGAGCGTCCTCTTCGCCATGCTGATCGCGGTTTTCGTGCTCGGCGAACGCGCGGGCCCGTGGCGCTGGGCGGCGGCCGGGCTCATCGGCGCCGGGATCGTGCTGATGCGCCTCTGAGCCGGCGCTTCGCGAACCCGCGCGCGCGGCGAATGGCGGATGCGCCCTCTCGCGCCTTGTCCGGCGCCTCGACGCGCCGTAGTTTGCGGCGCATGTCGCTCATCGCCAGCCGCCTCGCGCGCATCAAGCCATCGCCGACCATCGCCGTCACCACCAAGGCGGCAGAGCTGAAAGCCGCCGGCCGGGACGTCATCGGCCTCGGCGCGGGCGAGCCCGATTTCGATACGCCGCAGAACATCCAGGAGGCGGCGATCGCCGCGATGCGGCGCGGCGAGACGCGCTACACCGCGGTCGACGGCACTCCGGCGCTCAAGAAGGCCATTTCGGCGAAGTTCAAGCGCGAGAACGGGCTCGACTACGCGACGAACCAGATCACCGTCGGCTCCGGCGGCAAGCAGGTCATCTTCAACGCCATGCTGGCGACGCTGAACCCCGGCGACGAGGTCATCATCCCGGCGCCCTACTGGGTGAGCTATCCCGACATGGTGAATCTCTGCGACGGCACGCCCGTGTTCGTGCCCTGCCCGCAGGAGAACGGCTTCAAGCTGCAGCCGAAGGATCTCGACGCCGCGATCACCAAGAAGACGAAGTGGCTGATCCTAAACTCGCCCTCGAACCCGACCGGCGCGGCCTACTCGGCCCAGGAGCTGAAGGCGATCGCGGACGTGCTGCTCGCCCACAAGCACGTCTGGATCCTCACCGACGACATGTACGAGCACCTCGTCTTCGGCGGCTTCAAGTTCGCGACGATCGCCGAGGTCGAGCCGCGGCTCTACGAGCGGACGCTGACGATGAACGGCGTCTCCAAGGCCTACTGCATGACCGGCTGGCGGATCGGGTACGCCGGCGGGCCGACCGAGCTCGTCAAGGCGATGGCCGCGGTCCAGTCGCACTCGACCTCGAACCCGTCCTCCATCAGCCAGGCGGCCGCGGTCGAAGCGTTGAACGGCCCGCAGGACTTCATCCCCAAGCACAACGCGATCTTCGAGCAGCGCCGCGATCTCGTCGTCGCGATGCTGAACCAGGCGAAGGG
>JADGGZ010000229.1 GCA_019689675.1 Rhodospirillales bacterium | reverse complement strand
CCGGCGCGAGCGTCCCAGGCGAGCGCGAGCGCCGCGGCGACGATCGCGAGCGCACCAGCGCCGCCCCGGCTTACCCGGCGCCGCACGGAGGCTTGCCTCGGCCGGCGCGCGCCGGCGGCGCAGCGCTCCGGGATGCGGATGAGAGGACTTGAACCTCCACGGGGTCCGCAGGGGACTGGAGCCGGGTGACGGCGAGTGGCTGAACCGCGCTTTTCTCCACGGTTTCCGTCTCGCCCGCACGCAGCGACGCCGATGCAGTCCGGAACGTTTGGGCGCGGAATGGGCTCAGATCAGCGTAGGAACGCGGCGTCTCCCTCGGCCGCTGCAACCAGCTCGGACGGCCGCAGGCCGAGCCCGCGTGCCAGCTTGATGATGCTTGCCAGTGTCGGGTTCAGCTCGCCGCGTTCGACCCCGCCGACGTAGTTGCGGTGTAGACCGCTCGCGTAGCCGAGCTGCTCCTGCGACAACCGCCGTTCCTCGCGTAGTCGCCGGAGCGCCTCGCCGAACGCGAGATGCTCGGGCGACCTCGCTTGCGACACGCTGCAAGCGTCGCCACTTGACGACAGCCGATCTACACACTATGAATGTGATCCGGTCGTGTTCTTTTGACAGCCGGGGAGGATCTCTTGAAACGCAGGTTCGGACGGCATCTCTTCGCAGGTGTGCTCGCGTTTGTGTCCCTCGGAGGCATGTATCAGGTTGGGCCAGCAAGTGCGGCTGCGGAGGTTCGCGGCCAGCTGAGCGTGTGGCCGTTCGAGGTAGTCGTCCACACGTTCGACTGCCGACACGACTGCAAGCAAGCCGAGATGCAGATCGACTTCAGGGGGAGTGCCGGCTGGTGCTCGGCGGAACTGAAACTGCCGTTCAACCGTCAGGCGTCGCTCTACCCAACGAAGGTCGTGCTGACAGTCGGCGGTAGGACGATCTCGCCCGAGCCGTCGGCCGCAGCGTGTCCCGAGAGCGTCATCCCATTCCTGCATGAGATGACGCGACCGCAGGCGCGCGCTTTGGTGGCGGTTGCGGCGCGATCAGGGTCCGCCGGCATTGTCCGGTGGACGTTCCTAGGCGTCGCCCACACGACGCGCATCTCGATCGCTGGCGTGCAGGCGACAGCAACCGCGATCAAATGACGGGGCGAACGATGAGACGAACGATGCGGGCAAGCGCGCTGTTCGCAGCGATCACCTGCGGGCTGTTCATCGCGGCGGGCACTGCCTGGCATGCAGCGCGCGCCGACGCTGCCAGTCCGATGCTCCACCTCGGCAAGGAGGGCGCGTACCTGATCTTCAGCCAGAACGACCACGTACTGGCGGCAGAGCCGCCCAGCTTCGTCGTCGATAACCACAACGGACTGACCAACCTGCGGTGGTCGCGCTGGGGGAGCGCGCACGCCGTCGCACACGGGGTGTTCTCGTACGACGACTGCAAGCCCGACTGTGCGCAAGGCCACCAGCACACTGCACCCGCAACCGTCATCGCGACAGCTCCGTCCGGGTGCGGCGCAGGTACATACGTCTACACGCGGGTTTCTTTCTCAGCGCCCGTCGCAGGGTACACCGAAGCAACGTCGCTTCTGTTCTACGGTGGGAAGCCCTCGTCGTGCGCCGGCGCGGTGGGTCCAGCGCAATCCAGTTCGGGGCGCGGCAACGGCAGCTCGTGGTCGGGAGCGAACGCGATGACCGGCCCTGACGTAGGCGTCTGCATCGGGATCGACTCCGGTGATGTGCTCGATAGCGACGGCTACGGAGACTCTTTCGGGAACTACTTCTGGGACCCGCTCGGCATGAAGACACAGGTCCAGGGCCACGCGCTCGGCGGCATCTCCGCGTTCTCGAACCACATCAGCATCTACTTCTGGAACAGCGCGGCACAGGCGAAGCGGGTGTATGCGGCTGCGAAGAAGAAGGGGATCCATCCGCTCCGGCAGTACGGCAATGCCGTCATGGTCGGTTATCAGGACTTGAGCCCGCTCCAGCGGCACGTCGTCGATCGTTGCCTCGTCCCCGGCGGCTAGGAGGAAGCTGCTTCCGAACGGCTTTTTGGAACAGGTGGACTTCCGGCACGGTGCTGGAAGTCCACCTCAACCCAGGCATCAGCTGCCGCCCGCGCGAGTAGCCCGACGGGGACGCTGATACCTGTGCCGTCAGCATCGCGGGCGAGCGAGATGCCGAGGTTCGCCAGTTCGCGCCGACGGCGCTGCGCGGTCTTCGCGCTCCACCCTGACCACGATGAGCCGAGCCGCTGCCAGAGCAGCAGTGTCCCAAGCAGCCGCTCCGCGATCTGCGGCGACAGCTCGCCGCTCTCGACGCGCGCGACCACGGCATCAACCGCGTCGCCGGGCATCAGGACAGCCGCGTCTTCCTTGATCGCAGCCAGCGGCTCCGCGAAGTGCGGTCCGAGCGATCTTGCGGCCCAGACCGCCGCCGGGAGCTGGCCTTGCGCATCGAAGCGCATCTGGCGCTCGAACCGGAGCAGCGTTCCCGGCGGCGGCGCGTCCGGTCGCCCGCTCGCAGCCATCTCCGCGCCCTTGTCGTAGACGCGCAGCTTCACCTTCCCACCGCCGCGACGCGCCGCCCGGCTGCGGAAGTAGATCGTCTCGACGCGCCCGTCCCGCTGCCAGGCGTTCGCGATGCACCCAGGAACCTCCACTGTCTCCAACGCGCGCAGGAACGCGATGCCGTCGCTGCCGACGGCGAGCCGCAGCTCCGCCGTGAGGTCGAGCCTCCGCACCAGCGCCGGCACCTCGTCAAGCTCGATGCCGTGCTCGCGCCAAACCTCCACCGCGACCGCTACTGCCGCCGGCAGTTCAGCGGGCGCGGCCAGGCGACGCGCGTCCTCGTCCTCGTCCGCAAGCGCCGCTAGCCGGCCTTCCGCCCACAGAGAGACGCTCCCGTGCGAGCGCCAGATGCCGAACGTCCAGCCATGCGCTTTCTCTTTGAGCCTGTCGCCGTACCGGAGCGAACGCGCCCTCCACGTCCGTTTCAGGTTCGAGAATGCGCGGTCCCAGGCAAACGCATCCTCGTCGGGTATGTCGTACCGCTCGACCAGATCGCCCGCCACCGCGTCCCATTCCCAGATGGTCCCGACGGGCAATGGCATTCCGGCGCTCCGACGGGGACGCCACGTGAAGGAGCAAGTGTCGATCCCCGCCGAGCGCGCCACAGGACAGAAGCTGTCCGCTGGGGGTGCTGTTAGAGGAGCACCCCCAGCGGCCTGCTCGTTCGGCTCGTTCCCGCGCGCCATCCGGTGTGTCGATCAGGCGCTCTCCGCCGCCCACTCGCACGCGGCGCGGATCACGGCGGCTCCCGCGAGCAGCGCGAGCGCCTTTTGCCGTCGCCGGTCCGAGCCATCGAGCTGGGCGAGCTGCGCGGGCAGGTATGAGCGACCGACGGTGAAATCGTCGATCGCGTTGCGGATGCTCTGGCCGGGCGTGTACAGCTTCTCGGCCGCGCACCACACGTAGCCGCGGAGCTCCCGCCGCTCGTCCTCGTCCAGCGCCGCCGGCGCACTCGATCGGCCGATCACGTCCACCGCACGCCGGAACAGCTCGGCGGCACCCACCGGATGGAGCGGGAACGCGACGGCCGTAGCCGGCTTCGACCACAGCGCAACCTCCACCGACAGGAACGGCGCAGGCTCGACCTTGCCGAGCTGGAAGCTCGTTCCGGCCGGTAGGAGGACGCCGCGCTCGTCCGGCGTCAGCCGAATGACACGCGGGAGCGTCGCGCCATCCCACGACAGCAGCGGCTTCACGATGCACCGCCAGCACGCGCGAAGGCAGCCTCGACCGCCTCCCGCGCCACGACCCCGATCAGCTCGCCGCGACCCCGACCGGCGCGAACCTCGTCCAGCCGCAGCGCGATCGGCGTGCGGGGCTGGACGGCTCCGAGCGTGCCCGCACTGCCGTCGAGGAAGACGACGAGCGAGTTGCTCAGGCGCGAGGGGTCCCGCAGCTCGATCACCGTCTTCGGCTCTCCGGTCGTCTTCGACGTGAACGTCCGCGCGGGCGCGGCGAGAAGCCAGTTGACGACGACGCCGCCGACGGGCTGGGACTGCTTCTGCTCCTGTGCGCTCATGGCGCTCCTTTCCGAGAAGGGGAAGAGGTACGCCACGGTCGTACTGCGCTCCGCCCGCGCCTCGCTGGAATTTCGCTTCGAGGACCCCGCCCGCGGCAGCGTCGGTTCTGCGGCGCTTCGCGTCGCGGTCGCCGGTGCGCCGTGCCGCTCCGCTGCGCTCCGCCGACGGCGCACCGGCTTCCGGGACCCGGATGGTGCGCGAGCTGGGCTACCTACCGTGCGTGAGTACGGTCGCGCCGACTCCCTCGAGCAATGCCGCAGTTGCGGCCCGTACCCGCATGGTCGGCGAGCTGGGCTTATTCCAGGGTGTGAGCACCGCCGCGACCACCAGAGGACACGGCGTACCCGGCACAGGGCGGCGCGTCGTGATCGAGCGGCTGCTCACCGCGCGTGAGTTGGCCGATGTGCTCGGCATCTCGGCCGACACCGCTCTCGACTGGTTCGAGGCGGGCAAGCTGCCGGGCTTCAAGCTCAACGGGCGAGCCGTCCGCTTCCGCTGGTCCGAGGTGGAGCGGTGGCTCGAAGCTCAGCGGCCGGCTGCGCGCGCGGTTCACCGACACCTGGAGCTCCTATGATCGAGGCAGCGGTGCCGGGGCACCGCGCCCCTACAGCAACGACGCCCCGGCAGCAAGGAGGTTAGACATGCCTGCGAAACAGCGCGGGTCAGTCGTCAAGCGTGGCTCCAAGTGGGGCGTCCGCTACTACGACGAGAACGGCGTCCGCCGCTCCCCGAGCGGCTTCCCCACGAAGACCGCAGCGGCCGAGTGGCTGACTGCGAAGCTCGACGAGATCGCGGCGCTTCGTCGCGGCGAGGCGATCCCGGTGGCGAACCGACCGCAGACGGTGGATGCACTGCTCGACCTGTTCCTCGCCAAGCACGGCGCGACCGTCGATCCGGCGACGCATCGGAAGCTGACCCGGCAGTTGCGGCAGGCACGCGCTGAGTTCGGCTCGCGCCGCCCGGACTCGATCAACCGGCTCGAAGTCGAGGACTGGCGCGCGACGCTCTCCCCCGGCGCGCGCCACGACGTCTTCCGCGCGTTCCGGCAGGCGCTCACCTGGGCGCACGCGCGCAGCCTCACCGACCGGAATGCGACGGCCGGCATCGCCAACCCGAAGCGCAAGCGGCACGAGCGGCGCGCCATCACGCCTTTCGAGTCGTGGGACGAGATCGAGGCGGTCGCCGACGAACTCGATCCGCGCTACCGCGCAATCCCGGTCTTCGCCACCGGCACCGGCCTGCGACCGGAAGAGTGGATCGCGCTCGAGCGCGGCGACCTCGACCGTGAGAGGCGCGTCGTCCACGTCCGGCGCCGCTTCACTGGCGGCGAGCTGAAGGACGGGACGAAGACCGGTGCCGAGCGCGTAGTCCCGCTGCGCCGGCGCGTCCTCGACGCCCTCGACGCGATGCCGCCCAGGATCGACACACGCCTCCTGTTCCCGGCGCCGCGAGGCGGCTACATCGACCTCGAACGCTTCCGACACCGGGAGTGGGCTCCGGCGCTGCGGGCGGCCGGACTCGACCGGCGCGGCCCGTACACGATGCGGCATACGTTCGCGACCTGGGCGATCGAGAGCGGCGTCCAGCTCGCGCACCTCGCCGTCATCATGGGCACGTCCGTACGCGAGCTAGAGGACACTTACTTCCGGTGGCTTCGGCGCACCGACGACGCGCTCCGCGCCGCGTTCGACGCCTACGACGCAGCCGCGATCGGTTGACCCACCGCCTCTCTCCCCGGCCCGTCGACACGCGACCGCTCCGGCGGTCGCGGTCGTTTGGGCGCGATGTGGGCGCAGGAAACGCCCGATCTGGCTATGCGGATGAGAGGACTTGAACCTCCACGGGGTTGCCCCCACACGGACCTGAACCGTGCGCGTCTACCAATTCCGCCACATCCGCGCGGGGAGACAGT
>JADGGZ010000028.1 GCA_019689675.1 Rhodospirillales bacterium | reverse complement strand
AGCGGCGCGCGATGGGCTTCACGGTGGAGCCGATGGTGGCGCTCGACCCCGCGGCGCCGCCGATGGTGGGGCTCGCGCGGACCGGCACGATCCGCGCCAGGGAGAAGCCGCGCGGCAAGGTGCCGGACCGGCTCGAGTGGATCGACTACGTCGCCGACGCGGCGATGCCGACGATCGTCGTCATCCAGGACATCGACGACCGGCCGGGCTTCGGCGCCTTCTGGGGCGAGGTGCAGTCGAACCTGCACAAGGCGCTGGGCGCGCTTGGGTGCGTGACCAACGGGTCGTTCCGCGACATGGCGGCTTGGGCGAAGGGGTTTCAGATGCTGGGCGGGCGCGTGGGGCCGAGCCACGCGCATGTGCACCTCGTCAGCTTCGGGGAGCCGGTCAACGTCTTCGGGATGCAGGTCGCGCACGACGACGTCGTCCACGCCGACACCCACGGCGCCGTCGTGGTGCCGGCCGAGGCGGTGAAGAAGATCCCCGCCGCCGTGGACCTGATTTCGCGGCGCGAGAAGGTGATCCTAGACGTGTGCCGGGGCGCCGACTTCTCGGTCGCGAAGCTCAAGGAGGCGATCAAGAGGTCGGGGGAGATTCATTAGTTGGCCTCCTAAGGCAGCTACCCTGCTTGCAGGCGCTGAAGCTCTCTCCTCAAGTAGTGCAATGTATGCCGAACCCAGTTCTCGATATCGGCCTCACTGATGGGTCCGTGGGCGTGATCGTCGTGAGGCTTTGGCTTCCACCAGGCTGCAGCGCTCGCGAAGTGAATACGACTGAGTTTCTGAGCCGTCACTACGGCTCTAATTTCGGGAACGGTTAGCTGCGGACTAAACTCCTTTACGTCAAGATTACCGTCATTCTCCACGGAAAGGAGTTCACGCAACTCGGCGGCACGCTCAGGAAAAGACTCATCAGGAAGGCTATCGAGAGCATCAAACTGCCAATGCGGGTGGCCAGCATCAGCTGCTTGGAAACCGTAGTCCTTACCCCCCCATTTGGCCCATCCGGCCCATTCTCCACGGAACATTTGCGGCTTAAATAAGCTGTTCCGTAAGCCGAAGTGAATCGTCAGTCCCACGGTTCTAAAGGAGAATCGACGAATATTTCGAACTGGACGTTCGTAATCCCATTCCTCTCTATACCCCAGCCAAGCCCAGACGCCGTGCTGCAATTGAAGGAATGGCGCAACCGGAACCCGCAACCCACGATTGCGGGTAATGAATTCGCACCCTGCCCCCGTCAGCCCTCCTACTAATGGTGGGGAAGCCGAATCCACAGTTACTTGCGTCTTGGCGCTTAGATCGACTGCACTCGCAAGGATTTCATTCATCCGCTTGAAGTGCGCGTTGACCTGCGCTTCAGTGACGATCAGCGGCGCCGCCACAAATCACACCTGATCGAAAAAATCCTCCCCATAGAGGGCTGTCGTGATCCGGTTCGCTGAAACGTGCCAATCAGCGTCCTCTAGTCGCGGTTTGCGACCAAGTTCAATGAGTTCTGCCACCATACGCCCGCCACGCTCATCGCGAGCGATGTCAATTAGATTCGGAAGGGGAACATTATTCAAGTAACGAGGACTGAGATCTAATTGGCCACCCGCCACATGTGGACAGAATAAATTCAGCACTTGGCCAAAGCGCTGGGAGTTCAGCAAAGCCACGAATCCACAAAGGAAATCGTCTGTAGATAGCGGCGCAACATCTTCTGTGTCTGGCTGTAATACCCGCTCCCATTTTGGGATCCAGGCGAACCCCTGCACAACAATAAAACTTGCGTCAAGATCAACAGAGAAGCCACCGGCACTACCGAAGTACTTTGAGACTATGCGCGGCGTCGGATCTAGCGCCCATCTGGGACGATGTTCGGATATGCCCCACCAGTCATGCCGATTGGAGCGAATAATATTCGCCCGGTTTTTCAAAATTTCCTTATTAGGCAAAAGGTATTTTTTATAATATGATGGTACTGCTTTTTGCAGCTCGTCTTCTGTTTTCAGTACGAGTCCCTCGCGATCATATGGATAAAATATCCAAAACCGCCTCTGAATCTTCCCTCCCTGAATACTTTCGTTCATCACAGCTGGACGGAAATATTTTTTTTCGTGAGCAGGCAACGCACTGATCTGCGGCTCTTCTAAAATAAATGCCTCGTTCCTTCCGGTACGAACGCCTTGCCGAACATCAAAAAGCTCGCCAATCGACAATGCCCCAGCCCGCATCAGCCGAGACAACGCCGCTTCGGTTCTTGGAGATGTCAACCGCCAAACGGGACGGCTCCGAAAACTTTCTGCTGGAATTTCAAATAAGGCCCATGCCTTATTGTCGTAGATGTAACGCTCACCTGGATTGCAGCGTCGCAACGTGCGCAATGCGTTACCGGTTGCATCTGCACTATTGGTCGTCACAAGCGCAGTTATCCCCCTTCGCCGGACATTCCGATCAAGGGGTTTTGCTAAAACCATTACGGCAACTTGCACTAACGCATAGGCAAAAAGGTTATAGTCGCCGAGCGCGGCCAGCAAGCAAAGGTCAGTGCGGTTAAGCAAATCAGCACGCCACGCCTCAGCCGCTTGTAATGTCAGTAAACTTGCTGGGACAAGCACTCCCAATGCCCCTCCGGGCGAAAGCCGATCCACCGCGCGCGTAACAAACGCCATACTGAGATCACCACGGCCAGCTAGTTGAGTGCCTAGTATTTGCCGCATCTGATCGCGTTGACGCTCATCCAATGCCGCCCACGCAACAAATGGCGGATTCATTAGAATTAAATCGGCAACCGGCAGATCGGCGTCCAATGAGTCAGCGATCTGAATATCTATTCTTATTGGTCGCGGCCGTGGCGACCAATCTGCTGCCGCATGACGTACGGCAAAGTTTGCCATCGAGACCGCTGCACGTGAGCTATCCCGTCCAATGAGGGTAATTTCTCCCGAGAAGTTAAGTCGGCGTAATGTACGGATCGCTTCATGCAGAAAGGCTCCCGAACCGCAGGCAGGATCGAGCACCACGAGCTGATCACGTTCCTGTACTCGCTCAACCTGTAAAAGCGCCTGTTCCACCACCGTGCGTGCGAGAGCTGGTGGCGTAAAGTGGGCTCCACCTCGAGTAACGGCCTTCGCTTCGGCAGGACCCGTATATCCGAACAAATCGATGCCAGGTGCCCGTAGAAGTTCGAAATGCGCTTCTTGGAATATTTCGCTGCCGGCGTGTCTAACCGCTAACGCCGGGAAAAGTTTGAAAGCTTGCGGCGATATTCCGTTAGCGACTTCATTTATTAAGCTCTCTACGGCATTTGCCGGCAAAGCTAGAAGAAGTTCGGCTAACTCCACATCAAAAGTTGTTTGGTTCTGCTCACTTCCCCGTTGGGACTTGTCTAGCTCGATTAGCCGACCCAGGAAGGCGAGAAATGCATCAATGCTTCTGTCATCGGGAATCTTCGCCTCGGCTACGAGAGAGCGCACCCGCCGAAATAATCCAAGAACATAATCAACGACACGCTGGCTGGAACGAACTCGGTCCGTAGTCAGGTAAGTGTAAAAGGCTTCTAATTGTTTTTCGACGCTCGTTCGATTGAAGACCTCGGCATGCGGTCTGTCCCACCGGGTCACCGCTACGATCTTATCCGTTACGGTAACGTGGTGAGGTAAATTGCTCGACCATGCCCAATCGGCGACTTTTTCTTCTCGCCAAAGTTGCTGCTTGGTTACGGAAAGCGCGAAGCTACCGAACCCTCCATCCAAGAGCACATTGTGGGAGCCGTTCTCATCGGCTGAGTCAGTCTCAAACAGCGGCGTGAGAGCTAGACCGAAGTGGCCGGCCCACCGCTGAGACAAGCTATCTCCGTTCATCGCGCCACAAGCATCGGTGGAAAGAGGGAAAGCTGACTCGGGCGTGGCAGAGACAGCTTGATCGCAAGCGGCGCGAGATGCGGATCGAGCGGTATTAAAATTCCACCGGTTTCTACATCACCTGGGGTCTCAAGAAGAACCGCGCTTTCGCAATTTGGAAAAAACACCCACTTTCCCCAAAGCGACGGAAACGAAACGCCTTGTAATTTGGTCCTACATACATTCGCGGCCGATGACCACGAACCGATCTCTGCCGCGTACTCCTTGTGCAAGACCAAAAGTAGTCGAAGAACGAGTAATGTTTGCCAAGAGTAGAGAGCATGTCTTCCTGGCCCCCCCGGATTGACGTCCGGGGAAACCAGCCCGCGGCGTCCGCGACCCGTCCATTCGCGAAGTTGACTCCGCGAAAGACCTGTTAGCTCAAGTGCGTCAGCTGCCTGGAACAGTCTCATTGCCTTAGAGTGGGTATTAAACCCACTATAGTGCCGTACGCAACTCTTAGTTTGCAGGCCATTGACTGTCGCTCAGCCGCCTCGGCAGGGCCTCCCGATCCAGAAATGACACCAGTCGCGAGCGGCGTAGGCGCCCTTCTTCCAGGTCGAAGCCAAACTGAAGCCAAGCGTAGTCGCCGTTGCGGGCGCGGGACTGTGCATCAGGAGCATGAAAAATCGCCGCTGCCCCCGGTTCGGCGGAAGGAAAAGCACCTGGGAACAGGCCAGCTCAGCCGTTAAGCGCTCGAGCTCTTCCGCAAATACTCAGCCGCCGCCGCGACCAGCGCGGCGTTCGACGGCGCCGTCGTCCCGTCCGGGAGCGTCGCGCCGTCCTCGAGGCCGACGCGGGTCGAGTAGCGCTCGCGGGCGGCGCGCTCGACGAAGGGCCACATCATGCGGTCGACGCCGTGGAGGAGGATCGGCTTGGCGATCCCCGCGCGTGAGAGGATTGCGAGGATCGCGTCGGCGGCTGCCATCGCCTCGGCCTCCCCCTGCTCCTCGATCTCGACGAGGATGCGGAGCGCCAAAGGAGCGAGGCCCAGCTTTACGAGGCGCTCGGCGTCGGCGGCGGTCGCGAGCCCCGCCTCGACGGCGACGCCGCGGCGGCGCAGCGCCTCGATCACCGCCGGGGCGCCGGGCTCGGAAAGGTTCACCGAGGCATGGTCCGGCAGCTCGCGCCAGGAAGCGATCATCGCGAGGCGGCGGTCGTCGTCGCGCTCGATCCAGGCGCCGGTGCTGACGCCGACGAGCGTTCCCGGAAGCCGCGCGCGGAGCGAAGCGACGGTGGCGTCCACCCATTCGGGCGCGAGAGTCTCCCGCCCGTCGGGGCCGCGGACATGGACGTGGAGCTCGGCGGCGCCGGCGGCGACCGCCTCGGCCGCGTCCTCGGCGATCGCGGCCGGCGTCAAGGGAAGGCGCGGGTGGAAACGGTGCGGGCGGGCGCCGTTGAGGCAGGCCTGGAGGAGCATTTGCTAGCTCGTAGCTGGTAGCTGGTAGCTCGTGGCTCTTAGCTTTTAGCTCTTGGCTCTTGGCATGTGGATTCCCGCTTTCGCGGGAATGACGAAAGGGCGCGTCACGGGCGGGCGGCCCCCGTCACTCGCGGGTGCAGAAGTAGCGCCAGTCGCCGGCGGCGAAGGCGCCTTCCTCCCGATCGACGCCGAAGAGGAGCCAGGCGTAGTCGCCGTTGCGGGCGCGGGGGCTGCGCATCAGGAGCGTGAAAGGCGGCCCGCTGACCCAGGTCTTGACCCAGGTCCGCCACTCGCGCCCCTCGTCGAGGCGCTTCACGAGAAGCCAGACGCCGAGCTCCTCCTCCGGCTCCTCCCAGCGGAGCTCGATGCCGTCGCCGGGCTTAAGGCACCGCCGGAAGCTCGGATCGTCGGGCGGCGCGACCGGCGCGGGAGTGGCGAGAAGGACGGCGACGAGCGGCAGCATGGCGAGCGCGGAAGCCCCGGGACTTCGGAGCCCTTCTGGAGAATGCGCCGGCGCCGGGCGGCGGCAAGCGAGCGGCGCGACAGATCGCGGCGGCGAAGTCGCGCCATGCGTTTTCGCCCGCGCGGAAGGCGAAACGCTGCGGTAGAGTGAGGCCCGTTCCGCGCACCCCCGCGCCTTCAAGGAGGAATCCGGGAGCCCATGCTTCGGCGCTTCATCGAGGCCGCGCCGCGCCTTCTCGCAGCGGCGGCGGTCCTCCTTCTCGGCGGGTGCCTCGTCTCGAAGGAACCGCTCGTCACGGCGGAGAACGCCGCCTGGCCGCTCGCAGCGGGCACCGTCCTCGAGGAGTACGAGCTCGCGAACGGGCGCTTCGTGCCGAGCGGCGAGAACGGCAAGCCGGCCCGCGGCACGCTCCTCGTCGAGAACGGGCACTATGTCTGGCACACGACCGGCGAGGGGCCGGAGAAGACGGCCTTCCGCCTCCACGCGCTCGGCCGGGACGGGCTCTACGTCGTCATGTTCGCGCTGAGCGAGCACGACCGGAAGGACTCCGACTTCCCGGTCTTCTACGGGCTCCTCAAGGAGGAGCGCGGGCAGTTCGTGCTCTGGAACTTCACCGGCGGGGATTTCGAGCGCTACGCCGCGCACAAGGAGAAGACGGCGCCGCAGCGCTGGAAGGGAACCGAGGGCAAGGACTGGCGCACCGTAGCGGGCGGCGACGTCGAGATCGCCTCGCTCGCCTTCCTCGCCGAGATCCTGCCCGAGATGGCGGCGCTCGGGTTCCACACCGACGAGGTCTCGGCCTACCGGCCCGTGAAGCGGCGCTGACCCCGCGCCGGCGCGCGGGCGGCAGGCTCGCGCGGCGAAAATGCGCGCCGGGCGCGATCGATCGGGGCCTTTCAGCGTTCAAGACGACGTATCGACGAGAAAGGGGCATCGGATGAAGGGCTTCATCGACGACATCGAGGACCTGACCGAGGAGAACACCGACTTCCGCCGCGTCCTCTACACCGGCAAGCACCTTCAGCTGGTGCTCATGTGCCTGCAACCGGGCGAGGAGATCGGCGCGGAGGTCCACGAGGACCGCGACCAGTTCTTCCGCGTCGAGGAGGGCGAGGGCGAGGTCGAGATCGACGGGCGGCGCAGCGAGATCGGCGACGACGACGCGATCATCGTGCCCGCCGGCGCGCGCCACAACATCATCAACACGGGCGACGAGCCCCTGAAGCTCTACACGCTCTACGCGCCGCCCGAGCACAAGGACGGCATCGTCCACGCCACCAAGGAGGAGGCGGAGGCGAACGAGGAGCATTTCGACGGCGCGACGACGGAGTAGCGGGGGGCGCTTTTCCCTGTCGGCGGCGAGGGGCTTTCCCTTCGGAGGCTCCCGCGCGCGTTCCTTTCCGTCACCCCCGCGAAAGCGGGGGTCCATCGAAGGCGCGTGGATTCCCGCTTGCGCGGGAATGACGGGGGAGACGGTCAGACGTCGAGGTTGGCGACGTTGAGGGCGTTCGACTGGATGAAGTCGCGGCGCGGCTCGACGAGGTCGCCCATGAGCGTGGAGAACGTCTCCTCGGCATCGTCCTCGT
This sequence comes from Rhodospirillales bacterium, assembly GCA_019689675.1. Classification (GTDB taxonomy): domain Bacteria; phylum Pseudomonadota; class Alphaproteobacteria; order ATCC43930; family CGMCC-115725; genus JADGGZ01. The sequence continues at coordinate 18,956 of JADGGZ010000028.1, read as the reverse complement.
GGCTCACCCTCACCTGGAGGAGCGAGCGGTTCTCGGGATCGAGCGTCGTCTCCCAGAGCTGCTCGGGGTTCATCTCGCCGAGGCCCTTGTAGCGCTGCACGCTCGCGCCCTTGCGGCCGAGCTCCATCACGCGGTCGACGAGGGCGGTCGGCCCCTCGACGGTGAACTCGCTGTCCTTCGACTCGAGGACGCCGGGCTTGTCGAAGGCCTCGCGCAGCTCCGCCGACATGCCCTGGAGCCGCCGCGCCTCGGTGCTCCCGAGAAGCGCCGCGTCGACGAGGTGCTGCTCGAGGACCCCGAAGACGGTGCGGTAGAAGCGCCAGCCCTCGCCCTCGACGACCTCGGCGCGCCAGCCGCGCTCGCCCTCGGGAGAGAGCGCGTCGAGACGCTGGGCGATGCGCGCCCCCATCGCCTCGGCCGCGGCGCGGTCGCGCGGCAGCGCCGGGTCGAGCGCGCCCTCGATCGCCATCTGCTCGACGACGCGCAAGGAGCCCGCCTTGCGCGCGAGCGGCTGGAGGAGGCGCCGCGCGGTGCGCGCCGAGTCGAGCACGCTCTCGAGGTCGCGCGCGGCGCGCTCGGCGCCGTCATGCTGGCGGAAGACCGCATCCTCGAGCCCGCGCGAGACGAAATGCTGCTCCAGGGCCGCGTCGTCCTTGAAGTACTGCATCTTGCCGCCGCGGCGGACGCCGTAGAGCGGCGGCTGCGCGATGTAGAGATAGCCGCGCTCGATCAAGGGCCGCATCTGGCGGAAGAAGAAGGTGAGGATGAGCGTGCGGATGTGGCTGCCGTCCACGTCCGCGTCCGTCATGATGATGATGCGGTGATAGCGCGCCTTGTCGGGGTCGAACTCCTCGGCGCCGATGCCGGTGCCGAGCGCGGTGATGAGCGTGCCGATCTCCTGGCTCGACAGCATCTTGTCGAAGCGCGCGCGCTCGACGTTGAGGATCTTGCCCTTCAAGGGGAGGATCGCCTGGAACTTGCGGTCGCGGCCCGACTTCGCCGAGCCGCCGGCGCTCTCGCCCTCGACGATGAAGATCTCGGACTTCGCGGGGTCGCGCTCCTGACAGTCGGCGAGCTTGCCCGGAAGCCCGGCGACGTCGAGCGCGCCCTTGCGGCGCGTCAGCTCCCGCGCCTTCCGCGCCGCCTCGCGCGCGGCCGCGGCCTCGACGATCTTGCCGATGATCTTCTTCGATTCCTGCGGGTGCTCCTCGAACCACTGCTCGAGCTTCTCGGCGACGACGCTCTCGACCACGGGGCGGACCTCGGAGGACACGAGCTTGTCCTTGGTCTGCGAGGAGAATTTCGGGTCCGGCACCTTCACCGAGAGAATCGAGGTGAGGCCCTCGCGCATGTCCTCGCCGGAGAGGCTCACCTTCTCCTTCTTGAGGAGCCCGGTGTCGTCCGCGATCTTGTTGACGGTGCGCGTCAGCGCCGCGCGGAAGCCGGCGAGATGCGTGCCGCCGTCGCGCTGCGGGATGTTGTTGGTGAAGCAGAGCGAGGTCTCGTGATAGGCGTCGGTCCACTCCATCGCGAGCTCGACGACGATGCCGTCGCGCTCGCCCTTCACCGAGATGACGGGATGGAGCGCCTGCTTCGACTTGTCGAGCCAGGCGACGAAGGCCTCGAGCCCGCCCTCGTAGCGCATCTGCACGGTCTTGGGCTCGACGCCGCGCGCGTCGGTGAGGACGAGCGTCACGCCCGAGTTGAGGAAGGCGAGCTCGCGCAGGCGGTGCTCCAGCGTCGCGTAGTCGAAGTCGAGCTTCGAGAAGGTCTCGGGGCTCGGCTGGAACGTCACCTCCGTGCCGGTGCGGAACGCGCCGTTCTCCTTGCGCGGCGCGGGGCCGAGGACGGCGAGCCTGTCCTCCGGCTCGCCGTGGCGGAAGCGCATGAAGTGCTCCTGCCCGTTGCGCCAGATCTTGAGATCGAGCCGCGAGGAGAGCGCGTTGACGACCGAGACGCCGACGCCGTGGAGCCCGCCCGAGACCTTGTAGGAGTTCTGGTTGAACTTACCGCCGGCGTGAAGTCGCGTCATGATGACCTCGGCCGCCGACACGCCCTCCTCGGCGTGGATGTCGGTCGGGATGCCGCGGCCGTTGTCGCGCACCGTCACCGAGCCGTCGGCGTTGAGGATCACCTCGACCGTGTCGCAATACCCGGCGAGCGCCTCGTCGATCGCGTTGTCGACGACCTCGTAGACCATGTGGTGAAGGCCCGAGCCGTCGTCGGTGTCGCCGATATACATGCCCGGCCGCTTGCGCACGGCGTCGAGGCCGCGCAGCACCTGGATCGAGTGCGCGCCGTATTCTTCGTTCGGGAGCTGCTGTGCGGGTTCGGCCATCGATGTGATGCTCTTATTGCGGAATGAGCGTGCCGTCTGCGACGCGGACGAATTGCGCGGCGCCGCCGAGCGGCGCGAAGAGCGCGGCGTCGGTTCCGGTGAGCCATGCCTGCGCGTCGAGAGCGAGAAGCGCGTCGAAGAGCGCGGCACGGCGGGTCGCGTCGAGATGCGCCGCGATCTCGTCGAGGAGGAGAAGCGGCGTCGCGCCGCGGAGCTGCGCCTGGAGCCGCGCATGGGCGAGGACGATGGCGACGAGCAGCGCCTTCTGCTCTCCGGTCGAGCCTTGCGCCGCCGGCAGCCCGCGCGCGTCGGAGACGAGAAGGTCGGAGCGGTGCGGCCCCAGCGCCGCGCCGCCGGTCTCGGCGTCCTGCCGGCGCGAGGCGGCGAGACCCGCACGCACCCTGTCCTCGGCCTCGAGCGCCGGCCCTTCGGCGAGAAACGACTCGACCGTCCCGGCGGCGGCGAGGCGGGCGCGCGGGAACGGCCCCGCCGCCGTCGCGCAGGCGGCGTCGAGGCGCTGCGCGACGTCGCGCCGCGCCGCGGCGATCGCGACGCCGTAGCGCGCCATCCGGTCCTCGAGCGCGGCGAGCCAGGCGGGATCGCCCGCGCCTTCCTTCAGAAGCCGCGCGCGCTCGCGCATGGCGTTGTCGTAGATCGCGACGCGCTGCGCGTGCTCGGGATCGAAGCCGAAGACGAGGCGGTCCAAAAAGCGGCGCCGGTTGCCGGCGCCCTCGCGGAAGAGCCCGTCCATCTGCGGCGTCAGCCACACGACGTTGACGTGCTCGGCGAGCGCGGCCTGGCTCTTCGCGGCGGCGCCGTCGACGCGGACCTGGCGGCGCTCCTCGCCCTCCTCCCGCCCGGTGCCGAGCCTCACCGGCCCGCGCGGACCCTCGACCGTGGCGGCGACGCCCCACGGTCCCGCCCCGCCGACTCGGTCGCACTCGGCAAGGCGCGCGCGGCGAAGGCCCCGGCCCGGCGCGAGGAAGGAAAGCGCCTCCAGGAGGTTGGTCTTCCCCGCGCCGTTCTCGCCGAAAAGCACGACGGGGCGCCCATCGGCCTCGAGCCGGGCACTGTCGTAGGAGCGGAATCGGGTGAGCGCGAGACGGCTCACGGAGAGGCGGGCGGGGCTTTCCAAAGCCGCCTCCGCAGCGCCGGGAAACATGGCTCCGATATAGGGTGTTTCGCCCCCTCCCGCCACCCCGAAAACGCCTAGAAATTGGGGCTTTCCGAGGCTTTCGGCGGGCCTTCCGGCCGCCTAGACCCGCATCGGCATGAGGACGTAGAGCGCCGAGGGATCGGCCGTATCGCGCACGACCGTCGGCGAGGCGGCATCGGACATCGCGAACTGCACCCCCTCGCCCTCGATCTGCTCGGCGATGTCGAGGAGGTAGCGCGAGTTGAAGCCGATCTCCATCGGCGCCGCGTTGTAGCGGACCTCGAGCTCTTCCGTCGCCGTGCCGTTCTCGGGGCTGGTCGCGGAGAGGACGAGGGTATTCTTGTCGAGCGAGAGCTTCACCGCGCGGCTCTTCTCGGTCGAGATGGTCGCGACGCGATCGACGGCCTCGGCGAAGGTCTTGCAGTCGACCTCGAGGATCTTGTCGTTGCCGGTCGGAATGACGCGGTCGTAATCGGGGAAGGTGCCGTCGATGAGCTTCGAGGTGAGCGTCGCCTCGCCGAAGGCGAAGCGGATCTTCGTCTCGGAGAGCGCGAGCCCGATCTCGCCCTCGTTCTCGTCGATGAGCTTGCGCAGCTCGCCCACGGTCTTGCGCGGCACGATCACGCCCGGCATGCCGGCGGCGCCTTCGGGGCACATCATCTCGACGCGCGCAAGACGGTGCCCGTCGGTCGCGACCGCGCGCAGGACCGGCATCTCGTTCGAGCGCGTGGCGTGGAAATAGATGCCGTTGAGGTAGTACCGGGTCTCCTCGGTCGAGATCGCGAACCGGGTGCGGTCGATGAGCTGCTTCAGCTCGCTCGCGGTGAGCTGGAACGTGTGCGGCAGCTCGCCGCCGGCGAGATGCGGGTAATCCTCGGGCGGCAGGCACTGCAGCGTGAAGGTCGAACGGCCGGACCGGAGCGTCATCGACCCGCGGTCGGACCCCGCGTCGAGCTCGATCTGCGCGCCTTCGCGCAGCTTGCGGACGATGTCGTAGAGCGTGTGCGCGGGCGCGGTCGTCGCGCCGTCCCGGCTCACCTGCGCCGGGACGCGCTCCACAATCTCGATGTCCATGTCCGTGGCGGCGAGGGAAAGTTTCCCCTTCTCCGCCTTCAGCATCACGTTCGACAGAATGGGGATCGTGTTGCGCCGCTCGACGACGCTCTGCACATGGCCCAAGGCGCGGAGCAGGGCGGCGCGTTCGATGGTGAGCTTCATGGCAGGAAGGGCACGCTCTTTGGTGGGCAGTTTCGCCCGCCCGGCCGCTCCCCCGAAAGGATCAGCCCGGACGGAGCGGCCTTATAGCACGATTCGTTCGGGCAGCCTATGGAAGAGCGGGGCGTCGCCGCCGGGCAGGCGCGGCATCCGGCGCGGCGCCGCCGGAACCGCCTCGAGGCGCCCGAGAACCGGGGCCTCAGGTCTCCAGCATCCGGCGCAGCAGCTCGAGATCCTCGGCGAGCGTGCGGTCCTGCGCCTTCAGCTCCTCGATCTTCCTCACCGCGTGCATGACGGTGGTGTGATCGCGGCCGCCGAACTTGCGGCCGATCTCGGGAAGCGAGCGCGGCGTCAGCTGCTTGGCGAGATACATCGCGACCTGGCGCGGACGCGCGACGGCGCGGGCGCGGCGCGCCGAATGCATGTCGCCGAGGCGGATGTTGTAGTGCTCGGCGACCCGCTTCTGGATCTCCTCGATCGTGACGCGGCGGTCGTTGGCGCGAAGGAGATCGTGCAGCACCTCCTGCGCGGTCTCGATCGTCACCGAGCGGCCGACGAGCTGCGCATGCGCGACGAGGCGGTTGAGGGCGCCTTCGAGCTCGCGCACGTTGGACGTGATCTTGTGCGCCAAAAACTCCAGCACCTTCGGCCCGATCTCGACGCCCGAGCGCTCCGCCTTCGCCTGGAGAATGCCGAGGCGGAGCTCGTATGTGGTCGGGTGGATGTCGGCGACGAGACCCCAGCCGAGGCGGGAGCGCATGCGCTCCTCGAGCCCCTCGAGATCGGAGGGGCTCTTGTCGGCGGAGATGACGATCTGGCGGTTCTGATCGACGAGCGCGTTGAAGGTGTGGAAGAACTCCTCCTGCGTCGAGTCCTTGCCGCTGATGAACTGGACGTCGTCGATCATGAGGACATCGACCGAGCGGAACTGCTCCTTGAACGCCATCGTGTCCTTGAAGCGCAGGGCACGGATGAACTGGAACATGAACTTCTCGGCCGAGAGGTAGATCACCTTGCGCTTCGGGCAGGCCTTGCGGATCTCCCACGCGATCGCGTGCATGAGATGCGTCTTGCCGAGCCCGACGCCGCCGTAGAGGAAAAGCGGGTTGAAGGGCACGGTGTTCTTCGGCGCGCAGGCGCACTCGGCCACTCGCTTCGACGCGGCATAAGCGAGCTCGTTCGGCTTTCCGGTGACGAAGTTCTCGAAGGTGAAGCGGGGATCGAGCGCGGCGCCGACCTCGAGCGCGGTCTCCTCGGCCGCCGCCGCCTCGGCAGGCACGGGCGCGGCGAGCTCGGCCTCGCGCGGCTGCGCCGGCGTGCCGATCACCACCTCGACCGATTTGATCGCCGGATTGGCGTTGTGCCAGAGGGTAAGGATGCGGTCCGCGTAATGCGAGACGACCCAATCGCGATGAAAGCGGTTCGGAACGGCGATCTTGATCCGGTCCCCGCTCGCGTCGGCGAGGGTCATGGCCTTGAGCCACGAGCGGAACGCAGCCTCGCCGAACTCCTCCTTGAGACGGCCGCGGATGCGTGCCCATTGCAGCTGGAGATCCGCATCGCCGACGGCGCTTCGCCCTTTGCGCCCCGGCGCGCCTTCAATACTCGTTACCATGCCCGGCCCCCCGCGGCAATAAAACGACAGTATTTCCCCTCTGCCGGCCCGACCCCTCAAATCGAGCCGACATCAAACGCCGAATTAAAGAGAATACCCCTCCGCTTCGACTGACGCGTTACACGGATGGCCGAACAGGTCCTCGCCCGCACACCGTGGACGAAGCTCGGCAACCCCTGCACAACTTTTCGTTTTCGGGAGTGCCATTGTTCTGCCACAAGCAATCTATACCCGCCGAAAAACCCCGCGCAACATGATCGAAACGAGAACCCCGTGGATTCTTTGCGACTGTGTGACGCAAAGGTCGCAGCAAGAAAAACGCCGCGCCGGTGGCCGGCGCGGCGGCGGGAAGCCGAAGGCCCGAGACGCTCAGGAGAGCGCGGCGATGCGGTGCGCGAGGCGCGAGATCTTCCGCGCAACGGTGTTGCGGTGGAGCACGCCCTTGTTGACGCCGCGCTGGAGCTCGGGCTGCGCGGCGCGGAACGCCTCCGTCGCGGCCGTCCTGTCGCCGGCCGCGATCGCCGCCTCGACTTTCTTGACGAAGGTGCGGATGCGCGACAGACGCGCCTTGTTGACGATCGTCCGCTTGGCGGTCTGACGGATCCGCTTCTCGGCGGATTTGTGATTGGCCATCGCTCGTGAGGTCTCTTTCCGAAAAAGAGGGCGGGATATAGCCGCGCCGAACGGCGCCGTCAACCGGCGCCCTCCGGCTCACCGGTTCTTGAAGGCCGGCTTGCGCTTCTCCACGAAGGCCTTCATTCCCTCCTTCTGATCCTCGGTCGCGAAAGTCGAGTGGAACACGCGGCGCTCGAACCTGACCCCCTCGGAGAGCGTCGTCTCGAAGGCGCGGTTGACGCATTCCTTCGCCATCATCGCGATCGGCCGCGACATGCCGGCGATCGTCTCGGCCATCTTCAGCGCCTCGTCCATGAGCTGCGCGGCAGGCACGACGCGGCTGACGAGGCCGCAGCGCTCGGCCTCCGCGGCATCCATCATGCGCCCCGTGAGGCAGAGATCCATCGCCTTCGCCTTGCCGACGAAGCGCGGCAGGCGCTGCGTGCCGCCCGCGCCCGGGATCGTGCCGAGCTTGATCTCCGGCTGGCCGAACTTCGCGTTGTCGGCGGCGATGATCGTGTCGCACATCATCGCCATCTCGCAGCCGCCGCCGAGCGCGAAGCCGGAGACCGCGGCGATGATCGGCTTGCGGCACTTGGTTACGTGCTCCCACCCCTTCGTGATGAAGTCGGCGAGGTAGACGTCCATGTAGCTCCGGCTCTGCATCTCCTTGATGTCGGCGCCGGCGGCGAACGCCTTCTCGTTGCCGGTGAGGACGACGCAGCCGATCGCCTCGTCCGTCTCCATCTCGTCGAGGGCGCGGCCGAGATCCTCGATGAGCCCGGCACAGAGCGCGTTGAGCGCCTCCGGCCGGTTGAGGCGGATGATGCCGACCGGCCCCTTCTTCTCGACGATCACGTATTGGTAGGCCATGAGATCTCCTTATTGTGCCGGCGTGATTGTGTAGCCGACGGTGAGGTCGCCGTCCCCGCCGGCGAATTCGAGCTTCAGCGTCTCGCCTTCGCGCCGCCAGCCGTCGCCCTCGCGGCGCCAGCCGAGCGCGGGCAGGGTCTTCTCATAGAAACCCCGCACGACGGCCCGCGTCACCTTGCCGCGCGCGGTCACGGTGACGATGCGCCCCTCGGGCTTGTCGAAGACGACGGGATCGGCGGCGGCGACGAGGCCCGGCATCAGCGGCACGTCGTCGGTGCCGGGCACGAACTCCGCCCTGGCGAACGAGCCGCCGGCGAGAAGGACGAAGGCAAGGGCGAGTGCGAGCGCCCTCACCGCTGCCTCGCCGGGCAGTAGTAGGTCGAGCGGCCGGATTGCACGATCTGGCGGATGCCGAGCGTGCAGACGCAGCCGGGACATTTCTCGCCGGCGCGGCCGTAAACCGCCCATTCGTGCTGAAAGTAGCCGAGCTCGCCCGAGGCCTGGACGTAGTCGCGCAAGGACGAACCGCCCGCCGCGATGGCGCGCTCCAGCACGTCGCGGATCGCCGCGGCGAGCCTCTCGGCGCGCGGGCCTTTCACCGTGCCGGCGAGGCGGCGCGGGCTGAGGCCGGCCCAGAACAGGCTTTCGGAAACGTAGATGTTGCCGAGCCCGGCGACGACGCGCTGGTCGAGGAGCGCGGCCTTCAAAGGCGTGCGCCTCCCGGCGAGCCGCTCCTCGAGCACGGGGCCCGAGAACTCGTTGCCGAGAGGCTCGGGACCGAGCTCCTTGAGGAGCTTGTGATCGAAGAGCCGGTCGTCGGCGACGATGTCCATCGTGCCGAATCGGCGCGCGTCGTTGAAACGGATCTCGGTGCCGTCCTCGAGCACGAAGACGACGTGGTCGTGCGGATCGCGCGCGACGCGCGCGGACGGCTCCACCAGCACCATCCGCCCCGCCATGCCGAGATGGACGAGGAGAGTCTCGCCGCCGTCGAGATGAACGAGGATGTACTTGGCGCGCCGGCCCAAGCGTTCGACGCGCCGCCCTTCGAGCCGCTCGCGGAACCGAGGCGGCAGCGGAAAGCGGAGATCGGGGCGCCGCTGCTCGACGCGCGCCAAACGCCGCCCCTCCATCCGGAGCGCCAGTCCGCGCCGCACGGTTTCGACTTCGGGTAGCTCGGGCATTCGGAGTATCTTCCAGCACATGCCGGGCAGCGAGACAAGCTTGCCCCGCCCCTTCCCGCCGGGCGAGGCCGGGGACGGGGGGCGCGGGGATGAGACGGATTTCGGCTTTCGCCGCGTGCGTGCGGCGGAGAAGCCGCGCCTCGTCGGAGCCGTGTTCGAGAGCGTGGCGACACGATACGACCTCATGAACGATCTCATGAGCGTCGGGGTGCACCGGCTCTGGAAGGCGGCGCTCATCGATCGGCTGCGGCCGCGCCCCGGCGAGACGCTGCTCGACCTCGCCGGCGGCACCGGCGACATCGCGTTCCGCTTCCTCGAGCGCGTCGGCCGGCAGGGCACCGCGATCGTCTGCGACTTCACGCCCGCGATGCTCGAAGTGGGTGCCGCGCGCGCGATCGACCGCGGCATCCTCGAGGGCATCGAATGGGTCGCGGGCGACGCCGAGAAGCTGCCCTTCGCCAAGGCGAGCGTGGACGCGGTGACGATCGCCTTCGGTCTGCGCAACGTCACGCATCGCGACGCCGCTTACGCGGAGGTGCTGAGGGTGCTGAAGCCCGGCGGGCGCTTTCTCTGCCTCGAGTTCAGCCAGGTCGCGCTGCCGTGGCTCGCGCGACTCTACGATCTCTACTCCTTCACCGTGCTGCCGTTCCTCGGCGAGCTCGTCGCACGCGACCGGGCGTCCTACCAGTACCTCGCCGAAAGCATCCGGCGCTTTCCCGACCAGGAGACGCTCGCCGCCGAGATGCGCGCGGCCGGGTTCGCCGAGGTAAAGGCCCGCAGCCTCTCGGGCGGCATCGCCGCGATCCATTCGGGATGGCGGATATGAGCACGCTTCAGCGGCACGCTTCCTGAGCCGCCATGCTCCGCCTCCTGCGCGCTGCGCGGAACCTCGTCCGGCTGCTCCGGATCGCCTTCACCCTCGCGGCGCACGACGCGCTGTTCCCGCTCGATCTCGTGCCGGCGGCGGCGCCGGCGCTGCGCCTCCTGCGCCTCGTCCAGAAGCCGCGCCCCGCCAGCAAGGGCCTGCGCCCCGGCCAGCGCCTCGCCAAGGCGCTCGAGGAGCTCGGCCCCAGCTTCATCAAGCTCGGCCAGGCGCTCTCGACTCGCGCCGACCTTCTCGGCGAGCAGGTGACCGCCGATCTCTCGGCGCTTCAGGACCGGTTGCCGCCTTTCCCGGGCGAGGCCGCGCGCGAGATCATCGAGGCCGAGTTCGAGCGCCCGGTCGAAGAGCTCTTCGCCTCCTTCGACGATCAGGCGATCGCCGCCGCCTCGATCGCCCAGGTGCATTTCGCGACGACGCGCGAGGGCGAGCAGGTCGCGGTCAAGGTGCTGCGGCCCGGAATCGAAGAGGCGTTCGCGCGCGACCTCGACCTCTTTCTCTGGCTCGCCGACCTCATCGAGCGCACGCAGCCGGGACTGCGCCGCCTCAAGCCGGTCGAGGTCGTGCGCACCTTCTCCGACACCGTGCGCTTCGAGATGGATCTGCGCTTCGAGGCGGCGGCCGCTTCGGAGCTCGCCGAAAACTTCGCCGGCGATCCGACCTTCCGCGTGCCGCGCGTCGACTGGGTGCGCACGAGCCGGCGCGTGCTGACGCTCGAGCGCGTGGGCGGCATCCGCGTCGACGATCGCGACGCCCTCGTCGCGGCGGGGCACGACATCGGCCGCATCCTTCAGAACGCCGCCTCGGCCTTCTTCAACCAGGTGTTCCGGGACGGGTTCTTCCACGCCGACATGCACCCGGGCAACCTCTTCATCGACGAGCAGGGCGCGATCGTCGTCGTCGATTTCGGCATCATGGGACGTGTCGACCGAAGGACGCGGTATTTCCTCGCCGACATGCTCCTGGGCTTCCTCTCGGGCGACTACCGGCGCGTCGCGGAGGTGCATTTCGCCGCCGGCTACGTGCCGCCGCGCCAGTCGATCGACGCCTTCACCCAGGCGGCCCGCTCGATCGGCGAGCCGATCCTCGGGCGGCCGCTGCACGAGATCTCGGTCGCGCGGCTCCTGGCGCAGCTCTTCCAGATCACCGAGCAGTTCGAGATGGAGACGCAGCCGCAGCTCCTGCTTCTCCAGAAGACGATGGTGCTCGCGGAGGGCATGGGGCGCCGGCTCGATCCGACGACGAACATGTGGACGCTCGCGCGCCCGCTCATCGAGGAATGGATGCGCGCCAATCGCGGCCCGGAAGCGCAGCTCGTCGATGCGCTCGGCGAGGTCGGCCGCACGCTGCAGCGCCTGCCGCGGCTCGTCGAGAACATGGAGCGGATCGGGGAAGAGATCGCGAGCGGCGGGCTTCGCCTCCATCCCGACACGCTCGCCTCGCTCGTGAAGCGGACCGAGCGCATGTCGCACCCGCTGACCGTGCCCGTCTGGGTCGCCGCAATCCTTCTCGCGGCGATCGCGCTCGCGCTCTGGTGAGCGATCACCGCGGCGCGGCGCGCACGCTCCGGAACCACGTTCCGCACGCGACGGCAACGGCGACGATGACGCCGTAGGCGACGAGGCCGAGGGCGAGCGCGACGAAGAGCGCTTCGAGCGACCCCGTCGCTTCGAGCAGGATCGAGCCGCCGCCGATCGCGATCGCGAAGCGCAAGAATCCGCCCGCGAGCGGCCAGAAGAGCCGCCCCGCGCCCTGCGAGGCGAAGTAGAGCGCGAGGCCGAGGCCGAAGAAGCCGTAGGCCGGCCCGACGACGCGCAGATAGGCGCTGCCCGCCGCGATCACCGCAGGGTCCGCGCTGAAGAGCGACAGCCACGCGCCCGGCCAGAGCGCCGCGGCAAGGCCGATCGCCCCCGTGGCGATGAATCCGACCGCGCCGCCGACGAAGGCGATGCGCAGCGCGCGCTCGCGCTGGCCGGCGCCGATATTGGTGCCGACCAGAGCGACGAGCGGCGCGCCGAAGCCGAAGACGAGCGGGACGAGGAGATATTCGAGCCGCGCGCCGGTACCGAAGCCGGCCACGGCCTCCGCGCCGCCCGCGCTCGCGACGAGGGCGGTCGCGAGCGCGATGATCACGTTGGTCTGGATCGAGGAGATCGAGGAGACCGCGCCCACCGAAAGGATGCTGCGGAAGAGCGGCCAGCGGAGGCGCGCCCGCCGGAGTCGCGCGAGGTTGCGCCCGGAGACGACGTACCAGCCGAGGATCGCGGTGCCGACGCCGTAGAACGACAGAAGCGCGACGGCGCCGCCGGCGACGCCGAGCGCCGGTAACGGCCCTCCCCCGAAGATCAGCAGCGGCGAGAGCGGCACGACGATGACGAACCCGAGAGAGACGACGAGCGCGGGCACGATCATGTTGCCGGTGCCGCGGATGACGCTCGCGAAGGCGTTCATCGCCCACACCAGCGGCATCCCGGCGAAGAGAACGTTCGAGTAGGCGAGCGCTGCGTCGAGCTCGCCGCCGACGCCGCCGAGAGCGGCGTAGATGGGCTTGCCGAAGGCGAGCATCGTTGCGGCGAAGAACGCGCCCAGCCCGACATTGATGAGGAGCCCGTGCAGCACGAGCGCGTCGGCCTCCTCGCGTCGCCCGGCGCCGAGCGCGCGCGCGATCGCGGAGGAGATGCCGCCGCCCATCGCGCCGCTCGAGATCATCTGCATCAGCATCACGGCCGGAAAGACGAGCGCGATGCCGGCGAGGGCATCGGTGCCGAGCCGGGAGACGAACCAGACCTCGACGAGCCCGGCCGCCGGCTGGGCCGCCATGACGAGGACGTTGGGCCACGCCAGGCGCAGAAGCGTCGGGACGATCGGCGCCTCGAGCATGAGCCGGGTCCGCGCGGCATGGCCCCCCACCGGAGCCGCCGTCGGCCGGGGAAGAGCGGTTTCAGCCATTTGCCGGGAGACGGCGCGGCCGCTGGGACGGCGGCGCGCCGGCGATGAGGATCGGTCGAGGGCGAGAGGGTGCGCGGATCGACGTCGGCCCCGGCCTCGCCGCCGCGAAGCGGGCGATCGGGCGTCGCCTGCCGCCGCTTTTCGTGGGCCGCACGCCGGCACGCTAGTCGCCCTCGCAGGGTTCCTACAAGCGCTAGGATTGCAACTCATTCGCATTTTCAGTATGAGAAAGCTCCTCGCAAATAATCAGGATTTCCGATGCGCTCGTTCCTCGCCGCCCTGACCCTGTCCGCGCTCGCCCTTCCCGCAGGCGCGACGACGGTCTGCTACGTGCCCTACTCCCAATTCGAGGAAGAGGTGAGGCATCTCGACCTCGCCGTGTGCCCCGACAAAGACCTCCGAAATGACGAAGGGTTCTGCCGTCTCGGTCTCGAAGGCACGACCGCGTACATCTACGAGTTCCGCTTCAAGGGCGACGATGCGTGTCTCGAGCGGATCGACAGCCTCCCGTGGGCGGAGTTCGCCAAGCGCTTCGGCACGAGCTACGAGAGCAAGGACTGAAGCCCCCGGCTCTTCAGTCGAGGTAGTGCGGCTCCGGGCGCTCGTAGAGCTGCTCGTAGTGGACGAGCACCGGCGCCCCGAGCGCCTGCTTCTCGCCCCCTCGCCAGGCCCATTCGCCGCGGTCGCAATCGGGGGCGCGGACATAGCCGTTGAGGTAGAAGCGGCGATCGCCTCGGGTCGTGTTCGGGCCGGAGCCGTGGATCGTGTAGACGTTCCAGAAGGCGAGATCGCCGGGCTCGAGCTCGAGGTCGACCAGCAGCGCCGGGTCGAGGCCGACCCGGCGCAGCGCCTCGTCCGCCATCCCGACATCCATGACCGCGCCCGGGATCTCGAGATCGACCTCGCCAAGAAGGTGCGAGCGCGGCAGGACGCGCATCGCCCCGTTCTCCCTCGTGTGCGGATCGACCGCGATTCCGGTCTGGACGTAGGAGCGCGCGAGATCGCGATAGGCCTCGCGCGGACGCCGGAACCTCGCGTCCTGGTGATAGGCGAACTCGGCGCTCGCCGCGCCGGGCGGCTTCCAGTGCAGCTGATTGATGATCTGCTTGATGTTGCCGCCGAGGAGCGGCTCCAGGACGGCGAGCAGCCGCGCGTCGGTGCGGAAGGCGGCCAGCACCGGATCGTCGTAGGAAGGCCACTGAACGAGGCGCAGGATCTTGCCGAGCGCGGGGTCGTGGCCGAGGCGATAATGGAGGTTGCCGTGGCGCCAGCTCGCCCTGTGGGCCATGCCGATTTGCCAGTGCCGGTCGAAGGCCGCGGCGAGCGTCGCCACCTCCTCCGGCGTGAACACGCCCCGCAGCACCGCGTAGCCTTCGGCGTGGTAGTGCTCCAGCGCCGCAGCGATCTCGCGATCGAGCCTCATACCTCCGTCTCCGACGGGATTTATAGCCGGAAACGGGCGGGAGGCCGCAGCTATTTCCGGATCGGAACCGCCGCCCCGCTCACGGCGCGGCGAGCGCCTCCTCCACCGCCGTGCAGATCTCGTCGAGGCTGAACGGCTTCGGAAGGACCTTGTGGATGAGCGCCTCGAGATTGTGCGCGCGCTGCCGCTCGTGCGCGTATCCCGACATCATCAGGATCTTCATGCCCGGACGGTCCCGGCCGACCTTGAGGGCGAGCGCGATGCCGTCCATACCCGGCATCACGATGTCGGTGACGAGAAGGTCGAAGGGGTCGGCCGCGAGCGCGTCGAGCGCGGCGAGACCGTCGGAGACGGCGGTGACGTGGTGGCCGCGCAGCTGCAGCGCACGGAGGACGAAGGCGCTCACCGCGTTGTCGTCCTCGGCGAGGAGGATGCGCGCCATCCTCTCAGGACTCCTGATCGACCTGGAGGCTGACCTCCGCGGCCGCGGCGGGGCGGGGAAGCGTCGTGCGGAACGGCGCGGTGCCGCCCGGCGGGAGCTGCTTCTCGGCGACCTCGAAGCGGGTCGCCGCGACTTCCTTCCCGTCCGCCCGGACGATCGCCTTGAAGCGCGGCACCGAGCGGGACACGAGCGAGATGTTGACGATCTCGCCCTCGATGACGAGCTCCCGCTCGCCGGCGGCCCGCACGTTGCGGAAGTCGAGCCCCGCGCCGGGCTGCTCGCGCACGCCGAAAAGCGAATCCTGGAAGACGCTCATGAGCACGACGGCGAGCACGACGGAAGCGGCGAGCCCCGCCCAGCCGGCCACGAGCCAGGCCGGGCGGCGCGGCGGCGGGACCGCCGGAAGCTGAAAGCGCGGCGGCGGGATCTCCTCGAGCCGAGGCAGCGGCGGCGGCGCCGGCCGGCTCAGCCCGACAGGCACCACGTCCGGCGGCGGCTCGGCGAACCAGACATGCTTGCACCGCGCGCAGCGCACCTTCCGTCCGGCGCCGAGCGCGCGGGGATCGACGAGGTAGCGCGTCGCGCAGGCCGGACAGGCGAGCTTCATGAGGCCGCGCTGCTTATAGCAAGGACAGCCATCCTGTGCCATGGTGCCGGCCGCGCCGCGGGGGAACTGGTGATTCGCTTCGACAACGTCGGGATGCGCTACGGCGACGGGCCGGAGGTGCTGCACGATGTCACCTTCGAGCTCGAAAGCGGAGGCTTCGCTTTCCTGACCGGCCCGAGCGGGGCCGGCAAGTCGACCCTGCTGAAGCTCGTCTACCTCGCCGAGCGGCCGACCCGCGGCCTCGTGCACCTCCTCGGCCACGACATCGCCACGACGCCGCGCCGGCGGCTGCCCGAGCTCCGCCGGCGCATCGGCGTCGTGTTCCAGGATTTCCGTCTCGTGGACCATCTCTCCGCCTTCGACAACGTCGCGCTCCCCTTGCGGGTCGCGGGCGCGCCGGAGACGCGGATCCGCGAGGAGGTGACGGAGCTCCTGCATTGGGTCGGGCTCGGCGACCACATGGACGCGCGCCCGCCCGCGCTCTCCGGCGGCCAGCAGCAGCGCATCGCGATCGCGCGCGCCGTCATCGCGCGCCCGAAGCTGATCGTCGCGGACGAGCCGACGGGCAACGTCGACGACAAGATGGCCTTCCGCCTCATGCGCCTTTTCGAAGAGCTGAACCGGCACGGCACGACGGTGCTGGTCGCAACGCACAACGACGCGCTCGTCGCCCGCTTCGGCCATCGCCGGCTGAGGCTCGAGGCAGGCGAGCTCATGCCCGAACGGAGCGCGCGCCAGAGCGCATGAGGCGGCCTGCCGAGCTTCTTCTCGACCGCGAAGGCTTCCTCGCCTGGATGATCGGGCTGATGGTCTTCCTCGCGGCGCTCGCGATCGCGGCCGCCCTCGCCGCCGACGGCGCCGCCGCGCGCTGGGCGCGCAGCCTCGCGGGCACCGCCACGGTCCAGGTCCCGGCCGATGCCGCCAACAAGCTCGACGCGCTCGCCGCCGCGCTGCGCGGCGTGCCGGGCGTCCGCCAGGCGCGGCCGATCGGCCTCGAGGAGACGCGGGCGCTTCTGGAGCCCTGGCTCGGCACCGAGCTCCGCGACCTGCCGCTGCCTCGTCTCGTCGACCTCGAGCTCGCGCCCGGCGCCGACCTCGCCGCCATCCAGAAGCGGGCCGCCGAGGCCGTGCCCGGAGCGGTGCTCGACGATCACCGCGGCTGGGCCGACCGCCTCGCCGGAGTCGCGACCGCGATCCAGGCGGCGGCGATCGTCGTCGTTCTCCTCGTCGCGGCTGCGGCCGCGCTCCTCATCGTCTTCGCGACCCGCGCCGGACTCGAAGCGCAGCGCAGCGTCGTCGAGCTCCTGCACCTCGTCGGCGCGCGCGACGGGTGGATCGCGCGCCAGGTGGAGCGCCAGGCCCTGCTTCTCGCCCTCAAGGGCGGGACCGGCGGGCTTTTTCTCGCCGCAGCGGTGATCGCGGCCACGCTGTGGCTCTCGAGCGGCGACAGGCTGCGCCTCCTGCCCCAATTCGAGATCGCGCCGGCCGCGTGGCTTTCGCTCGTCGCGCTGCCCGCCGCGGCCGGGCTCGTCGCCATGCTGACGGCGCGCATCGCGGTGCTGCGCGCGCTGAGGCGGCTGCCCTGAACGGAAGCGTCCCTTTGCGCCGCCGCCTCCCGCTCGCCCTCTTCGCCGCCGTCGCGCTCGCCTGGGCGGGCGGTCTCGCCGGCTTCGTCCTCGCCGCGACAAGGGGGGTGCCGGACGGCCCGCCGGCGACCGACGCCATCGTCGTTCTGACGGGTGGAAAGCACCGGATCGACCGCGGCCTCGAGCTTCTCGTCGAGGGCCGGGCGCAGAAGCTCTTCGTCTCGGGGGTGCATCGCGACGTCGACCTCGCCGAGCTGCTGCGCGTCTCGCCGGCCCAGCCGGCCTGGATCCAGTGCTGCGTCGTGCTCGGCCATGCCGCCCTCGACACGCACGGCAACGCGGCGGAGACCGCCGCCTGGATGCGCCGCGAGGGCTATCGCTCGATGCGGCTCGTCACCGCCGCCTATCACATGCCGCGCAGCATCCTCGAGCTGCGCCGCGCCATGCCGGAGGCCGAGATCGTGCCGAACCCGGTGTTTCCGGACGGCTCCGCCGTTCTCTACCTCGTCGAGTACCACAAGTATCTGGGGGCGCTTCTCGCGCCGCTCGTGCGGCGATGATCTGGCTGCGCGCGCTCCTCTTCAACGTCGGCTTCTTCGTCTGGACCGCGGCGCTCGGCATCCTCGCTTTGCCCGTGCTGCTGGGGCCCCGGCGCTGGTCGATGGCGCTCGGCGAGCTCTGGGCAGAGGGGACGATGCGGCTGCTCCGATGGATCGTGGGCCTCACCTGGGAGGTGCGCGGGCTCGAGCACCTGCCCCGGGGCGCCGCGATCATCGCGATGAAGCACCAATCGGCCTGGGACACGATCGCGCTGCCGCTGATCTTCCGCGACCCCGCCGTCGTCCTGAAGCAGGAGCTTCTCTGGATCCCGCTCTACGGCTGGTACGCCGCACGCGCCGCCGCGATCCCGGTCGACCGCTCGGCCGGCGCCAAGGCGCTGCGCCGCATGGTCGCCGCGGCCGCGATCCCGGCGCGGGAGGGGCGTCCGCTCGTCATCTTTCCCGAGGGGACGCGGACCGCCGTCGGACAGCACCGGCCCTACCAGCCGGGCGTCGCCGCGCTCTACCGCCAGCTCGGCCTGCCGCTCGTCCCCGTCGCGGTCAATTCCGGCCTCTTCTGGGGACGACGTGCGTTCCTGAAGCGGCCCGGCCGAATCATCGTCGAGATCCTGCCCGCGATCCCGCCAGGGCTCGACCGCCGCGAAGCGCTGCAGGAGCTGGAGCGTCGAATCGAGGGCGCGACGGCACGCCTCGTCGCGAACCGCTGACCCGCAGGGCGCGCTCACGGCGCGAACTCGGGGGTCTCGATGTCGAACCAGGGGCCGCGCGCCTCGGGCGGCCCGTAGTCGCCCGTCGTCCAGGAGAAGAACAGGAGGACGACCCAGTGCGTTTCGCGCGAGAACCCGTACTGGGGCGCGGTCGCGTCGGCAAGACGCCCGTCCTCGGCGCCGTAGGCGACCGCGGCGATCTTGGCGACGCCGCGACGCTCCTCTTTTTTGAAAAGGGCGAGCTCGGGCAAGCCCAACGGGCCGGCGAGCGGTATCGGGATGTCGGTGCGCGGCAGCCCGACGAGGGTCGCCTCCTGATCGATCGACAGCGCGCCCGCTCTCAGCTCGACGACGTAATCGGCCCTGTCCCTCGTCGGCACCAGCCGGGCGCCGAGCCGCGCCAGCTGCTCGCGGACGGCCGCGACGGCGTAGGGCCTGTCGGTGCCCTCGAAATACGTGTCATCGACGAAGACGGCGGCGCCCGGCGGCAGATCGAGGTTCAGATTTTCGGCGGCGCGGTCCGCAGCCGAAGAGATCAGCATCTGCTCGGTCGCCGTGCGCGGCGGAAAGCTTTCACGCGCGGTGGTGCAGCCGGCGACAAGCGCGACGAAGGCGAGCAACCAGAAGCTTCGGCGCACGAGGCGGCGAGATATGCCTGGGAGGCAGGACCGTCAACCTTCGCCGGGGGGCGTCACAGCTTGTCCACACCCATATAAAGACGGGAGTCGCGGGGGAAACGAAACGAGTACACCCGCCGCGACTCGTGCTAGACTGCGCGCCCCCGCCCACAAGGAGCCCCGATGCCG
>JADGGZ010000228.1 GCA_019689675.1 Rhodospirillales bacterium | reverse complement strand
CCCATGATGTCGTTGACCGACGCGCCGGCGCGCATCGGCTTTCCCGGAGGTCCCGTCATATAGGCGAGCCCGCCCATCATCTGCACGACCTCGTCGAGGGCGGTGCGCTTCTCGTAGGGTCCCGGAAGAAAGCCCTTGAGAGAGCAGTAGACGAGCCGCGGCGCGAAGGCGGCGACCGACTCGTAGTCGAGGCCGAAGCGCTGCATCAGCCCGGGGCGAAAATTCTCGATCAGCACGTCGCTTCGGGCGATGAGGCGGCGCGCGACGCGCTGCCCCGCCTCGGTCGTGGTATCGAGCGCGAGGCTGCGCTTGTTGCGGCTGAACGTAGCAAAGAAGCCCGAGGCGACACCCCCGAGGCGGCGGGTGCGCTCGCCCTCGGGCGGTTCGACCTTGACCACGTCGGCGCCGAGATCGGCGAGAATGAGACCGCAGGACGGGCCCATCACCATCTGGGAGAACTCGACGACCCGGATGCCGGCAAGCGGCAGCTCCGATGCGCTCGGACGTTGCTCGGGCTCGGTGATCACCCTTCCCTTCATCACGCCGCTTTCCTGCCCGCCGCGCGATAGGTTTTCGGCAGCCCGGCACGATGGATGGCGCCCCAGAGCTTCTCGTCGGGCAGCGCCGCCGCGAGGACGGTGCTGCGCAGCTCGATGAGGCGCGCGACATCGATGCCCGTCTCGAAACCCATCGCGTTCAGCATGAAGGCGAGATCTTCCGTCGCCACGTTGCCGGTCGCCCCCGGCGCGAAGGGACAGCCGCCGAGCCCGCCGAGCGCGCCGTCGAATTCGCGGATCCCGCAGTCGAGCGCGGCGAGGACGTTGGCGAGCGCGAGGCCGCGCGTATCGTGGAAGTGGCAGCTGGCGAGCTTCTCGCCGACGCGGTCCTGTACCGCGCGGACCAGCCGGCGAACCTGAGCCGGGTTGGCGTAGCCGACCGTATCGGCGAGCGCGACGGTATCGGCGCCCGCATCGATCGCGGCGCCGGCGAGACGCACCACCTCGGCCTCGTCGACGTCGCCCTGGATGGTGCAGCCGAAGGCGGTGCTGATCCCGACGCAGATCCGCGTCGTGCAGCCCGGCATCGCCGCGCGCAGGGCCACGATTTCGCCGACGACGGCGATCATCTCGTTCGGAGTCTTGCGCACGTTGGCGAGGCTGTGCGCCCAGCTCGCAGAGGTTGGAAGCACGATCTTGTGAACCCCTGCCGAGAAGGCGAGCACCGCGCCCTTGAGGTTCGGCACCAGCGCCGTAACGGTAAGGCCGGGCTTGGTCAGCGCATGCGCGACGACCTCGGGCGTATCGGCCATCTGAGGCAACAGCCGGGGCGGCACGAAAGAGCCGACCTCGATTTCGGCGAGTCCTGCCGCGACCAGCCCGTCGAGGAGGCGGCGCTTGGTCTCGGTCGGCACGATCGTGGCGATGCTCTGCAACCCGTCGCGCAGGCCGACTTCGCAGACGCGGACACGCTGACGGCTCATTCCTTCCCTCCGAGGCTCCGGCTCGACGCCGGTGTCCTGCGGAGATTTGCGCGCGGACAGCCATCTCCGAAGTGCTATTTTGGAACGCGTATCGTTCCGATCCGCGATGGCAGACAATCTCGATGCAATCCTTCGATCCGGTTTCGCTGCGCCTCTTCATCGCCGTCTGCGAGGAGCGGAACATCGCCCGTGCTGCCGAGCGGGAGGGAATCGCGCCGTCGGCCGTCAGCAAGCGCATCAGCGCGATCGAGGCAGATACTGGCGTGCTGCTCCTGCGCCGCGGCCGGCGCGGCGTCGCGACCACTCCGGCCGGCGACGCGCTGCTGCGCCACGCGCGCGAGCTGCTCCTGTCGATGGATCGGGCGCGCGCCGAGATCGGCGCCTTCGCCGGCGGCGTGCAAGGCCATGTACGGGTCTTCGCGAGCCTCTCGGCGATCGCCGAGTTCCTGCCCGAGGACATCGCCGCCTTCGTTCGACGTTACGACAAGGTCCGCGTCAGCCTCGACGAGCGCGTCAGCTCCGAGGTGATCCGCGGCGTCGAGGAGGGACGCGCCGATATCGGCGTCTGCTGGGATGCGATCGACCCGCGCCGCCTCCACGCCGTGCCCTACGAGCGCGACCATCTCGCCGTGGCGGTACCGCCCGGCCACCCGCTGGCGCGCCGCCGTAGCGTCGCCTTCGAGGAGACGCTCGCCTTCGAGCATGTCGAGATCCTCGCCGGCAGCATCGTCCGGGCGACGCAGCACCGCCACGCGGCCGCGCTCGGCAAGACGGTGCGGAGTCGGATCCAGGTCACCACCTTGGATGCCGCCTGCCGGATCGTGGCCGCAGGCCTCGCCGTGGCCATCGTCCCGCTCGAGGTGGTGGCGCCCTTCGAGCAGGCGCTCGGAGTGAAGGGCCTGCCGCTGTCCGACCGCTGGGCAAAGCGCCGTTTCATCGCCTGCGTGCGCGACCGGGCGGCGCTGAGCCCGCCCGCGCGGATGCTTCTCGAGAGCTTCGTCGCCAGCGCCAAGGCGCGAGAAGCAGCCCGCGCTCAAAGGTGAGCACGGCCGTTCTCTCGGGCTGCAACGGGCGCGGGCCGGCGCTCGTATCGAGCGCGCCCGCTACTCGACCGTGACGCTCTTCGCGAGGTTGCGCGGCTGGTCGACGTCCGTCCCCTTGAGCACCGCCACGTGATAGGCGAGGAGCTGGATCGGGATCGAGTAGAGGATCGGCGCCACGAAAGGATCGCAGTCGGGAATCGCGATCCCGGCGAGGAGCCGGTCGCCGACCGAGGCGAGCCCCGCCTCGTCCGAGATCATCACCACCTTGCCGCCGCGCGCCATCGCCTCCTGGAGGTTCGACGCGGTCTTCTCGAAGAGCTCGTCGCGCGGCGCGAGGACGATGATCGGCACCTCCTCGTCGATGAGTGCGATGGGGCCGTGCTTCATCTCGCCCGCGGCGTAGCCTTCGGCGTGGATGTAGCTGATCTCCTTGAGCTTGAGTGCCCCCTCGAGCGCCAGCGGATAGGCGGTGCCGCGGCCGAGATAGAGCACGTCGCGCGCCGTGACGAGCCGGTGCGCGATCTTCTGGATCGCGCCGTCGTGCTCGAGAACCTGCGCCGCGCGCGCCGGGATCTCGGTGAGCGCGGTCGAGAGCGCCGCCTCCTCGGCCTTGCCGATGGCGCCGCGCGCCCGCGCCATGGCGATGGCGAAGCAGGCGAGCACGGCGAGCTGGGTCGTGAAGGCCTTGGTCGAGGCGACCCCGATCTCGGGGCCGGCCCGCGTCGGCAGCACGATGTCCGCCTCGCGCGCCATCGAGCTCTCGACCTGGTTCACGACGGCCGCCGTGTGCTGCCCCTGCGACTTCGCCCATTTGAGGGCGGCGAGCGTGTCGGCGGTCTCGCCCGACTGCGAGATGAAGAGAGCGAGGCCGCCCGGGATCATCACCGGCGCGCGGTACCGGAACTCGGAGGCGATGTCCGTCTCGACCGGGACGCGGGCGATCTTCTCGAGCCAGTACTTCGCGATCATGCCCGCGTGATAGGAGGTACCGCACGCGACGATCGTCACCTTCGGGACGGCGGCGAGGTCGAACGGCAGCGCCGGCAGATGCACGCTGCGCGTCGTCGGATTGAAGTGGGCGTGCAGCGTGTCGCCGATCACCGCCGGCTGCTCGAAGATCTCCTTCTCCATGAAGTGGCGGTGATTGCCCTTGCCGATGAGCGCGCCCGAGAGCGCGGTCTCGCGGATCGGGCGCTCGACCTTGCGGCCTTCGGCATCGAAGATCTCGGCGCCGTTCGCGGTCACGACCGCCCAGTCGCCGTCCTCGAGGTAGGTGATTCGGCGCGTGAGCGGCGCCAGGGCGAGGGCGTCGGAGCCGATGAACATCTCGCCGTCGCCGTATCCGATTGCAAGCGGCGGCCCGCGCCGCGCGCAGATGAGGAGGTCGTGCCGGCCGGCGAAGAGAAGGACGAGCGCGAACGCGCCCTCGAGCCGCTTCAGCGCCTTTTCCACCGCCTTCTCGGGAGAGAGCCCCTCGCCGAGATGCTGGGTGACGAGATTGGCGACCGCCTCGGTGTCGGTCTGGGTCTGGAAGCCGTGCCCGAGCTCGGTGAGCTCGCGCCGGAGCTCCTGGAAGTTCTCGATGATGCCGTTGTGGACCACCGCGACGCGGTCGGTCGCGATCGGATGCGCGTTGGTCTCGTTCGGCACGCCGTGCGTCGCCCAGCGCGTGTGCGCGATTCCGATCCGCCCCGATACGGGCCGCTCGGCAAGCTGCGCGGCGAGCCGGTCGAGCTTTCCTTCGCTGCGCCGGCGCTCGATCCGACCGTCCACCAGGGTGGCGATCCCGGCCGAGTCGTAGCCGCGGTACTCGAGGCGTCGCAATCCTTCGAGGAGAAGCTGGGCGACCTCGCTCTTTCCGATGATGCCGACGATTCCGCACATGGCTCCGCGCTCCCTATTTCTTCGCCCGCGCCGCCTTCGCCGCGGCGCGCTTCTCCCGGAATGCGCGTGCCGCGCCCGGCTTCTCGACCTGGGGCGCGCGCTCCAGAGCGAGCGCGTCCGCCGCGACGTCGCGCGTGATGACGCTGCCGGCGCCGACGATCGCCCCCGCCCCCACGGTCACGGGCGCGACCAGCGACGAGTTGGAGCCGATGAAGGCGCCCTCGCCGATCACCGTCTTCTCCTTCGTGAAGCCGTTGTAATTGACGGTGATGGTGCCGGCGCCGATGTTCGCCTTGGCGCCGATCTCGGTGTCGCCGATGTAGGAGTGGTGATTGGCCTTCGCGCCCTTGCCGAGGCGCGAGGCCTTCACCTCGACGAAGTTCCCGACATGCGCGTCCTCGCCGATCTCGGCGCCGGGCCTCAGACGCGAATAGGGGCCGACGATCGCGCCGACGCGGATGACGGCGCCGGTGAAATGGCAGAATCCGAGAATCTCGACGCCGTCCTCGACGACGCAGCCCGGCCCGAACACGGTGAAGGGGCCGATCGTGACGTCGCGGCCGAGCACCGTGTCGGCGGAGAAGAAGACCGTCTCGGGTGCCGTCAGCGTGACGCCTGCCGCCATGTGCCGGGCGCGCAGACGCTGCTGCATCGCCGCCTCGGCCGCCGCCAGCTCGGCGCGGGAGTTGATCCCCGCCGTCTCCTCGTGCGGCGCCTCGACGGCGACGACCGGCACGCCCTCGCCCCGCGCGAGGCCGACGATGTCGGTGAGGTAGTACTCGCCCTGCGCGTTCCGCCGGTCGACCCGCGCCAGAAGGCGCCAGAGAAGCGTGGCCTCGGCGGCGAAGACGCCCGCGTTGCAGAGCGGCACCGCGAGCACCTCGGGGGCTGCGTCCTTCGCCTCGACGATGGCCTCGAGCATGCCGTCCCGCTCGATCATCCGCCCGTAAACGCCGGGCTCGGGCGGACGCATCCCGAGGACGGCGATCCCCGCCTTCCGCCGCCGGCGCTCGGCGAGGAGGCGGCCGAGGCTCTCGCCGGTGAGGAGCGGCGTGTCCCCGCAGAGGATCAGGATCTCGTCGATCGCGGCGCCCTCGAGCGCGGGGCGCGCCGCCATGACGGCGTGCCCGGTGCCGAGCTGCTCTTCCTGGATCGCGACCGAGGCGGGAGAGGCCGCCGCGGCGACCGCTTCCATCCCCGGCGCCACGACCACCACCGTGCGGGCCGGTCCGAGCGTCGCCACGGCGTCGAGGACGTGTCGGATCATCGGGCGGTTCGCCACGGGATGAAGCACCTTCGGGCGTGCCGACTTCATGCGGGTGCCCTTGCCGGCAGCAAGGACGATGGCGGCGAAAGCTGAGGCGGTCATCGACGGTCGTTCAGGATGGGGGCGTGACGAAACTGTCAGGAATCGACCCGGCCATCAAAATCAAACATTGTTAATGAACATGAAAGAAGCCGCGATCCTTTTCGACCTGGACGGGACTCTCGTCGACAGCCTGCCGGACCTCGCCCGCGCGCTGGGGGTGCTGCTCGGGGAAGCGGGGGCCCCGCCGCTCGCGGCCGAGGAGGTGAGGCGCATGGTGGGGGACGGGGCGGGCCCGCTC
>JADGGZ010000227.1 GCA_019689675.1 Rhodospirillales bacterium | reverse complement strand
CCCCCCCGGGCCGGGGGCGCCCCCCCCGGGCGGGGCGGCGGGGGGGCCCCCGGGCCCACCCCCGGCCGCCGCCGGGAGCGGGCCGGAGCGGGCGCCGCCCGGCTTCGGGCGGCTCTTGGGGACGCTCGAGGATTTTCTTTCGGAGGCAGACTGGGCGCGGGCGCTGGTCCGCTGGCTCGGCGGACGTCCGGCGGACCGCGACAGCGTGCTCGTCGCGCTCGACCGCGCCGTCGCCGAAATCGACGCGCTTCTGACGGCGCAGGTCAACGCCATCATCCATCATCCGCGCTTCAAGAAGCTGGAGGCGACTTGGCGGGGCGTGCGCTATCTCGTCGCCGTCGCCGACGAGGTCGAGAACGTCCTCGTCCGCATTCTGCACGTGAGCTGGCACGAGCTCTGCCGCGATCTCGAGCGCGCGATCGAGTTCGACCAGAGCCAGATCTTTCAGAAAGTCTACAACGACGAATTCGGCATGCCGGGCGGGCAGCCGTTCGGCATCCTCGTAGGGGACTACGAGGTCCAGCACCGCATCACCCCCGATCACCGCACCGACGACGTTGCCGCGCTGAAGGCGATGTCGGCGGTCTCGGCCGCGGCGTTCGCGCCTTTTATCGTCGGTATCTCGCCGGCGATGCTCGGGCTCGACAGCTTTCGCGACCTGACGCTTCCGATCGATCTTGCGAGCACGTTCCGGATGCCGGAATACGCGCGCTGGAAGTCCCTGCAGGAAGCGGAAGACGCGCGCTTTCTAGGGCTGGTGCTGCCGCGCATCCTGTTGCGCGCGCCATACCGGGATGATGGCTCCCGGATCGACGGGTTCCGATTCGAGGAGGATGCCGAGAGAGCCGACGAGCACGGCCACCTCTGGGGCTCGGCCGGATACGCCTTCGCCTCGGTCGTCGTGCGCGCGTTCGGCCGCTCGGGCTGGTTCACCGACATTCGCGGCGCGCGACGCGACAGCATGGGCGGCGGTCTCGTGACCGATCTGCCGGTGCCGTCCTTCGAGACCGATCGGCCGGGCATCGCGATCAAGTACTCGACCGAGGTCGCCTTGAGCGAGCGGCAAGAGAAGGATCTCGCCGATCTCGGTTTCATTCCGCTTTCGAAGGCGAAGGACACGCCTTACTCGGTTTTCTATTCGAATCAGTCGGCGCAGGCCCATAAGAAGTACGAGACCGCGGCGGCCACGATGAACGCCCGCATCTCGGCAATGCTGCAGTACATCCTCTGCGTCTCGCGCTTCGCGCATTACATCAAGGTTCTCGCGCGCGACAAGGTCGGCTCGTTCCAGACGCCGGAGGAGGTCGAGCAGTATCTGCGGCGCTGGCTGCAGGGCTACTGCAACGCCAACGAGAGGGCCGGCCCCGAGACGCTTGCCCGGTATCCGCTGCGCGAGGGATCGGTTCAGGTGCGCGAGCCGCCCGGCCGGCCCGGCATCTACCAATGCACCATTCACCTGCGTCCGCATTTTCAGCTCGACCAGGTGCTGTCCGAGTTCAGGCTCGTTACCGAGCTTGCACCGCCGACCGGCTGAAACAGAGAACACGAGGGAAAATCATGAGCGAATCCGCCAAGGAGCTGTTCGAGGCCGGTCGTCTCGACGATGCGATCAAGGCGCTCAACGACGTGATCAAGGGCAATCCGCGCGCGGTCGACTCGCGCGGGTTCCTCGCCGAGCTTCTGTGCTTCGCCGGCAATCTGGAGCGCGCCGACCTTCAGCTCGACATCATCGCCGAACAGGACCCTAAGCTCGCAATGGGCGTTGCGCTGTTCCGGCAGCTGATCCGCGGCGAGCAGGCCCGCCGGCAGTTCTTCGCCGAGGGGCGCGCGCCTGAGCTCCTGGACGCGCCGCCCGAGCACCTCAAGCTGCACATCGAGGCTTCCATCCTCCTGCGCGACGGCAAGCCGGCCGAGGCGGCCGAAATTCTCGCCAGAGCGGAAGAGGCACGCCCGCACGTCCGCGGCACGCTCGACGGCCAGGCATTCGAAGACATGCGCGACCTCGACGACCTCACCGCGTCGTTCTTCGAAGTCGTCACGTCGAACGGAAAGTACTACCTGATCCCGATCGAGCGAGTGGCCTCGGTCGAGTTCCGTTCGCCGCAGCGGCCGCGGGATCTCATCTGGCGACCCGCGCAGATGTCGGTCGTGGACGGGCCCGAAGGCGAGGTGTTCCTGCCAGCCATTTACGTCTCGCCCGCTGAGGCGGCGCGGGACGCCTCCGCTCTGCTCGGCCGCTCGACAGATTGGGTCGGCGGAGACAACGCGCCCGTGCGCGGCGTCGGACAGCGCATCTTCCTCGTCGGCGAGGAGAGCGTACCGATGATGCAGCTCGGCAAGATCGAGTTCCAGGCCGCCTGACCTCGAACCGCCGCTTTCGCACCGCCCGATCCGAATGGCACGTCCCGACCTCGATCAGCCGCTCGTCCTGTCGCTGCTCGACCGACTGATCG
The DNA here is from genome assembly GCA_019689675.1 of Rhodospirillales bacterium. GTDB lineage: Bacteria > Pseudomonadota > Alphaproteobacteria > ATCC43930 > CGMCC-115725 > JADGGZ01. Next base: position 3,636 of record JADGGZ010000227.1, on the reverse strand, counting down.
ACGAGCATCCGGAAGCCTCGCGGGACCCGCCGAAGTCGCGTGGCCAGCACTTGCGGGAGCTCCGCGATTCCGTGAGGCGCGACCTCGAAAATCTCCTCAATACACGGCAGCGGTGCCGGGGCTGGCCGGAGGGGTGCGACGAGCTCTCGCTTTCCACGGTGAACTACGGCATCCCGGATCTCACCGGCGCCGACCTCGCCTCGGCGGAACGGCGGGAGGAGTTTCGGGCCACGATCGAGGAGGTGATCCGTCGATTCGAGCCGCGGTTCGTCAGGGTACACGTCTCGATGCTCGATAACACCGAGCCGACCGATCGCACGCTTCGGTTCCGGATCGAGGCGCTCATCTACGCCGATCCGGCGCCGGAGCCGCTCGTCTTCGATTCCTATCTCGATCCGGCGAGCCGCGGCGTCGCCGTGCTGGGAGATCGAAATGGTTGACGAGCTCCTGCCGCATTACAACAGGGAGCTGACCTATATCCGCCGCCTCGCGGCGGAGTTCGCGGAAACGCATCCGAAGATCGCCGGACGGCTCCGGCTCTCGGCGGACGCGGTCGAGGACCCGCATGTCGCCCGCCTCATCGAGGGCTTCGCCTTCCTCACAGCGCGCGTGCGGCAGAAGCTCGACGACGAATTTCCCGAGCTCACCGACGCGTTGCTCGGGGTCCTCTACCCGCACTACCTCGCGCCGGTTCCCTCGATGGCAATCGCGCAGTTCCAGTGCGCCCCCGACTTGGCTGGTCCGGTCGAGGTTCCGCGCGGCCTCATGATCGACACCGAGGCGGTCGGCGGCGAGTCCTGCCGGTTCCAGACCTGCTATTCGACGACGGTCTGGCCGATCGTCCTCGAGGGCGCCGCGCTCACAGGACGGCCGCTGGTGGCGCCCCCGAACCCGAAGGCGCCGGGCGCCGTGGCGAGCCTGCGCCTCACGCTGCGCTGCGCCATGCCCGAGATGACGTTCACCCAGCTCGGTGCCGATCGGGTGCGGTTCTTTCTCCGCGGGCAGCCGCAGCAGGTATTTCCTCTTTACGAGCTCCTATTCAACAATGCCGTCTCGGTCGCGCTCGCCGACGGGCCGAACGATCCCAATCCCGCGATCCTGCCGCCGAGCGCGATCCAGCCGGTCGGGTTCGAGCCCGAGGAAGGCATGCTGCCTTACCCTGCGCGCTCGTTCATCGGCTACCGGCTCCTTACCGAGTATTTCGCTTTTCCCGAGAAGTTCCTTTTCTTCGACCTCGTCGGGCTCTCGGCCAAGGCGCTCGTCGAGGCCGGCAACAAGCTCGAAGCCTTCATCTACTTCAACCGCACCGTCGCCGACCTGGAGCGAAGCATAAGCGAGGAGAACTTCGCGCTCGGCTGCACCGCGATCGTCAATCTGTTCCGTCAGCGCGCCGAGCCGATCCAGCTCTCGCACCGTTCGCACGAGTACCGCGTGGTGCCCGACGCACGACGGCCGGGAGCGACAGAGGTCTATTCGGTCGATCGCGTCGTCGCATCCTCCTCGCAAGGCGAAATGATCGAGTACCGCCCCTTCTATTCGGTCCGGCACGGAGGCGATGACCAGAGACGGGTCTTCTGGAGTGCCGCGCGACGCCGTGCCGGCGAACGCGATCCGGGCACGGAGGTTTTCATCAGCCTCGTCGATCTCGATTTCGATCCCAAGCTCCCGGCGGACTGGACGCTGTCCGTAGAGACGACGTGCCTCAACCGCGACCTGCCGAGCCGTCTGCCTTACGGAGGCGGACGACCGACCCTCGAGGCGGCGGAGGGCGCTCCGGGAATCGCCAAGATCCTCTGCATGACTCCGCCGACGCCGACGCTGCGTCCCGATTTCGGCCCGGGGGGGCGCTGGCGGCTCGTCTCGCATCTTACCCTCAATCATCTCTCCTTGACCGACTCGGAGGAAGGCGCGGAGGCGCTGCGCGAGATCCTGCGCCTCTACGACTTCCGCGACTCGTCCGAAACGCGCGCCGTCATCGACAGCATCCTTTCCGTCAGCGCAAGACGGGGCGTCGCCCGTGCGCCGGCAAGGGACATGGGCGCGTTCTGTCGCGGAATCGACGTCACGATCGAGTTCGATGATCAGCGCTTCTCGGGCAGCGGCCTCTTCCTGCTCGCCTGCGTGCTCGAACGCTTTCTCGGCCTCTACTGCTCGATCAACTCGTTCTCTCGCCTCACTGCGAAGGTGAAAGGGCGCTCGGGAGCCTTGCGCACATGGCCGCCGCGGGCGGGCGACCGCATACTTCTCTGATAGAGCGGCTCTTCAAGGAGCCGGAGCGCTTCCGCTTCTTCCAGGCGGTGCGGCTGCTCGCGCGCGCGAGCGCACGCGACGCCGCGAAGAATGCGGGGCCCGAGAGGCGTCTTCCGGTCGGCGAAGACGCCGATCCCTCCGCCGAGATCGTGCGTTTCCGCTCGCATCCCTCGCTGTCGTTTCCGCCGGCCGAGGTCGTCGCGCTCAAGGAGGCCGACGGGCATGGACCGGAGATGACGGTCTCCTTCATGGGGCTGGGCGGGCCGACAGGAGTGCTGCCCCAGCACTACACCGCGACCATCATCCGTACCGTGCGCGAGAAGAGCCTCTCGCTGCGCGACTTTCTCGACGTCTTCAATCATCGTCTGATCTCGCTGTTCTGGCGCGCGTGGGCGAAGTACCGGCTGCCGATCGCCTACGAGCAGGGCGCCGGCCGCGGCGGGGACGCGATCACCGATTCGCTTCGTGCTCTCGTCGGCATCGGCGGCGAGCATCTTCGCGGGCGCACGCGGGTCGGCGACGAGACGTTGCTGCACTACGCCGGCCATCTCGGTCATTTCCCGCGCTCGGCGGCGGGGCTGGAGGCGATGCTCTCGGACTACTTCGGGCGGCCTGTCCGTGTGCAGCAGTTCTTCGGGCGGTGGCTTCCGCTTGCGCCCGATGAACGCAGCCGGCTCGCGAGCCGGGAAGAGCCTTTGGGCGCCTACTGCGCGCTCGGTGTGGACGCGACTGTGGGCGAGCGGGTCTGGGACGTCCAGGGAAGCTTCCGTCTTCACATCGGGCCGCTCACCTACGCGCAATTTCTGCGCTTCATGCCCTCCGGGGACGATCTCGTCCGGCTGGGCGAGCTGACCAAGCTCTATGTCGGTCCGGACCTCTCCTTCGACGTGCAGCTGACGCTCAAGAAGGAGGAAGTGCCGGAGCTGCGTCTTTCCGGGCCTGGCGTCGATGCGCCGCGGCTCGGGTGGAACACGTGGCTGCGTCACGAGCCCGAGTGGCGCGACCGCGATGATGCGGTGTTCCTGCGCAACGTGTTTTGAAGGGGGGAGGGCATGGAGGACTGGACCGGCGGCTACACGGCTGATCTCGAATACCGTGCATCGTATTTCGAGGAGCAGTCGCCGCTGAGGCTCTGCACCACCGCGCTCGTCACCGGATGGGAGCCACGTTCCGTTGAAGGCGAGTTCAGCTATTGCGAACTCGGCTGCGGCCAGGGGACCACAGCGAATCTCCTCGCCGCAACTCACCCCCGCGGACGCTTCGTCGCCGTGGATTTCAATCCCGCCCATATCGCTCGGGCGCGCGATTTCGCTTCTGCCGCCGGGATCAGCAACATCGAGTTTGTCGAGCGCGGCTTTACGCAGCTCGTCGAACCCGGGGCGCCGA
>JADGGZ010000226.1 GCA_019689675.1 Rhodospirillales bacterium | reverse complement strand
GCGGGCGGCGGGTCGAGGCGGGTCTGGTAGGGGCGGCCGGTGGCGATCGCCTCCGCCAGCTCGTCGTAGAGCTCGAGGATCAGGCGCTTCGTGCGGTACTCGCCGTAGGTCTGCTCGTCGCGGCGGCGGACGATCGGGAACGTCTCCATGACGTAGTCCACATCATCGCGCTCGAGGCCGTAGAGGTGGAAGAACGCTGCGTCGAGCTCGGCGCGGAGCAGCGCACGGCGCTCGGGATCCCAGCGAAACGGCGGGCCGTCGTAGCCGTGGTCGCGGGCGAACGGCTCGAGGTCCCAGGCGGTGTAGACGAGCTCGAGGACGCGGGGGCGCAGCCACTCGTCGATCGTCTGCGCGCCGTCCCAGGGGGCGAACTCGGCGAAGGCAGCGGGCGGCAGGACGGGGAGCTGATACATGACGAAGTAGGTCAGCGATGTACCGCCCAGCTTCTGGCGGGCGCAGTAGTCGAGAGGAAAGCTGGAGAGCAGCGCGAGGAGAGAGGTGGCCTGCCCGTGCTCAAGGAAGATGAGCGGAAGCTTGTGGCCGACCGCGACGCGGGGGATGACGGCGGCGATCACCGTGCGGAATGTGTCTGGGGTCGCAGCCGTAATGTCGCGCCAGCCCAGCAGCCAGCCGCGGTCCCAGCGACCGGCCAGGCGTGCTTCGACCTCACGCTGGGATACCCACCAGCGAGGCTGTGGCTTGTAGCCAGGATCCGCGAGCAGCTCGTCGGGAACCTCTGGTAAGGCCCGAACCCCTACTCCGTCCTTGACGGCGTACATGCTGTAATCCCCGAAGCGATGGTTGAAGTGGTGCACCATCTTCGCCTCGTACAGAGGGACGCGGCCGTCTGCGGGCTCGGCGTGGAAGAGGTGGGAGGCGCTCGCCATGTTGAACAGGCCCTGCATGAACGACACCCCCCACGGGTTGCCGGCGGGGTCGCCCTCGCGCACGAGCACCGGGACGCGGCGGTAGATCGCCTTCGTTAGCTCGGCGTCTCGCGCGGACATGAAGATCGGGCACGTACCCGTGTTGGGATTCAGAAGCTCGATGTCGGCGGCAGCGAGTGTGAACCGGCGTCCGTCCTCCTGAAGATCGCTGACTGAGCTGCCACGGAACAGAAACAGTGCCCGCTCAGTCCTGGCGTCGCGGCCGGAGATGGCCAGGAGACAGAAGCGGACGCCCTGGGCACTTGCGATGTCGGCGAAGAACGAGGGGTTGTTTCGGAAGTCGAACAGGCTGACGAGAGTCGAGGTCGACATGAGGTCGCGGAAGAAGTACTGCGTTGTGGCGTCGGTGGCGATCCCGGTGGGGACGATGCAGCCGACCCGTCCGCGGCGTCCGATCAGCGAGCGCATGAGCTCGGCGAAGAGCGCGTACGTGTTGATCTTCCCGCGGGCCGTGAGCGGGTAGCGCCCAGCCTCTCGCACCAAGTGATTGGTCGCCTCAACCGCTCGAAGGGCGGAGAGATATGCCGCGTACAGGGGCGGATCGTCCTCCTCGAGCGCCGCGATCAGCCGCTTGCGCGCAGCGGCGTTGCGGGCGTTCGCGATCTCCGGGTGGCCGACGAAGAACTCTTTCTCTGTGAGTTGCACCGTCTCCCAGGGCGGGTTGCCGAGCACGCAGTCGAAGCCGCCCTGCGCCCGCCCGAAGACGGCCGGGTACTCGGCCTCCCAGTGGAAGAAGGCGTACTCGGCGGCGAGGCGGCGGATCTCGTTCACGACCTCCGGCGGTACCGAGCCGGTGCCGGTCGCGAGCCGGCGGACGACGCCCGTCGTGATCCGCGGAGCATCCGTCTGCTGGCGCTGGACGAAGGCGGCACACCAGGCGTCGGCAGCAAGCTTCGCGCGCTCGTAGGCCTCCGAGGCGAGCAGGTCGTGGAAGAGGCGCTCCTTGGCGTGCAGGGCCTCGGGGGTGGCGTCGTCGGCGTGCTCGAGCCGCTCGACCTGGGGCGCGAGGCCGGTGATGAGGTCGATCGCCTCGTCGTCCAGCGAGAGCTTGCCCTCGCGCTCCTGCTTGTTCTGCCGGCGGAGCGCCTTCGCGGCCTCCTTGTCGTCGCCGGCGAGCGCCTTGAAGGCCTCGTCGGGGATCCCGTCGGCCATGAGCGCCGCGGTCGTGCCGAGGAGCGAGTTGCCGCAGCGGATGTGAGCGTCGAGGAAGGAGAGCGGCCGGCCGGGGTCGAGCGCCTCCAGCCAGAGGGAGACCTTGCAGAGCTCGACCGCCATCGGGTTCACGTCGACGCCGTACAGGCAGCGGGAGACGACGTCGCGCAGGGCGTGGCGGGTCGCCTCTGGGGAGGGCTCCTCGTCGCCGGTGCGCACCGAGGCGAGCCGCTTGGCGATCCGGTGGGCGGCGGCGACGAGGAAGTGGCCCGAGCCGCAGGCGGGATCGCAGACCTTCAGCTCGAGGATCGCCTCCTCCCCCCTCCCTGCGGCCTCGTCGAGCACCGGGTCGAGCGCCGTGTCGAGCAGGCAGGAGATGAGGCTCGTCGGCGTGTAGTAGCTGCCGGTCGTCTTGCGCTCGTTGCCGGCGGCCGTGGTGAGGGCGAAGGCGCCGGCGTCGGCGTTCAGCTCGGGGTGGAGCTCGAGCAGCGACTCGTAGACCGAGCCGAGCTCCTCGGCGCCGAGGTTTCGGTAGTCGACCGCGCGCAGCACCTTGCCCTCGCGCACGGTCGCGAGCGCGCGCACCGCCTCCAGGAGATCGGCGTTCGCGAGCGCGGCCTGGGCGAGGTGCGGGGTCGCCTCGGGCGACCAGAGGAAGCTCCCGAGCGCGGGCAGGCCGAGCTCGGGGCAGCCGCGGTCGTCTCCGAGCTTCGCCATCACGAGCTTGAGCGCCTCGTAGAGGTCTGCGTGCTTCGTCCCCCGGCGGCGGGAGGCGAGCCGGCGCAGACGCTGAGTCGAGTACCAGCGCTCGTAGCGGAGGCGGGCCTCGGCGCTCGCGCCGGGTGAGAGCAGGAGGTCGCGGTCCTCTGCCACGAAGAGGAAGAGGAGGCGGTAGACGAGGCGCAGGAGCTCGCGGTAGTAGTCATGGGTCGAGAGCTCGCCCGAGCGGAGCGCCTCGCGGAGTGCCGTGTTTCCGGGCTGGGAGAGGAAGCCCCGGCCGAGGTGCTCGATCGCGCTCTGCACGCCGTCGCGCATCGAGTCGAGGGCGCGGGTTCCCCGGCGGACCGCCTCCTGCGCCCAGCGCTCAAGCCAGCACTCGTGCGGACGCTCCCCCTCCAGACGCGACTCGTGGCAGACAAGCCAAAGCAGGACGAAGTCCGAGTAGGCCTCCGAGGCGAGCATCTGCTCGAGGTCGAACTCCAGGTAGGCCTGGCGGGTGAGCGAGGAGTTGTCGCGCAGGACGCGGAGAAGGAGGCCGTTCGAGACGAAGCCCCAGAGGCGCTCCTCGGAGCGGTTCAGGAGCTCCTGGACGAGCCCATGCGGGGAGTAGGCGGCGGCGCCGGCGACGCCACGGGTGCGGCGGTCGAGGGGGATGGTGCAGCCGACGAGGTGGATCGGGACGTGCTGCCAGGCGTGCGAGACCGGGTAGCTTCGGCCCTCGATCTCGACCGCCCGCGCCGTCTGCAGGCGCCCGTAGCCAAGCTCCTCGAAGAGGGGAAGGAGGAAACGCTCACGGGTCAGGGTTGTGCCGGGGTCGCCGGCGGGAAGCGACGCGCGGGCCTCTTGGAAGCTCGTCCAGGCGCCGACGAGGCGGTTCCAGGAGCGGACGATCCGCTCGTTCAGGGGGAGGTCGGAGGCGTGGTAGTCCGCGTCTCGCAGACCGCCCAGATCCGCATCCCCGGCGGCGACCCGCTGCAGGAGGTCGGCCGGGAGGAGGCCGCCCTCGGAACGGACCGTCTGGAAGGAGGTGTGGGCGGAGCGACTCATGCGGAAGGCACAGGTAGTAGGACGTACACGCCGAGCACGTCGAGCGGAAGCTGCGGCTCAACCACGGTCGTGACGCCCTTGAGGCGGGCGCTCTCGTGCACCCGCTCGTGGGCGTGGCGGAGCTCGGCCGCGCGCTCGCGAGCGACCGCGTCCAGGTGCGGACGAAGGTCGTCCACGCCGCCGATCACACGGGCCACGAAGTCGCGGGCCTGCTCGGAAGCGACGTTGCCGTCCGGGGTCGCGTCGAGCAGCGGCGCGACCTTCTCCTCGCCCAGCCAGCCGGCGCTCTCGGGGGCGCCCTCGAAGGCGAGGACGAGCGACTCCTCGGCGATCTGGGCGTGACCCTCCTCGCCGCGGCGGCGGGTGACGACGTCGTAGCGGATCCGGACGAGGAGCACCGTCGTGCGGGTCGTCACCGCGCGGGTACGCACCGCACCGGCGCGCTCGGCGACCCCGTCGAGCTGGGGGTCGAGCGCCGTGTCGACGACGTAGCCGGCGAGCCCCTCGACGAACGGATGCGTCCGCGAGAGGTAGGTGACCCCGTCTTCGACCGGCAGCTCGAAGCGGGCGCGCAGCGTCGTCCGGTCGCCGAGGCCGAGCTGGTCGCGGAGCGCACGCGGGGTCTCGGCGAGGTCGATCACGAGCGGGTCGCCGCCCGAGAGGGTGGCGCGGTGACGGGCGAGCGCGTCGCGGACGAAGCGCTCGACAACCTCGCTCGAGCCGATCGCGGCGCGCGACGCCTCGAGCTCGCGGGAGACCTGCTCGACTTTGATCGTCTCCTGGGCGAAGACGGTGCGCGCGCTTCGCTCCCGCTCGGCGGCGAGCTCCCACTCGCCGTGGAAGGCGTCGCGCTCGAAGGCGAGATCGGGCGCGTCGAAGAGCGAGAGCTGCTCGTCGCGGCCACGCAGGATGAGCCCCTCCATGATCGCCTCGAGCACAGCGTTCGAGTCGACCGGGACGGGGACGGAGATCCCGAGCGAGTCGCGGATCGCCTTGTGCTTGCGCAGGAGAACGTCGAGGACGATCCCGTCGATCCGGTTGTTGGCGCCGAAGTACGTGAGGACGCGGACCGGGCTTCGGCTCTGGCCGAAGCGGTCGACGCGGCCCTCGCGCTGCTCGTGCCGGGTCGGGTTCCAGGAGAGGTCGTAGTGGACAACGGCGTCGAAGTGCTCCTGGAGGTTGATGCCCTCCGACAGACAGTCGGTCGCGACGAGGATGCGCCTCTTCTCCTCGGCGAGGGCGAGCACGCGCTGCTCGCGTTCCGCGGGGGGAAGCTCGCCGGTCACCGCCTCGACCACGACGCCGTCCACCTGCGAGCGGAGCGCAGCGGCGAGGTAGTGGGCGGTCGGGATGAAGCGGCAGAAGACGATCGGCTGGTAGCCGTCCTCGACGAGCTCGGAGATCAGCGCGATGCCTCTCGCGAGCTTGGGGTCGGCTGCGCCGGCGAGCGCGTCGGCGTCGCGGGCGAAGGCGAGCAGGCGGCGGCGGTTCGGATGGTCGGGCTCGTCTCCCTCCTCCGCGTCGGCACCGGGGACGACGTCCATGCCTTCGGCGCTCTCGTCGTCGGTCAGGTCGAGGACGTCGCGGCGGCCGATCTCGTCCGCTTCCTCGGGCGTGACGGTGTCGACGGTGCGGGCCCGGCTTCGCAGCGTGGCCACGGCCGCGGCGGGGCTGGAGGCGAGAGCGCGCAGGAGGCCGAGCATCGCCCACCAGCGGACACGCCGGTGGTGGGCGCCGCCGGCCGGGTCGGCGACCGTCTCGCGCGCGTAGGCGAGCACCTTCTCGAACAGGGCCCGGTAGGCGGGAGTGAGCGTGTAGGTCTCCTCGCGGGTCTCGCGCTTGGGGAAGGGCGTGTTCGCGAGGTAGTGCTCGATGTCGCCGCGGCGGCGCTGCACCATGTGCCGCGCCAGGCGGCGACGCTCGCGCGCCTTCTCGTCGCTCGAGAGGTCGTCGGGCAGGTCGCGGAAGGAGGGGTCGAGGAAGCCGACGAGGGCGCGGAAGGCGTCCTCCTTGCCCGAGTGGGGAGTGGCGGTGACGAGGAGCAGGTGGCGCTCGGGGTCGCCGGCGAGGCCCGAGACGAGCTGGTAGCGCTGGTGGCGTCCACCCCGGCGCGCGCTCGCGTCGGTGCAGGTGTGCGCCTCGTCCACGATCACGAGCTCCGGCGCAGCACGCAGGAAATCGTCGCGGCGGCGGTCGGACTTGATGTAGTCCATCGAGACGACCGTGATCGG
>JADGGZ010000225.1 GCA_019689675.1 Rhodospirillales bacterium | reverse complement strand
GGTCGCCTCCTTCGCCGTCTTGCTGCCGCCCCAGATCGCCTCGAGCTCCTCGTTCCAGACCGTCTGGATCTGAAGATAGTTGCCGAGCCGTATGCCGCGCGAGTTCTCGGTCGGCGGATTGAGGTCGAGCTGCCGGATGGCGACGTCGGTGCCGGGGTTCCGGTCGTAGAAGCCCTGCTCGCGGGTCAGCTTGTAGGCGGCCGTCGTGATCGGCAGGTAGCCCGTGCGCTGGTGCGAGGCCGCCTGCACTTCCGGATTCGAGAGGTAGGCGAAAAATGCTGCGATCCCCTTGTATGCCTTGGCGTCGTGGCCTCCGAGCGCCCATAGGCTAGCGCCGCCGATGATCGTGTTCTGCGGCCCGCCGTTGGGGCCTTTGGCGAATTCCGGCCAATAGGGAAGCATGGCGATGCCGAACTTGAAATTCGCTTCCTTCTTGACCCCGGCGTAGCCCGCGGAGGAATTCAGCATGATGGCGCATTCGCCGGTCGTGAACAGCGCCTGGGCGTTGTTGCCGCGGCCGCCGTACTTGAAGAGGCCCTCGTCGAGCATCTTCTTCATCCAGGCGAGGTGATGCACCTGGAGCTCGCGGTCGAGCAGGAGCTCGGTGTCGAGCCCGCCATAGCCGTTCTGCTTCGTCGCCACCGGCCAGTTGTGCCAGGCCGACAGGTTCTCGAGCAGGATCCATTCCTGCCACGAAAGGGTGAAGGCGCATTTCGAGCCGGAGGCGGCGAGCTTGCGCGCAGCCGCCTCGAACTCCGGCCACGTCTTCGGCGGCGCGTCCGCGTCGAGCCCGGCCTTCGCGAAGGCGTCGCGGTTGTAGTACATGACCGGCGTCGAGGAGTTGAAGGGCAGCGACAGCATGCGGCCCTGCGGATCGGCGTAATAGCCGACGACGCCCTTGAGGTAGATCGATTCGTCGAACTTCGCCCCGGCCTGCGCCATCAGCTCGTGCACCGGAACGATGGCGCCCTTGGCGGCCATGAACTGCGCGGTGGCGTAGGTCGGAACGAGCAGTACGTGCGGCTGCGTCTTGGTGCGGAAGCTCGCGATCGCCGCCGTGATCGACTCGGCGTAGCCGCCCTTGAAGGACGGCACCACCTTGTACTCGCTCTGGCTTTCGTTGAAGCCCTTGGCGAGGTCGTCGATCCAGGTGCCGAGCGCGCCTGCGAGGCCGTGCCACCATTGGATCTCGACCGCAGCGCGCGCCGGCGCCGGAGCGCCCGCGACCGCGACGAGACCGCAGGCAATCGCCAAGAGAGTCCGCTTCATCGATCCTCCTCCCCGGAGGGCGTGTCCGCACCGGCGGATGCGCCTTTCATTATTCCAATTCCGGAAAACGGTGGCCGGGGGCATCCGCGACAGCAAATTCAAATTATCGATGCGACGCATCGATAGGGCGGATGAGGCTCAGTCGCGGGCGTCGGAAGAGGGCGGTTCCGGCGTCGGCGGCTCGCCCCGCGCGAGCGCCGTCGCGATCTCCATGAACGCGGCGACGATCCTCGTGTCGGCCCGGCTCTGGAGGCAGACGGCATAGGCCTCGGTGGCGGCGTCGGCGTCGGCGAGGCGAAGCGCCTTGAAGCGCGGGTCGGGCGTGAGCTCCGCCTCCGAGAGGATGCCGATCCCGAGCCCCTCGGCCACGGCCTCGCGGACCGCCTCGCGCGGCAGCTCGAGGACGATGCGCGGCACGATCTTCGCCTGCCGGAGCGCGCGCTCGAACGCCTCGCGCGTCTTCGAGCCGGGCTCGCGGGTGACGACGGGCTGGCCGTGCAGCTCGGCGATCTCGACCTGCGAGCGCCCGCTCCAGGGATGCGCATGATCGACGATCACGACGACCTGCTGGCGCTGCAAAGGCACCGCGACGAGCCGCGGCTCGGCGGCGACGTCGCCGACGACCGCGACGTCGAGGCGCCCTTCCAGCACGTCCTGCAGGATCTCGCCGGAATTGCCGGTGCGCAGCGTGATCGTGAGCGAGGGGTGGGCGCGGCGCAGCGCGGCGAGGAGCTTCATGACGAAGAACGGTCCGACCGATCCCACCCGCAGCGTGCCGACCACGGCGCCGCCGCGCGCCTCGAGGAGGTTCACGGCCTGCGCCTCGAGCTCGAAGATGCGGCGCGCGATCGCGAGAAGCGCGTCGCCGGTCTCGGAGAGGGCGACCTTGCCTGGCAGACGGTGGAAGAGCTCGACGCTGTAATGCTCCTCGAGCGCGCGGACCTGGGTCGTGATCGTCGGCTGGCCGACGTTGAGCGCGCGCGCCGCGCGGGTGAAGCTCAGATGCTCGGCGACCGCATAGAACGAGCGGAGCTGGTTGAAGTTGAGATACTTGAGCCGTTCGGTCTCTCGCTCGCTCACCGTCCGATCCTCGACGCTCGCCTGCCGGCCCTGCCGCCGCCGAGCTTATAGGGCGCGGCCGAGGAGCACCAAGGGCAAGGGACGGGCGGCGCCGGAATTCCCGCTCAGCCGTGCAGCAGGACGGTCCGCAGCGAGTCGCCCGAGCGCATCATGTCGAAGGCGCGGTTCACCTCGTCGATCGGCAGCAAGTGGGTGACGAGGTTGTCGACCCTGATCTTTCCTTCGGCCAGCATGTCGGCGTAGCGGCCGAGCTCGGACCGGCCTTTGACGCCGCCGAAATAGCTGCCCTTCAACGTCCGACCGTAGCGCAGCATCACCGGCCGGACGCCGATCTCGCTGCCCTCGGGCTCCACCCCGAGAAGGACGCAGGTGCCCCAGCCCAGCCGGCAGCTCTCGAACGCGCTGCGCATCGCGCTCGGCTCGCCCGAGCTCTCGAAGCTCACGTCGACGCCGCCCCCGGTGAGGTCGAGGATCGCCTCGGTGAGGCGCGGCCCCAGCGCGTGCGGATCGAGGAGGTCGGTGGCGCCGAATTTGATGGCCAGCGCGCGCTTCATCGGATTGGGGTCGATGCCGATGATGCGCGCGGCGCCGGCAAGACGCGCGCCCTGGACGAGGTTGACGCCGACGCCGCCGAGCCCGAACACGGCGACGGTGTCGCCTTCCCGCGTGTCCCTCAAAGCGGCGCCGACCCCGGTCGTGACGCCGCAGCCGAGAAGGCAGACCTGCTCGAAGGGGAGGTCCTCGCGCACGCGCGCCACCGCGACTTCAGGCACGACCGTGTAGCGCGAGAAGGTCGAGGTGCCCATGAAGTGGTGGATCGTCCGCCCGTCGAGGCTGAAGCGCGAGCTGCCTTCGGGAAGGATGCCCTGGTCGCGCGTCTTCCGCGTCGCCCAGCAGATGTTGGTGCGGCCGCTCCTGCAATGGAGGCACTCGCCGCATTCGGCGCCGTAGAGCGGGACGACATGGTCCCCGGGACGCACCGTCGCGACGCCTTCGCCGACCTCGCGCACGATGCCGGCGCCTTCATGGCCCAGCACCGCGGGCAGCGGCGAGTTCCGGTTGATGCCCCAGAAGATGACGGCGTCGGTGTGGCAGACGCCGGTCGCCATGATCTCGATCAGGACCTCGCCGGCCTTGGGCGGCGCCACGTCGATCGTCTCGATGGTCATGGGCCTGCCGGCCTCGTGGCAGACCGCCGCGCGCGACTTGATCATTCCTGCCTCCCCCCTTCGGGCGCCCTCGTCGGTCTCGGACTCGGCGCGAGTTCAGGCCGGCCGGCTGCCGAGCGCGCGGCCGGCGCGCATCCGCACGAGGAGATCGCGATGCACCGACCAGTAGCCGCGCGAAAGGTGGACGAGCCGGCCCCCGACCTCCTCGTGGAGCCGCGGCAAGGCGTGGAACGGCACCGACGGAAGAAGGTGGTGCTCGGCGTGATAGGGCATGTTCCAGAAGAGGAAACGCAGCACCGGGTTGGCGATCACGGTCCGCGTGTTCTCGAGAAGGTTCGGGCTCTCCGCCGCGCCGGTATGCTCGGCGATGCGGATGAGGCGGAGGAACGGCTCGCCGGCGATCCGCGGAATGACCCAGTAGAGGAGAAGCTCCCATCCGAGACCCGCGGCGAGCGAAGCGGCGACGACGGCGGCGTAGAAGGCGAAGAACGCCCGCGTTTCGTCGCGCACGCGCACGCGCTCCTCGACCGGGAGAAAGCTTCGCTCGACCGCGTCGAAGCGGCCGAGCGCGGAGCGGACGAGGATCGTGAGGAGCTTGCTCCAGAAGGAGAGGCCGATGGCGACCGCGAAGTACTCGCGCAGGCTCGCCGGCATGCGCACGATGTCGGGGTCCTGCTGCGGATGCTGGGTGTAGGTGTGGTGATCGGCGTGCCGGTACTTGAAGTAGAGCGGCGGGCGCCAGATGAAGAGCCCGGCGACGATGCCGACCCAGCGATTGAGCCAACGCGTGCGGAACGCCGTGTTGTGCGTGCACTCGTGCATCGGCGCGAACCACAGCGACAGGACGAAGCCGTGGAGGAGAACCGCGGGGACGATCAGCGCCGTGCCTTGCGCGAAGAAGATGCCGGCCCCGGTGGCGAGCTGCGCCGCCAAGTGTCCGGCGAAATAGACGAGCCCTTCCCGGTCGGTTCGGCGCCGCAGTTCCTTGACGAGGCGGGGCGGCACGATCTCGCTGCCGACGAGCCGCCAGGCGCCTGCGCTCGCACTTGCTGACTGGGCCACGCGCTCCACGCCTCCTCCCTCGATGGTCGCGGGCCGAGTGTCGATGCGCCGGGGGGCCTGCGCAAATTGATGTTTTGAATTGATCTAATTCAGAAAACGAATTGTGGGCGCGGCAAGGGCCGGACCGAGGAGGCCGCCCCGACGCGTCAGCGGGCGCGCAATGCGGCGCGCGCGGCGCTCGTCCCGGCGGCGCGGCCGAGCGTCACCGCGGTGAGAAGGCCGTTCCCCGAGAGATAGCCCTCGACCGTGGGGCCGGAGACGCCGCGCGCCGCGCCGCCGCCGGCGAAGAGATTGGGAAGCGGCGTTCCGTCGGCGCGGAGAACGCGGGCGTCCGCGTCGACGACGAGCCCGCCCTGGGTATGGAAGAGCGCGCCCGTGACGCGGATGCCCCGGTAGGGCGGGCGAAGCGGGGGCTTTCCGGTGAAGTCGCGCCCGAACGGGTCGCGCGCCTCTCCGCGCGCCATCGCCTCGGTCTCGGCGAGGGTGGCGGCGAGCGCGGCGGCGGGAAGGCCGAGCGCGGCGGCGAGCTCCTCCGCCGTCTCGCCCGTCTTCACCGCGCCTTGCGCCTGGGCCAGAAGGTAATCCTCGAACTGGACCGCCGCCGCCTCGCAGCGCGCGTCGTAAATGTCGAAGGCGACGCCGCCCGGCTGCGCCAGAACCTCGATCGCCTGCTCGGAATAGCCGCGGTGCTCGTTCGAGAAGCGCCGCCCGGCCGCGTTCACCTGGATGCCGCCCTCGGTCATCAGCGCCCAGGTGACGAGAATGCCGTGCGGGTGCGCGACCGAGCCGTGCCCCTGATAGGCGCCGAGATCGCGCGCGCCGGCGCCGAGCGCCTCGCCCCAGAGAAGCGCGTCGCCCTCGTTGCCGGGGTGCCCGAAATAGAGCGCGTCCGCCATTTCCGGGATGTGACGGCGCACGAGCGCCTTGTTGCCGCCATACCCGTTGGAGGCGAGGACGAGCGTGGCGCAGCCGATCGTCTCGACGCTGCCGTCCGGGCGCTCGACCGCGAGGCCCCGCACGCGTCCCTCGTCGTCGGCGTAGAGCACGGTCGCGCGCGCCCGCGTCAGGATCTCGATGCCGGCGCGCGCGGCGGCGGCGAGAAGGCAGTCCATGAGCTCGCGCCCGGTGCGGCGCGGCGTGCCGTGCATGCGCAGCGCGGAATGGCCGGGATAGGTGAAGCCCTCGACGAGCTCGAAGGGCACGCCGTGCGAATCGGCGAGCCACTCGACCGCGCCGGCGGCGGCGCTCGTCACGGCGGCGACGATCGACGGGTCGGCGCGATGCTTGTTCTTGGCGAGGACGTCGGCGGCGAAGCGGGCAGGATCGTCCGCGATCCCTTTGGCGCGCTGGAAGCGCGTGCCAGCGGCGGGAACGAGGCCCGAGGAGAGCGCGGTCGAGCCGGCGGGGAGCGCATCGCGCTCGAGGACGACGACGTCGGCGCCGGCCTCGGTCGCGGCGAGCGCCGCGACGAGGCCGCAGGCGCCCGCGCCGCCCCGCGCCCCCCGCCCCGCCGCGCCCCA
>JADGGZ010000001.1 GCA_019689675.1 Rhodospirillales bacterium | reverse complement strand
CTCGCCCGCCTGGCCGGCGGCGAAGAGCTTTCCTGCCGTCGCGCCGTAGAGAACGGTGTTGCCGATGATCGTGTTGCGGTTCGTCACCAGCGGCGACGAGGTCATCGGCCGGATCACGATCGTGCCGCCCGAAAGCCCCTTCCCGACATAGTCGTTGGCATCGCCGAAGACTTCCAGCTTGAGGCCCTGGACCGCGAAGGCGCCGAGCGACTGGCCGGCGGAGCCCCGCAGGCGCACCGTTATATGGTCCGGCTGAAGGCCGCGCATGCCGAAACGCTTCGTCACCATCGAGGAGAGGCGCGTGCCGACCGCACGATGGGTGTTCCGGACGTTGTAGGCGAGCTGCATCTTTTCGCCCGCCTCGAACAGCGCCGACGCATCCTTCAGCATCTGCGCGTCGAGCGTGTCCGGAACCTCGTTCCGACCTTCGAGCGTGCAATAGCGCGGATATTCGCCCGGATCGGCCTGGGCGAGGATCGGGTTCAGGTCGAGATCGTCGAGATGCGCGTGACCGCGGCTGACCTGATGGAGGAGGTCGGTACGGCCGATGATCTCGTTGAGCGACCTGGCGCCGAGCGAGGCGAGGATCTCTCGCACTTCTTCCGCGACGAAGCTGAAGAGGTTGACCACCTTTTCCGGCGTGCCGGTGAACTTCTGCCGCAGGCGCTCATCCTGGGTGCAGATGCCGACCGGGCAGGTATTCGAGTGGCATTGGCGGACCAGAATGCAGCCCATCGCCACGAGCGAGGCCGTGCCGAGCCCGAACTCCTCAGCGCCGAGAATCGCCGCGATGACGACGTCGCGGCCGGTCTTCATGCCGCCGTCGACGCGCAGGCGGACGCGATGACGCAGCCGGTTCAGCACCAGCACCTGGTGCACTTCGGAGAGGCCCATCTCCCACGGAATACCGGCGTACTTGATCGAAGACTGCGGGCTGGCGCCGGTGCCGCCCGAATGGCCCGAGATCAGAATGACGTCGGCCTTGGCCTTGGCGACGCCCGCGGCGATCGTCCCGATTCCGGAACGAGCGACGAGCTTCACGCAGACCTTGCACTCGGGATTGATCTGCTTCAGGTCGTAGATGAGCTGCGCGAGATCCTCGATCGAATAGATGTCGTGGTGCGGCGGCGGCGAGACGAGCGTCACGCCGGGCGTCGAGTGCCGCAGCCGCGCGATCATCTCGTTGACCTTGAAGCCGGGCAGCTGACCGCCTTCGCCGGGCTTGGCGCCCTGCGCGATCTTGATCTCGAGCTCCTTGGCGTGGACGAGGTATTCGGCGGTGACGCCGAACCGGCCCGAAGCCACCTGCTTGATCGCCGAGGAGGCGTTGTCGCCGTTGCTGCGCGGCTTCAGGCGCTCGGGATCCTCGCCTCCTTCACCGGAGTCGGATTTCGCGCCGATCCGGTTCATTGCGATCGAGAGCGTCTCGTGCGCCTCGGGACCGAGAGCCCCCAGCGAGATGCCGGGCGCGACGAGGCGCTTCCTGATCTCGGTGATGCTTTCGACTTCGTCGACCGACACCGGCGCCTTGCGCGGCTTGAAGTCGAGAAGGTCGCGCAGGTTGATCGGCGGCAACCTGCGCAGGCCCTCCGAGTAGCGCTTGTAGGTCGCGTAAGAGTCCGTGTTGCAGGCGGTCTGCAGGATGTGAATGAGGTTGCCCTCGAAGCCGTGCAGCTCGCCGCCCCGGCGGTAGCGATAGAAGCCGCCGACGGGCAGCGTGACGACGTCCTCGTCGAAGGCGCGGCGGTGAATCTCGAGAACCTTGAGCTGGATTCCCGAAAGTCCGATCCCGGAGATCCGGGAGGTCATGCCCGGGAAGAACTCGGCGACGAGCGTGCGCGAGAGGCCGACCGCCTCGAAATTGTAGGCGCCGCGATAGGAGGAGATCACCGAGATCCCCATCTTCGACATCACCTTGAGCAGCCCTTCGTCGGCCGCCTTCTTGTAGCGCTTCACGCACTCCTCGAAGGTGAGCCCGGGAAAGAGGCCGCGGCGATGGCGCTCGGCGATCGTCTCCTGCGCCAGATAGGCATTGACCGTGGTCGCGCCGACCCCGATCAGCACCGCGAAGTAATGGACGTCGAGGCACTCGGCAGACCGCACGTTGAGGCTGGTGAAGGTGCGGAGCTGCTGGCGGACGAGGTGCGAATGCACCGCGCCGGTCGCGAGGATCATCGGGATCGGCGCCGCGTCGGGTCCCGTCTTCTCGTCGGAAAGAATGACGTGCACGCAGCCGCCGCGAACCGCGTCCTCCGCCTCGAGCTGGATGCGGCGGATCGCCTCGCGCAGCGCGTTGTCGCCGCGCCTCGGATCGAAGGTGGCGTCGATCTCGACGGCGCTGTCCCCCATGTAGGCGCGCATCGCAGCGAACTCGGCGTTCGAGAGCACCGGCGAGTCGAGCGCCAGCAGATTGCACTGGCTCTCGTCCTCGTCGAGGATGTTGCCGAGGTTGCCGAGCCGGGTGCGCAGCGTCATCACCCGCTTCTCGCGCAGGCTGTCGATCGGCGGGTTCGTCACCTGGCTGAAGTTCTGCCGGAAGAAGTGATGAAGCCCCCGATACTGATCGGAGAGCACGGCGAGGGGCGTGTCGTCGCCCATCGAGCCGACGGCCTCCTTGGCCTCCTCGACCATCGGCTGGAGGATGAGCTCGAGATCCTCGAGGCTCCAGCCGACGGCGAGCTGTCGCCTCCGCAGCTCGTCGCGCTGGAAGAGGGTCGGCTCGGTCGGCGACTTGATGAGCTTGTCGATCGGGGTGATGTTCTTCACCCAGTCGGCGAAGGGCCGCGCCGCCGCGCACATGTCCTTGATCTCGCGGTCGCGATAGAGACGCCCGGCGACGAGATCGACGCCGATCACCTGGCCGGGTCCGAGCCGGCCTTTCTCGATGATCTCGTCCTCCTTGAGCCGCACCATCCCGGTTTCCGAGCCGGCGACGATGAGCCCGCCGGCGGTGATCGCATAGCGCATCGGACGCAGGCCGTTGCGGTCCATGCCTCCCATCACCCACCTGCCGTCGGTCATGGCGAGCGCCGCCGGACCGTCCCACGGCTCCATGACCGAGTTGAGATAGGCGTAGAGGTCGCGATGCGACTGCGGCATCTCCGGCCCGACCGCCTCGGGCACCATGAGGAGCTTCACCATCGGCAGCGACCGCCCGCCGCGGACCAGAAGCTCGAACACGGCATCGAGGGAGGCCGAATCGGAGCTCCCCGCCTGGACCACCGGCTTCAAGTCCTCGATGAAGCCGTCGAAGACCCGCGCGGCCAGCCGCGTCTCGTGGCTCTTCATCCAGTTGAGATTGCCGCGCAACGTGTTGATCTCGCCGTTGTGCGCGAGAATGCGGAACGGCTGCGCCAGCGGCCAGGTCGGGAAGGTGTTGGTCGAGTAGCGCTGGTGGTAGATCGCGAACGAGGAGACGAAGCGCTCGTCGAGGAGATCCGGGTAGAACGCGGTCAGCTGCTCGGCGAGGAACATCCCCTTGTAGATGATCGACCGGCAGCTCAGGGAGCAGATGTAGAAGTCCTTGATCTGGTCGGCGATGACGCGCTTCTCGATCCTTCGGCGGATGATGTAGAGGTCGCGCTCGAGCGTTTCTTCATCGACGCCCTTGGTGTTGGCGACCAGAACCTGCTCGATCTCGGGCCGCGTCGCGTTCGCCTTCTCGCCGATCACGTCGATGTTGATCGGCACCTGGCGCCAGCCGTGAATCCGGTAGCCGAAGGAGAGAATCTCCGCTTCGACGATGGCGCGCGCGCGTTCCTGGGCGTCGAGATCGGTCCGCGGCAGAAAGATCATGCCGACGGCGAGCTGGCCCGCTTTCGGCTCGGCGCCGACGATGCGCACATGGTCGCGGAAGAAATCCTGCGGGATCTGCACATGGATGCCGGCGCCGTCGCCCGTCTTGCCGTCGGCGTCGACGGCGCCGCGGTGCCAGACCGATTTCAGCGCGTTCACCGCCGCGAGCACGACCTCGCGCCGCGGCTTGCCGTCGAGCGCGGCGACGAAGCCGACCCCGCAGGCGTCATGCTCCTCGGCCGGATCGTAGAGGCCGTGCGAGGAGAGATGCGCGGCGTTCCGCTGAAATTCCTCCACGTGGCTCATCGAGGCCTCCTACTCGGCGGCGAGCGCGGCCGAATGCCGCGCTTCGAGGTAGCGATGCATTTGCTCGGCGACGTCGCGCCCGTCGCGGATCGCCCAGACGACGAGGCTCGCGCCGCGCACGATGTCGCCGGCCGCGAACACGCCGTCGAGCGAGGTCATCATCGTGCGGAAGTCGATCTTGAGCGTGCCCCAGCGCGTCACTCTGAGGTCCGGCGCGGCGAGAAGGCCCGGGACGTCCTCGGGATCGAAGCCGAGCGCCAGGATCACCAGCTCGGCGTCGAGGTGGAAGGTCGAGCCCTCGATCGGCTGCGGCACCTGGCGCCCGGTGCTGTCCGGAATGCCGAGATGCATGCGGTGAGCCCGCACCTTGCTGACGCGCCCCTCGCCGATGAAGGCTTCGGGCGCGGCGAGCCACACGAACTCGACGCCTTCCTCCTCGGCGTGCGCCACTTCCCGCTGCGAGCCCGGCATGTTGGCGCGGTCGCGCCGGTAGAGGCATTTCACCGACTTGGCGCCCTGCCGGATGGCGGTACGCACGCAATCCATGGCGGTGTCGCCGCCGCCGATCACCACCACGTTCTTGCCGGCGGCGTTCAAGACCCCTGATTCGAACTCCGGCACCTTGTCGCCGAAGCCGACCCGGTTCGAGGCGGTGAGATAGGCCAAAGCGGGCACGATCCCGGCGAGCCCGATCCCGGGCGCCGCCATCTCGCGCGCCTTGTAGACGCCCGTCGCGATGAGGACGGCGTCGTGCCGGGCGCGAAGGGCTTCGAGGTCCCGGACCTCGGTGTTCAGGGTGAAGCGGATCCCGGCGGCCTCGTAGAGCGCCTGGCGGCGCGCCACGACGTGCTTCTCGAGCTTGAAGTTGGGAATGCCGTAGACGAGCAGGCCGCCCACACGGTCGTAGCGATCGTAGACCTCGACCGCGTAGCCCTTGCGGCGCATCTGCTCGGCCGCCGCGAGCCCCGCCGGGCCCGCCCCGATCACCCCGATGGAGCGGCCGTTCTCACGGCGGGGCTTTGCCGGCTGGACCCATCCCTGCTCCCAGGCCGTCTCCGTGATGTAGCGCTCGACCGCGCCGATGGTCACCGAGGAGAAGCCCTTCTCGATGACGCAGTTACCCTCGCAGAGCCGGTCCTGGGGGCAGATGCGGCCGCAGATCTCGGGGAGGTTGTTGGTCGCCGAGGCGACCTCGTAGGCCTCCTCGAGCCGGCCCTCGGCAGTCAGCTTCAGCCAGTCGGGGATGTTGTTGTGGAGAGGGCAATGCACCTGGCAGAAGGGAATGCCGCATTGCGAGCAACGGCCCGCCTGCTCGGCAGCCTTTTCCGCTGCGAATTCCCGGTAGATCTCGTCGAAGTCGCGCCGCCGCTCGGATGCGAGCCGTTTCTGCGGCATCGCCTTGTCGACCGACACGAACTTCAGAAGCTTCTGCGGCATGGACCCCCCGCCCCGGTGAGAGCCGGGTACTTATAGGGTCACTCCGACGGCTGCGCCAGCAATTTTTCTCGATTAGGGAAAAATCGCTTACCTATTTTGGTGCTGGCGCGCCGAAACACCATTCGGACTGGCACGGCGCAGCCAATCCTCCAGCCAAATTAGTTCCGATATGGGACATTTAGCTTACCTTGACCGATCCGTACCGCGTGAACCACCCGCCTTTGCGGAACCGGTCCATATAGGTCGGCAGGATCACCTCGACGGCGGTCGCCTCGATCCCCAGCTCGGCGAGGCCGGGGGCGCCCCGGTCAACGACGTTGTCATGCTTCAGCAGCTCGACTTGGTCGCGCGTGAGCGGCGGGTTCGGCAGAAGCTCGAAGAAGCGGGCCTTCAGCTTTGCGATGCCCCACGGGGCCGAGATCATCGGCCGTCGGCGGCCGAGCTCCCGCTGGAGAAGCTCCAGCAGCTCCCTGAACGTGTAGACCCGCGGCCCGCCGAGCTGGTAGGTGCGGCCGTCGTGCCCGGGCTCGAGCAGCGTCTTGACGATCGCGTCGGCCACGTCGCCGACATAGACCGGCTGGAAGCGCGTATGTCCGCCGCCGATCAGCGGCAAGATCGGGAAGTCGCGGATCATGGCTGCGAAGCGATTGAAGAACTGGTCCTCCGGCCCGAACACGACCGAGGGGCGGTGCACGACGGCAGCCGGGAAGGCGTGCCGCAATGAGCTCTCGCCTTCGGCCTTCGTGCGCGCGTAGGCCGCGCTCGAACCGGGGTCGGCGCCGAGCGCCGAGACATGGACGACCCGCCGCACGCCCAGCTCGGCGGCAAGCCGGCCGAGCCGCGCCGGGGCGTCCCGGTGGACGGGCTCGAACGCCTGTCCGCCGCTTTCGTGAAGGATTCCAACGAGGTTGACCACGGCGTCGGCCCCGGTCATCGCAGCGCGGACCTCGGCCTCGTTCGTGACGTCAGCGCGGATCGGCGCGATCTGCCCGACATCGCCCATCGGCCTCAGTACTCCGGCACGATCGGGATCGCGGCCGGCGGCCGCGACGATGATGCCGCGCTGGCCCAGGCGCTTCACGACGTAGCGGCCGATGAAGCCGGATGCGCCGAACACCGTCACACGGCGGATTCGCATTTGCGCTCTGCCCCTCCTCTTCGCTCCCGGTCCGTATAGGGGCGGCTGCGCGCGATTGACAAGCCGCGCGCCGGCGATTACCTCCACCCCACCTCAGCCGGTGCCCAGGTGGCGGAATTGGTAGACGCGCTAGATTCAGGTTCTAGTGACCGAAAGGTCGTGGAAGTTCGAGTCTTCTCCTGGGCACCAAACCTTCTCTCGCGCCGCGCCGCCTCGTCGCTCAATTCGCAGGCGGCATTCGCGTGACCATCCATCTCTACCGTGACGATCTTCCGGCCGAGGTCCAGCTCGGACCCGTGGTCGCGATCGACACCGAGACGATGGGGCTCAACCCGCAGCGCGACCGGCTCTGCCTCGTGCAGCTTTCCGCGGGCGACGGGAACTGCCATCTCGTCCAGCTTGCGCCGGGACGGTACGAGGCGCCGCGGCTCAAGGCGCTCCTCGCCGACCCCGAGGTTTTAAAGCTCTTCCATTTCGCGCGTTTCGATATCGCCGCGCTTTATCATTATCTGGGCGTCGTAACGAAGCCGGTTTACTGCACGAAGATCGCCTCCCGCCTCGCCCGCACCTTCACCGACCGTCACGGGTTGAAGGATCTCGTCAAGGATCTCCTCGGGGTCGATCTCTCGAAGCAGCAGCAGAGCTCCGACTGGGGCGCCGACGAGCTCACCGAGGAACAGCTCCGCTACGCCGCCTCCGACGTGCTTCACCTGCATGAATTGAAGCGCAAGCTGGACGCGATGCTCGCGCGCGAGGGTCGCACCGACCTCGCCCAGGCCTGCTTCTCCTTCCTGCCGACACGCGCTCTGCTCGACGACCACGGCTGGGCCGAGCAGGACATTTTCGCGCACTGAGGAAGAGCCCCGCCGGCCCGTCCGTTGACGTTTGCGGCGGCGCTCCCCATAGTGCCCTGCAACGAAGTACAGCAATAATCATGCCGAGTTCCGTCTCTGTGGTCGCCGAACGCGGCAGCCCTGCCGCCGACATCGAGGTCGCGCGCCGCGTTCTTCTCGCCGAGAAGCGCGGACTCGAGGCACTCGCGGCGAGCCTCGACGCCAGCTTCGCCGCAGCGATCGAGGTCTTCGCCGCTGTGCGCGGGCGCGTCGTCGTCACCGGCATGGGCAAGAGCGGTCATGTGGCGCGCAAGATCGCGGCGACGCTCGCATCGACCGGCACGCCGGCGCAGTTCGTCCATCCCGGCGAGGCAAGCCACGGCGATCTCGGCATGATTGCGTCGGGAGACGCGGTCCTGGCTCTCTCGAACTCGGGCGAGACGGCCGAGCTCGACGACATCATCGCCTACGCGACACGCTTCCGGATCCCCCTCGTCGCCATGACGCGGCGCGCCAAGAGCGTCCTTGCCGAGGCTGCGGACGTCGCCCTTGTGCTGCCGGCGACCGAGGAGGCGTGTCCGCTCGGACTGGCGCCGACCACCTCGACGACGATGATGCTCGCGCTCGGCGATGCGATCGCGGTCGCGCTCCTCGAGCGCAAGGGGTTTTCGAGCGACGATTTCAAGATCTTCCACCCGGGCGGCCGGCTCGGGCGCCGGCTCTTGCGCGTGGCCGAGATCATGCACGCGGGAGACGCGGTCCCGCTCGTTCCGCGCGGGACGCCGATGAGCGAGGCCGTGCTGGTCATGACCGCCAAGAGCTTCGGCTGCGTCGGCGTCACCCAGGGCGGCCGGCTGGCGGGCATCGTCACCGACGGGGACCTGCGGCGCCATATGGAGAAGGATCTTCTCGCGCGCCCCGTCGAGGAAGTCATGACGGCGAACCCGAAGACGATCGACGCCGGCGCGCTCGCGGCCGAAGCTCTCGCCATCATGAACGAGCACGCGATCACCAGCCTTATGGTCGTGGACGAGGAGCGCCGACCGCAGGGCATCCTCCACATCCACGACTGCCTGCGGGCGGGAGTGGCCTGATGGCCGATATCGGGGTCATCGGCCGCACGCGGCGCACGGTTCGGGCGAGCGGCCGTCACACCCGCGTGGTCGCCTGGCTCAAATGGCTCCTGCCGATGTTCGCGGCGGCTCTGGTGCTGCTCGTCGGCGCCTGGCCGCAGATCCAGGACGGGCTGTCGCGCCTCGGCTCGTCGATTCCGCGCATCGACCTCGGCGCCGCCCGCGATCTCAGCATGATCAACGCCCGCTATACAGGGCTCGACCGCCACGATCGCCCTTTCGCGATCACGGCCGACGTTGCGCGGCAAACAGGCGCCAAGGACGACCTCGTCAGCCTCGAGGCTCCGAAGGCCGACCTCGCGCTCGAGAACGGCGCTTGGGTCGCGGTCACGGCCGAAACCGGCCTCTACCACACCCAGCCGAAACAGATCGACCTGTACGGCGACGTCAATCTCTATCACGACAAGGGCATGACGTTCCGGACCGAGAGCGCCAAGGTCGACCTCGAGGCCGGCACGGCGGAAGGGCATGAGCCCGTGCAGGGGCACGGGCCTTCGGGCGAAGTCGAGTCGGAAGGTTTCCGCATTCTCGACAAGGGGGCGGTCGTGATCTTCACGGGCCGCGCGCGCATGCTGCTCGAAAGCGCGGCCGAGGAGAACCGTTGAAGGCCTTGATCCTCGCCGCGGCGCTCGTTCTGACGCCGCTCGCGGGCGAGGCGCAGGTCCTCGGCCTCGGCGGGCGCGATCAGGACAAACCGCTCGAGATCGAGGCGAGCCAGGGAATCGAGTGGCACGAGAAAGAGCGCGCCTACGTCGCGCGCGGGAACGCCAAGGCGACGCGCGGCAGGGTATCCGTTCGCGCCGACACCCTCACAGCCTATTACCGCCCGAAGCCCGGCGCGAGCAGGTCCGACCAGGGCGGGAACGAGATCTACCGCGTCGTTGCCGAAGGCCGCGTGATCCTCGCCTCGGAGACGCAGACCGTCACAGGCGACCGCGCGATCTACGACCTGGACCAGGCAGTGGTGATCGTCACCGGCAAGGATCTGAAGCTCACGACTCCGAGCGACGTCATTACCGCGCGCGACAGCCTCGAGTGGTACGATGCGAAGAATCAGGCGGTCGCCCGCGGCAACGCTGTGGCGATCCGCGGCGACAGGCGCGTCAACGCCGACGTTCTCGTCGCGCATGTCGAGCGTCCGCCCGAGGGCCAGGCGCGGATCAGCCGCGTCGATGCGCATGGGGGGGTCCATGTCTCGACGCCGCAAGAGGTGGCGCGCGGCCGCGCGGGCGTTTACAACCTCGACACCGGATTGGTGACGCTGACCGGCAACGTGACCATCACCCGCGGTGACGACGAGATCAGGGGCGAGACAGCGGTGGTCGATCTGAACAACAACGTGAGCCGGATGATCGCAGGACCGAGCACCGGCGGGCGGGTCCAGGGGCTCGTCATTCCGGACTCCCAAAAGGGCGCCGCCGCTCCATCGGAGCCGGGGAGCAAGCGATGAAGGGCGACGAGGCATCGCGCCGCCCGATCCGCCTTGTCACGGACAATGCCGGGCTGGCGGCGCGCAATCTCGGGAAGAGCTTCAAGAAGCGGCCGGTGCTGCGCGACGTCTCGGTCTCGGTTCAGCGCGGCGAAGCCGTCGGGCTGCTCGGCCCGAACGGCGCCGGCAAGACGACCTGCTTCTACATCATCACCGGGCTTATCTCGCCCGACGTCGGAACGGTGCAGCTCGACGGGCAGGACATCACGGACCTGCCCATGTACCGCCGCGCCCGTCTCGGAATCGGCTACCTGCCGCAGGAAGCTTCGATCTTCCGGGGCCTGTCGGTCGAGCAGAACATCCGCGCCGTGCTCGAGGTCGTGGAACCGTTGAAGGACGCCCGCGAGGCGACGCTCGACGCCCTCCTCGCCGAGTTCTCGATCACGCATCTTCGCCGGGCGCCGGCGATGGCGCTTTCGGGCGGCGAGCGGCGCCGCGTCGAGATCGCGCGTGCGCTCGCCACGCAGCCGCATTTCATTTTGCTCGACGAGCCGCTCGCGGGAATCGACCCGATCGCCGTCAACGACATTCGCGAGCTCGTCGCGCATCTCAAGGATCGAGGAATCGGCGTCCTCATCACCGACCACAACGTGCGCGAGACGCTCGATATCGTCGATCGCGCCTACATTCTTCACGAGGGGCGCGTGCTCATGGAGGGTCGACCCGGGGAGATCGTCGCCGACGCCGATGTCAGGCGCGTTTACCTCGGCGAAAGGTTCAGCCTTTAGAACGACTTAACCATGGCTCTCGTGCAGCGCCTCGACCTGCGGCAGACGCAGGCGCTCGTCATGACGCCGCAACTGCAGCAGGCGATCAAGCTGCTGCAGCTCTCGAATCTCGAGCTCGCCCAGTACATCGAGAGCGAGCTCGAGCAGAATCCGCTTCTCGAGCGCGACGAACGCGAGCCGTCGGGCGAGCCAGCCCACGAGGGCATGGCCGAGCCGGACGTCGGCGACGAGGCGAGCGAGGCGGCAATCGAGGCGGCAATCGAGGCGGCCGAGCTCTGGCAGGCCGAGGCCGGCAGCGAAGGCGCGGGCGATCAGGATTTCGGCGGCGATCCCGAGGCGTGGCGGACGCGGGGCGCGGCACTCGACGGCGCCGAAGCGCCCGGGATCGAGCGAGCCGTCGCGCACGGAATCACGCTGCGCGACCACCTTGTCGGCCAGATTAATGTCGAGTTCCACGATCCCGCCGACCGAATGATCGCCATGAACCTCGTCGAGCTCGTCGACGAGGCCGGCTACGTCACCGGCGATCTCGCGCAGGTAGCCGGCCGGCTCGGCTGCCCTGTCGAGCGCGTCGAGGAGACCCTCGCCCGCCTGCAGCGCTTCGACCCTCCGGGTGTCTGCGCGCGCAATCTCGCCGAGTGCCTTGCGATTCAGCTCCGCGAGCGCGATCGCCTCGATCCGGCGATGCAGAGGCTGATCGAGAACCTCCCGCTTCTCGCCAGCCGCGACGTCGCCCAGCTCATGCGCATTTGCGAGGTCGACGCCGAAGACCTCGCGGAGATGATCGCGGAGATCAAGGCCCTCGATCCGAAGCCCGGCTTCGCCTTCGGCACGGACGAAGCGCCGCCGATCACCCCCGACATCCTGATGCGGCCGCTGCCCGGCGGCGGCTGGCATGTCGAGCTCAACACCGAGACCCTGCCGCGGGTGCTGGTGAACCAGCGCTACTACGCCAAGGTGAGCCGGGCCGCCAAGGACAGAAGGGAGCGCGAATACCTCGCCGAGCGCCTGCAGTCGGCGAACTGGCTGGTGAAGTCCCTGCATCAGCGCGCGACCACGATTCTCAAGGTGGCTACCGAGATCGTGCGGCAGCAGGAAGCATTCTTCCTATGGGGCGTGCAGCACCTCCGGCCGCTCATCCTGCGCGACATCGCCGATGCGATCTCGATGCACGAGAGCACGGTGAGCCGCGTGACGACGAACAAGTACATGCAGACGCCGCGCGGCATTTTCGAGCTGAAGTATTTTTTCACGTCCGCGATTCCGGCCGCGGGCGGCGGCGATGCGCACTCGGCCGAGGCGGTCCGCTTCCGAATCAAGAGCCTGATCGATTCGGAAACCGCCGACGACGTCCTCTCGGACGAGAGGATCGTCGAGATCCTGAAGGCGGAGGGGATCGACATCGCCCGGCGCACAGTCGCCAAGTACCGCGAGTCCCTGCGCATTCCTTCCTCGGTGCAACGCCGGCGCGAAAAGGCGTTCGGCATCTGACGCCCGCCCCGAGGCGGCGATTGCGCCTCGAACCCGCAAACTCTATCTGAAGCGCTGTGAAAATCGGGGCCTTCCTGCTCCTGCTCCTGCTCGCGGTCCCGGCTGTCGCGGTGACGCCCCAGGAGCGGCTCGCCGATCCTGCGCTCGAGGCGCGCGCGAGGGAGATCAGCCAGGAGCTGCGATGCCTGGTCTGCCAGAACCAGTCGATCGACGATTCCGACGCCGATCTCGCGCATGACCTGCGCATCATTGTGCGCGAGCGGCTGAAAGCGGGCGACACGAACGAGCAGGTGATCGATTGGATCGTCGCGCGTTACGGCGACTTCGTCCTTCTCCGGCCGCCCGTGAAGCCGGTTACCTGGCCGATGTGGTTCGCGCCCGCCGTGGTGCTCGCGCTCGGCGCGATCGCGGTGGCTGTCTACTTCCGCCGCCGCCGCGCGCGCCCGGAACCGACCGCGCCGCTCTCGCCTGAGGAACGGCGCCGGCTCGAAAGCCTTCTCGACGGATGATGTTCTGGGTCTTCGCGGCTCTCTTCAGCCTGCTGGCGGTGGCCCTCGTCCTTCTGCCCGCGCTGCGCCCGCCGAAGGCATCGCGCGGCCGGAGCGCCTATGACCGGGCCGTCTACAAGGATCAGCTCGCGGAGATCGAGCGCGAGGTCGAGCGAGGCGTGCTGACGCCGGCCGAGGCCGCTTCGGCGCGTCTCGAGGTCGAGCGGCGCTTGCTCGCGACCTCCGACGAGGCTGCCGCCGTCGAGGTCCAGGGTAGAAAGCCTCTTTGGCTCGGCGCCGTCGGCGTCGCGGTGGCGGTCGCCGCGGGATCCGTCTATCTCGCGATCGGCTCGCCGGGCGTCCCGGATCAGCCGATCGCCGCGCGCGTGCCGCCGGGCGCGCCGAAGGGCCTCGCCCTCTCGGCCGAGCGCCTCGCCGACCGGGTCGAGAAGAACCCCGAGGATGCCGAGGGCTGGGTCCTTCTCGCCCGCGCCCAAGCGGCGCTGGAACGGTATCAGGCGGCGGCGGAGTCCTACCGTCGCGCCATGGCTCTCACGGACGACCGGGCGGATGCGGCGGCGGGGTACGGGGAGATGCTCGTGCTCTCGAGCAACGGCATCGTGACCCCGGCCGCGCGGAAGGCCTTCGAAACCGCGGCCGCCAAGGACCCCGGCAATGCGCCGGCGCGCTACTACCTCGCGCTTGCGGCCGCGCAGGCGGGGCGCCCGGCGGACGCGATCGAGGCCTGGCGCCAGTTGGAGGCCGACACGCCCGCCGACGCCCCGTGGCGCGCCATGCTGCGGCAGCGGATCGAAGAGACGGCGCGTGCCGCCGGCCTCCCCGTTCCGGAGGCGCAGCGCGGCCCTTCCTCGGCGGACATTTCCGCGGCAGAGCGGATGAGCCCCGAGGAGCGGATGAAGATGATCCGCTCGATGGTCGACAACCTTGCCGCGCGTCTCGCCGAGTCGCCCGATGACGCCGCCGGATGGCAACGCCTTGGCCGCGCCTATCGCGTCCTGGGCGAGAAAGAGAAGGCGGAGAGCGCGCTGGCGCGGGTCGTGGCGCTGCGGCCGGGCGACAAAGAGGCGCTTCTCGACCACGCGCGTGCTTTGCTCGACAAGGAAGGCGGCGCCGCCCCCGAGAAGCCGCTTCCCGAGGCCTTCCTCGCCGACATGCGCAAGGTCGCGGAGATCGATCCCGAAAACACCGAGGCGCTCTGGTACCTCGGCCTTGCCGCCGCGCAGCGCCACGACAAGGAGCAGGCGCTTGCACAATGGCGCCGGCTCCTCGCTTTGCTGCCGCCGGACAGCGACGACGCCAAGCTCGTACAGCGCGCGGTCGAGGCTCTCGGCGGCAAGTAACGCATCGCGTGACCGCGAGGGCGGCGGAAGGCATCATCGGCCGCATGTCTCGCCACCACACCCTCCGTTCGAGCCCGGCGACCTGCCATTGGGGCTATTTCGACGCGAAGCTCGAACCGGTCCTGACGCTCCGCTCCGGCGACACCGTCACGATCGAGTGCGTCTCCGGGTCCGAGGAGGTGCTGCCGCCGCCGCCCTTCGAGGTTCTGTCCGAGCACCGCGACATTCTCGGGACGCTGCGCCCTCTTTTTCCCGGGCACATCCTCACCGGCCCGGTCGCGGTCGAACACGCCGAGCCCGGCGACGTGCTGGAGGTGCAGATTCTTTCGATCGACTGTCGGCAGAATTGGGGCTGGACGATCGTCCGGCCGCTCGCCGGAACGCTCCCGGAGGACTTTCCGCAGCGGAAGCTCTGGCACGTCGCGATCGACCGTCAGCGCGGCACGGCGACCCTGCCCTGGGGCAAGGAGATACGCCTCAGCCCGTTCTTCGGCGTCATGGGCGTGGCGCCGCCGCCGGTCTACGGCGCCGTCACGTCGATCGTCCCGCGCGAATTCGGCGGCAACATCGACCTGAAGGAGCTCGTCGCCGGCACGACGCTCTACCTTCCGGTTTGGGCGCCGGGTGCGCTCTTCTCGGTCGGCGACGGGCACGGGGTCCAGGGCGACGGCGAGGTTTGCCTCACCGCGCTCGAAACGGCGCTCGCCGGCACGTTCCGTCTCGTTCTCCGCAAGGACATGAAGCTCGCCATGCCGCGGGCGGAGACGCCGACGCATCACATCGCCCTCGGGCTCAACGAGGATCTCGACGACGCGGCGAAGCAGGCCCTGCGGGAGATGATCGCGTTCCTCGGCGAAGCCGCCGGCCTTTCGCCGATCGACGCCTACATGACCTGCAGCCTCGCCGTCGATCTTCGGGTGACGCAGCTCGTCGACGGCAACAAGGGCGTCCATGCGATGCTGCCGAAGACGCTGCTGGCGAAATAGAAGCTCGGGCTGCTGCCTCGAACCCGTCGACCCTGATAAAGGCCGTTCACGCGATCAGACGAACGATGCCATCGCCTTGCCGAGCGCCTCGATGTCGACCTCGACGGTTTCGCCGGGCTGCGGCCATTGCGTCGCGACGATGCTGCCGGTGGTGATCACCATGCCTGCGCGCAGCGGCCTTCCACGTCGCGCGAGCGTGTCCGCGAGCCAGACCAGGGCGTTCAGCGGGTGGCCGAGCACGTCCGCGCCCGTCCCGCGCCCGGCGAGGCGTCCGCCGACCGTCATCGTGCCGGCGAGCGACGCGAGATCGAGGTGGCGCCACTCCTTCACTGGCGGGCCCAGCACGAGGCCCGCATTCCAGGCATTGTCGGCGATGAGGTTCAAAGCATCGAAGAGCCCGTACTCGGCACGCGCGTCGTCGATGAGCTCGATCGCGGCATGGCAGGACTCGATCGCCTCCGCGACCTCGTCCCGGCTCTGGCCGCCCGGAAGGTCGCGGCCGAGCGTCACCGCGATCTCGCATTCCACGGCGACGCGGCCGAAATCGGCCATGCGAAGCGTCGCGGGCGATCGGTAGATCTCTCCGGCGAAGACGGCACCGCCGCAGGGCTCGCCGATCTTCATCAGCCGCTGCATCACGGCCGTCGTGATCGCGACCTTGGCGCCGCCGATCGCCCCGCGCCCGCTACGGCTGTAAAGGCCGTGCAAGGCCTCCTGGGCGGCGTAGGCCTCGTCTATGCCGGCGGGACGCAGCTCCTGAGGAAGCGGCAGCAGCTGCTGCTTCGAGCGGCGGCGCTCGAACAGCCAGAGTGCGATGTCCTCCGCCCGGCTCAGGCGGCAGCGCCCTCTTTCTTCGCGCGCGAAGCTTCGAGCCGGCGCTTGAGGCGCCGCGCCTCCTCGCTGAGCTTGGAGGCGGGCGTTTCGCTGAGGAAGGCGTCGAGACCCCCCTGCTTTTCGATCGTGCGGATGGCGCGCGTGGAGAGGCGCAGACGCACGGGCACGCCGAGGACGTCGGACTGGAGCGACACGGTCTGCAGATTGGGCAGGAAGCGCCGCTTCGTCTTGTTGTTGGCGTGGCTGACGTTGTGACCGACCTGCACGCCCTTGCCGGTGATCGTGCACTTGCGCGACATGGGTGACCTTTGGGGATCTCTCGGAAAGCCGCGCTTTCTAAGGGTTCGGTGCGCGCGCGTCAAGCCTCGAGGAACCGGGCCAGGATCTCGCGCGCCGCGGCCGAGGGGCTGGCCGCGCCGGCGCTCACCTTGGCCTCGAGCGCCGGCAGCGCAGCCGCGACCCGCGGATCGGCGCGCAGCCGCTCGACAAGGCTTTCGGCGAGCTCGGCCCAGAGTGCCGCCCGCGCCTGCTCGGCCCGGCGGCGCTGGCGCTCGCCCGAGGCCTCTGTCGCCGCGTGGTGGCGCAGAACCAGATCCCAGGCGGCCTCGATCCCGGTGCCTTCGAGCGCGGAAACCGCGAGGACCTCGGGGCGCCACGCGTTTGATCCCGTGCGCAGGAGGCGGAGCGCATTGCGATAGTCCGCGACCGTGCGCATCGCCGCCGGCCGGAGCTCTCCGTCGGCCTTGTTGACGAGGATAAGGTCGGCGAGCTCGACGATGCCCCGCTTCACCCCCTGAAGCTCGTCGCCGCCGGCCGGAAGCAGCAGCAGGAGGAACATGTCGACGAGGTCGGAGACCGCCGTCTCCGATTGTCCGACACCCACCGTCTCGATGAAGACGACGTCGAACCCGGCCGCCTCGCAGAGCAGCATCGCCTCGCGCGTGCGCCGTGCGACGCCGCCGAGGGTCGTCCCGGCCGGCGACGGGCGGATGAAGGCCGAGCGGTGGCGCGCGAGCTCGGCCATGCGGGTCTTGTCGCCGAGAATCGAGCCGCCGCCGCGCTTGGAGGAAGGGTCGACAGCGAGCACGGCGACGCGATGGCCGGCGGCGATCGCGTGGAGCCCGAAGCGCTCGATGAAGCTCGACTTGCCGACCCCGGGGACGCCCGAGATGCCGAGCCGGATCGTCCCGGTCGGGCCGGGCAGAAGCCGTGCGAGCAGCGCCTCGGCACGCTGCCGGTGATCCTCGCGCGTCGACTCGATGAGCGTAATCGCGCGCGCCAGGGCGCGCCGGTCGCCGCCGCGCAGCGCCGCCGCAAGACGCTCGGTTTCTTCCATCCCGCGGCTCTTAGCATCAGCCGCGACGGCACGGAAAGGACGGAGTGCACCCTCGTCCAGCCCGCTCATCGCCGGCTACTCGGCGCTCTCGGCGAGCGCGGCAGCACGAGCGTCCGCTTCCTGCTGCCGCCGCCACATCTCGGCATAGGCGCCGCCGCGCGCGAGGAGTTCGGCATGGGTTCCGCGCTCACGCACGATCCCGTCGTCGAGAACGAGAATTTCGTCCGCATCGACGACGGTGGAGAGCCGGTGCGCGATGACGAGGGTCGTGCGGTCGGCCGAGACCTCGTCGAGGCTCGCCTGGATCGCCCGCTCGGTCTTCGTGTCGAGCGCGCTCGTCGCCTCGTCGAAGACGAGGATCTTCGGCGCCTTGAGGATGACGCGCGCGATCGCCACGCGCTGCTTCTCGCCGCCGGAGAGCTTGAGGCCGCGCTCGCCCACGGGAGTCGCGTAGCCGTCCGGCAGGCGGCGCACGAACTCGTCGATCCGCGCCAGACGCGCGGCCGCCTCGATCTCCTCGTCCGTCGCGCTCGGCCGGCCGTAGGCGATGTTGTAGCGGATGGTGTCGTTGAAGAGCACGGTGTCCTGCGGCACGACGCCGATCGCGCGGCGGAGCGAGTCCTGGGTCACGTCGCGGATATCCTGGCCGTCGATGCGGATCGCGCCGCGCTCGATGTCGTAGAAGCGGAAAAGGAGACGAGCGATCGTCGACTTTCCGCTTCCCGACGGGCCGACGATCGCGAGCGTGCGGCCGGGGGGCACGCGGAACGACACGCCCTTCAGGATCGGGCGGCGCTCGTCGTAGCGGAAATGCACGTCCTCGAAGACGATCTCGCCGCGCGGCACCGCGAGCGCCGGCGCTCCCGGCTTGTCCTCGATCTCGGGCCGGACGGCCAGAAGCTGGAACATCTTCTCGAGATCGGTCAGCGACTGCTTGATGTTGCGGTAGACCATGCCGAGGAAGTTGAGCGGCATGTAGAGCTGGATGAGATACGTGTTCACCAGGACGAAGTCGCCGACCGTCATCGTCCCGTTTACGACGCCTTGCCCGGCCATCAGCATGACGGCCACGAGCCCGATCGAGATGACGAATCCCTGACCGACATTGAGGAGCGAGAGCGTCGTCTGGCTCTTCACGGCCGCGCGCTCATAGGCCCGGAGCGCGCGGTCGAAGCGCTGCGCCTCGTGCTCCTCGTTCGCGAAGTACTTCACCGTCTCGTAGTTGAGGAGACTGTCGATCGCCTTGGTGTTCGCCTCGCTGTCGCGCTCGTTCATCTCTCGGCGGAACTTGACCCGCCAGTCGGTGATCAGGGTCGTGTAGACGACGTAGACCACGACCGTGACGAACGTCACCGCGGCGAAGCGCGCCTCGTAGAAGTGCCAGAGAACGCCGCAGACGAGCAGGATCTCGAACAGCGTCGGCACGAGGTTGAAGAGCATGAACGAAAGCAGGAACTCGACGCCGCGTATGCCGCGCTCGATCGCTCGCGAGAGGCCGCCGGTCTGCCGCTCCAAATGGAAGCGGAGCGAAAGCCGGTGCAGATGGCGGAAGGTCGAGAGGCCGACGAGACGGACCGCGTGCTGCTCGACACGCGAGAAGATCGCCTCGCGAAGCTCGGCGAAGGTCTGCGCGCCGACGCGGGCAAGGCCGTAGCCGAGAACGAGCGCCACCGGGACGACGACGATCTCGGGACCCGAGAGCGCGTCCACCGCCTTCTTGTAGAGGATCGGCACATAGACATTGACGAGCTTCGCCGCGACGAGGAAGCCGATGGCGGCGAGGACGCGCAGGCGCAGCCCCAGCTCCCCCTTCGGCCAGAGATAGGGCGCGAGGCGGACGAGGCTGCGCAGATCCTCGCGCGTCGTTCCCTTCGGCCGGACCGGCTCGCGCCCGCCGCGGAGATCGGTCACGGTTGCGCCGCGGCGGGGGCGTCGCGCCTTTCGAGCCGCCAGGCGAGGAGAACGGCGACGGCGAGGATGAGCGCGCCCGACCAGAACGGCGCCTGCCGCCCGAAGGCGCCGAAGAGCACGCCGGCGAGCGCAGGGCCCACGATCCGGGCGAAGCTGCCGGCCGACTGGGCCACGCCCATCGTCTCGCCCTGGCGCTCGCGCCCGGCTGCGCGCGAGAGAAGGCTCGAGATCGAGGGCTGGGTCAGCCCCATGCCGAGCGCCATGAAGGCGGTTCCGCCGAGGAGCGCGGGAAGGCTGTACGCCAGCGGCGTGACGATGAGCCCCACGCAGATCGCCGCCAGGCCCGCAACCAGCAGCCGCTCCTCGCCGAAGCGGCGCGCGAGCCGCCCGATGAGGCCGCCCTGCACGGCGGCGGAAAGCACGCCGACATAAGCGAGGACGCCGCCGACCTGGGCCGGCCCCCAGCCGAACTGCCGCTCGGCCCACATCGCGAAGGTCGTCTCCATGCCCGCGAAAGCGACGATGACGATGAAGTAGAGAAGAACGAGCCGGCGCATCTCGGGCCGTCTCAGCGCATCGAGCACCATTTCGCTGCGCTTCCTGCTCCGGGCGCCCCGGCGTTCGGGTGGGAGGCTTTCCGGCAGGACGAAGAGGACGCCGAGAAGCGCGAGGAAAGAGAGCCCGGCCGCGACGAAGGCCGGCAGCGCCAGAGCCTGCGGCGTCGGCTCGCTGCCGGCGAGAAGCCCGCCGAGCGCCGGCCCGAGGATGAAGCCGAGGCCGAAGGCGGCGCCGATCATGCCCATGCCGCGGGCGCGCTCCTCGGGCCGCGTCACGTCGCCGATATAGGCCTGCGCCGCGGCGATGTTGCCGGCGCAGGCACCGGCGAGGAGGCGCGAGGCGAAGATCACCCAGAGCCCGTACGCGAAGCCCAGCCAGAGATACGATAGCGTCGAGCCCGCGAGGCTGACGATGAGGATCGGGCGACGGCCCCAC
This sequence comes from Rhodospirillales bacterium, assembly GCA_019689675.1. GTDB lineage: Bacteria > Pseudomonadota > Alphaproteobacteria > ATCC43930 > CGMCC-115725 > JADGGZ01. The sequence continues at coordinate 50,031 of JADGGZ010000001.1, read as the reverse complement.
CGGTCGCTGAGCCGTCCGAGAACCGGCGCCGCGACGAGCTGGGCGGCCGAGTAGCTCGCCATCGCCAGCGTCACGAGCTCGGGCGACGCGCCGTGGAGCTCGGCGTAGAACGGCAGCAGCGGGATAACGAGCCCGAAGCCGATGAGATCGATGAAGACGATGGCGAAGAGAACGGTCACGGAAGCGCTCTATAGCGCTCCCGCGACCCCGGGCGCCACCCGCGAGGGCAGCGCGGCGCCGCGCCGACCCGGCGTACGCCGCTCGATCAGCGCGCCTCGATGTCGGCGCGCATCCGCTCCGCCGCCTCGCGAAGCTGCAGTTTGAAGGTTTCCGCGTCGAGGCCGGCGCTCCGCATCGCGAGGCGCATCACGTCGTCCTCGAGCAGCTCCTTGAGGGTCGGCTCGCGGCGGCAATTCCAAGTGCGCGACATTCGCCCTCCCGTGCAATGTGCTGACAGCGCGACTCTCGCGCCGAAACATGAAGAATGTGTGGCGCGCCTCGGGTCATTTCCAGGTCATCGTCGGCGATTCCTGGTCTCGGCGATTCCTGGTCGTCGCCCGCTCGCGCTCTCGCCGAGCGCGTTTACGAGTCGCTAACGATTAGGGGCGGAAGCTCGACCGGTCGAACGAAGCCGGGAGGGGGCGCGTCATGTTGCTGTCGGCAGACGCCTGGTCGGCGATCTCTGCGATCGCACTCGTTTTCCTCGTCGGACTCGCCCTCGCAGGCTAGCAATCGCGCCGAGCGCTTCGGGGCGCGCTCAGCGCTTCCAGATCGGCCTGCCGAGATCGATATCCTTTTCGTCGGTAAGGGCACCGCCCGCCGCGCCGGCCGCGCCGCCGAGCAACGCGCCGCCGAGCACGTTTCCGCCGGTGAGCGCTCCCGCGCCTGCGCCGACACCCGCGCCGAGCGCACCGCCGCTGATCGCGCGGTCCTCCGTCGTCGTGCCGCACGCGGCCAGAAGCGACACGCATGCGAGGGAAATCATCGTGATCCGCAACGACATCATCATCTCCTGATTGGACGGGCTTTACCCGAAGGAACAGCACCCTCACCCGTATCGTTCCCCTGAGCGACAATGACGGGAAACGCCGCAGTAGCGATCGAAGGCGTCCGCCTCACCAGCCCGGACAAGGTTCTCTACGCCGAGCAGGGAATCACGAAGCAGGCGCTCGCCGAGTACTACGTCGCTGTCGCCGACGCTGCGCTGCCGCATATGGCGCGCCGTCCGCTGAGCCTCGTGCGTTGCCCCGAAGGCTCGGGCGAGGCGTGCTTCTTCCAGAAGCATGTCGGCTCGGGCGTTCCCGACGAGGTGCGGCGCGTCGAGATCCCCGACGGTACCGGGACGGCGGAACACGAGAAGGGAAGCTCGACCTATCTCTGGATCGACGATCGTGCCGGTCTCGTCGCGCTGGCGCAGATGGGGGTGCTCGAAATTCATCCCTGGGGCTCCACCATCGACCGCCTCGAGACGCCCGACCGGCTCGTCTTCGATCTCGACCCCGGCCCGGACGTCGCCTGGGACCGGGTGGCGACGGCCGCTTTCGAGGTCCGCGACCGCCTCGCCGCGCTCGGCCTCGAGAGCTTTCTCAAGACGACGGGCGGCAAGGGGCTTCACGTGGTCGTGCCGATCGAGCCGCGCCACGACTGGAGCGTCGTGAAGCCGTTCGCACGCGCTTTCGCCGCCGGCATGGCGAAGGACGCGCCGGAGCGGTTCACGATCGCGATGGCGAAGAAGGCGCGCGGCGGCCGGATCTTCGTCGATTATCTCCGGAACGGGCGCGGCGCGACCGCGGTGGCGGCCTATTCCACCCGCGCCCGCCGCGGCGCCACCGTATCGATGCCGATCGCCTGGTCGGATCTCGGGCCGGGCCTCGATCAGAGCGCGTTCTCGCTGCGCACCGTGCCGGCACTGATCGCACGGCGGCGCTCCGATCCGTGGGAGAAGCTCGGCGAGACCCGCCAAGAGCTCGGCCCGGCGCTTTCGGCGCTCGGCCTCTGACCTCCCCGCCCTCCCGCGCCCGGCGCGCGTCAGACGCGATCACGCCTCGCGCGCGGCGCCGATTTCGCGAAGGACGGCTGTCACCCGCCGCACCGCGTCGTCATCGAGCTGCGGATACATCGGCAGGCTCAGCACCTCCCGCGCCGCCGCCTCGCTCGCCGGCAGCCCGCCCGGAGCGAGGAGCACGCGGCCGCGATAGGCCGGCTGCAGATGCACCGGCACGGGATAGTGGATGTTTGTTCCGATCCCGGCCGCGCGGAGGCGCTCCCGGAGGGCATCGCGCGCCGGCGCGCGGACGACGTACTGATGGAAGACGTGGCTTGCGCCGGGCCGGCGCACGGGAAGCGCGAGCCCGCTGCCGGCGAGTCCCGCGTCGTAGCCCGCCGCGATTTCCGCGCGGCGGGCGTTCTCGCGGTCGAGCGCCGGGAGCTTCGCGCGGAGGATCGCCGCCTGCAGCTCGTCGAGCCTCGAATTGACCCCGGCGACATGGCTGACATAGCGCTCGCGCCAGCCGTACTCGCGCAGCTCGCGGAGCTTTGCCGCGAGGGCTTCGTCCTTCGTCACGACGATCCCCCCGTCGCCGAGGGCGCCCAGATTCTTCGTCGGGTAGAGGCTGAAGCACGCGGCATCGCCGAACGTGCCGAGCCGGCGACCGTCGAGCATCGCGCCATGCGCCTGCGCGCAATCCTCGACGAGCGCCGCGCCGTGCTGACCGGCGAGGCCGGTGATCGCCGCGAGGTCCGCCGCCTGACCGTAGAGATGGACCGGCACGACCGCCGCGACGCGCCCCGGCGCCTCGCGCAGCGCTCGCTCGAGCGAGGCAGGGTCCATGGTAAAGGTCTCGGGCTCGATGTCGACGAGGAGCGGCCGCGCCCCGACCATCTCGATCGCCGCGACGGTGGCGACCGCAGTGTGCGACACGGTGGCGACGAGATCGCCCGGCGCGACGCCGACCGCGCGCAGCGCCAGCGCGAGAGCATCGGTGCCGTTGCCGACCCCGACTCCGTGCGCCACGCCGATATAGGCCGCGAACTCGCTCTCGAAGGCGGCGACCTCCTGGCCGAGGATGTACCAGCCGCTTTCGAGCACCCGGCGCACCGCCGCATCGATCGCGTCCCGATGCGCGAGATAGCCGGCCGCGAGGTCGCATTGCGCGATCACAGGTACCGCTCCAGGTTCTCGCGGAAGAAGGCGAGCGTCCGCTGGAGCCCCTCGGCGAGCGGCACGCGCGCCCGCCACTGCACCGTCTCGCGGAACAGCGAGTCGGCGGCGTAGTAATCGCCGATGTCGATCCGCTTGCGCTCGGCAGGAAACTCGCGGACGACGTATCGGCCGCTGCCGTTCGCGGCGACGAGCGCATCCGCCAGCTCCCGGAGGCTGACCACCTCCTCTCCGCCGACGTTGAAGACGCGCCCCGCCGCCGCGTCCGTGGTCGCGGCAAGAAGAAAGGCATCGACCGCGTCGTCGACGTAGGTGAAGTCGCGGAGCTGGTCGCCGCCCCAGACCTCGAACGGCTTTCCCTCGAGGACGGCGCGCACCCAGATCCCGACGAAGGTCTGCCGCGCATCCTTGATCCGCATGCGCGGCCCGTAGGTGTTGGTGAGGCGCAGCGCGCAGGCCCGGATGCCGTACACCTCGTGATAGAGGATGTGATAGGCCTCGCCGGCCATCTTGTTGACGCCGTTGACGTCGACCGGGTGGAGCGGATGGCGCTCGTCGACCGGGAGATAGGCCGGGCGGCCGTAAATCTGCCGGGTCGAGGCGAAGACGATCTTGATGTCGGGCGCCACCTGCCGGCACGCCTCGAGCAGAGTGAGCTGTGCCCGGCAATTGATCTCGAGGTCGATCACGGGCTCCGCCATCGAGTCGAGATGGCTCGTCTGCCCCGCGAGGTTGAAGAGGTACTGGCGCCCCTTGAGGAGGTGCTTCAGGCCGTAGATGTCGCGGATGTCCGAGATATTGACGCTGACGCGGTCTTCGAATCCGGCGATGTTGAACAGATTGCCGCCGTATTCCGGGATGAGGCTGTCGACGATGAGAACGTCGGCGCCGAGCGTCGCCAGGCGGCGCGCGAGCGTCGAGCCGATGAAGCCGAGCCCTCCGGTGATGAGCACTCTCGCACCGCGGAAGACGTCGAGGCGCCGGTCGTTGTCTGGAATCGACATGGGAAGGTTGTAACGCTGAGCAGCCGCCTCTTCTTCCGGTTTCTCGCTCTCTTCGTGCTCGCCGGCTGCGCCGCCGATCGGCCTCCGATGCCGCCGCCGCCGCGCTATGCCGCCGGCGCCGCCTGCTACGCGGCACTCGCGCCGGAGGCTGTCCGGTGGACGCCCGCCGCCTCTCCGAGCGGCCGCAGGCGCTGTGCCATCGCCGACCCGATCCGGGTCGAGGCCGCCGGGGGCGCCGTGCTCGAGCGGCCCGCGCTCGTCGGCTGCCCGCTCGCGGCCGCCCTCGCCGCTTTCACCCGAGACGTCGTGCAGCCGGAGGCCGCGCGCCATTTCGGCCAGCCCGTCCGGCGCCTCAGCCATCTCGGCGCCTGGGACTGCCGTCGGCGCACGGGCAGCCTCTTTCGGATGAGCGAGCACGCGAGCGGGCGCGCGCTCGACCTCGCCGGGTTCGAGCTCGCCGACGGGCGCCGGATCAGCGTCGCCCGCGACTGGAACGAGGGCAACGCGGGGCGGTTCCTCCGCGCCGTTGCGACCGGCGCGTGCCGGTATTTCTCAATCGTCCTGACGCCCGAGACCGACCGGAACCACCGAGATCACTTCCATCTCGACCTCGGTCCCTATCGGGTCTGCGACTGACCCGCGCTCCTGCAAATGCAGGAAAAATGCAGGCTCTCCTCCCTGCGCGCCCGGGTCCCGCGCGCCGGCCGCGCGGGATTCTCCTCGCTGCGCGACGGCACGCGCGACGGATCGCCGGCACCGGGCCCGACCTCGGTAATGTCCTTTCAGGGATAAGTCAAGTCCAAATAGGACTTATTTCGACCACCAAATCACAAGTCTTCGCGGCGCGAGTATGCCCGATTCGACTCCGCCCCTTGACCGATCAGCTTCAGCGCGACGAAGGCGAGCGCGTCGAGCATCGCGAGGGTCGGGCGGCTGAGGCGCGGCGCCGAAAGCCTCGCCCGAGCGGGGACGGCCTCCGACGTCGCGGGGCGGGCTTCGGGAATTCCGCGAGCCGTTCCGGTCGCCGGTTCCGTAGCGGCGGGCGCATGCAGGGCCGCGAGAGGTTCGGGTGCGCTCCACGCCGCCGCCTCGCGCTCGATGCGGCGGCTGAAATCGTCCCAGATCTCGCCGAGGCTGCGAGCGGCCCCGTCGCGGCCGTAGAAGACCGAACGGTTCGCGGCAGCGGCCTCGGGGAGGAGCCTGGCAGCCTCGGTCCCGGCATTGGCGGCAAGACCCTCGAGGAAGCGGATCGCGCCGCCCGGCCCGAGAAAATGCGCAAGCGCGAGCTCGGCCCTGCCCGCCTCGCGCCCGAGCGCCGTCTCGAGCCTCGCCTTGTTTTCGCGCGCGTACTCGGCCGCCATGGCCGCCGAGAGCGCGGGATCCTCGCGCAGCGCCAGAAGCTCGGCGTCGGACGCGTCGGCCACGATACCGTGCGCTCCCCCGTGCCGCTTGACGAGGTCGAGCCAGGTGGCCTCGACGAACTGGAAGAGCCCGGTCGCCGAGCTCGTGCGCGCCTTGGCGTCGGGACGGAACCCGCTTTCCCGCGCGGCCTGCGCCATGAGGTAGCCGAAGTCGACGCCGGCAGCGCGGCTGGCGCGGCGAATCCCACTGACCAGCTCCGGATCGGGCAGCGCGGCGGCGCGGGCAACGGCGGCGGAGGTCATGATGAGGAAAGTCGCATTAGAAAGTTAATCGAGAGTGTCTCAAACAAAACCATAGGTTTCGTGAAGTATCAGAACCCTCTCGCGAGACGGGCTTGAATTTTCATTAACCATATCCCGCCACCTTCCGCGGACCTCACTCAGTGCCCGGAAGAGCCCGATGCGCGAAACCGAAATCCAGTCCGCACTCAGAGCGTGCCGAGGCACCGCAGCCGTTCTGCTTGTCTTCAGCTTCGCTCTGAACCTTCTGGTCCTGGCCTCGCCGATATACATGATGCAGGTCTTCGACCACGTCCTGTCGTCGCGCAGCATCGACACGCTCCTGATGCTGACCCTCATCACGGGGATCGCGCTCGCCGTGCTGGCGGTCATGGACGCGCTTCGCGGACAGCTTCTCGCCCGGCTCGGGATGTGGCTCGACGAGCGGCTCGGCCCGGCGGTCCTCGGCAGCGCGCTCCACGTCGCGCTTCGCCATGAGCCGACCAAGGCGGGCCAGAGCCTGCGCGACCTCGCCACGGTGAAGGGCTTCCTTTCCGGCCCGGCGATCGCGCCGCTGCTCGATGCGCCCTGGGCGCCGCTCTTCATCCTGTTGCTGTTCGTGCTCCACCCGATGCTGGGCGTCGTCGGCGTGCTGGGCGGCGTGCTCCTCTTCGGCCTCGCCCTCGTCAACGAGTTCTCGACGCGCCGGCCGCTCCGCAGCGCCAACCTCGCGGTGAACCGCACCCATACCCGGACCGAGTCGGCGCTGCGCAACGCCGAAGTCATCCGCGCGATGGGAATGCTGGACGGCATCGTGCGGCTGTGGCGGCGGGACAACCGCGAAGGCCGCGCGGCGACCCTGGAGGCCGGCAATCGCGGAGCCATCGTGCTCGGCCTTTCGAAATACGCGCGGCTCATGGTCCAGACGGTGATCCTGGCGACCGGCGCCTGGCTCGTCATCCATCAGGAGGCGAGCGCCGGCGCGATGTTCGCGAGCTCCTTCCTTCTCGGCCGCGCGCTGGCGCCGGTCGAGAACGCCATCGGGACCTGGAAGTCGCTGGTCTCCGCGCGCCTCGCCTATCGCCGCCTCGACGAGCTCCTCCGTTCGGCGCCGCCGCGCGAGAAGGGCATGGAGCTGCCGCGGCCGGAGGGCGAGCTCGTCGTCGAGCGCGTCACCTACGTGCCGCCGGGCTCGGACACGCCGGCGCTGCGCGGCGTGTCCTTCGGGCTCAACCCGGGTCAGGTCCTCGGCATCATCGGTCCCTCAGCCGCGGGCAAGTCGACGCTCGCCCGCCTCATCGCGGGCTCGTGGATCCCGACCGCCGGCAACGTGCGCCTCGACGGCGCCGACATCCAGGTCTGGCTCGATTCCGGCGGAGCGAAGCATATCGGCTACCTGCCGCAGGACATCGAGCTCTTCGCCGGCTCCGTGCGGGAGAACATCGCGCGCCTCGCCAACGCGGAACCGGCGCAGGTGATCGAGGCGGCGACGCTCGTCGGGCTGCACGAGACGATCATGCGCCTGCCGCGCGGCTACGACAGCGAGATCGGCGAAGGCGGGCTCAAGCTTTCGGGCGGGCAGCGCCAGCGCCTCGGACTCGCGCGGGCGCTCTTCGGAAGGCCGCGGCTCGTCGTGCTCGACGAGCCGAACGCCAGCCTCGATCACGAGGGCGAGGAGGCGCTCGTGCGCGCGATCACGCATCTGAAAGCGCAGGGCACCACCGTCGTCGTCATCGCGCATCGACCGAGCATCCTCGGCCAGGCCGACAAGCTCCTCGTGCTGCGTCACGGAATGGTCGACGCGTTCGGCGACCGCGCCGAGGTGATCGCCAAGCTCAACGCGGCGGCACAAAAGGTGGCGCAGCAGCAGGTCGCGGCACAACGCGGCCACACGCTGGCGCAGAAGCAGACCGCCTGAGGAAGGAGAGGAAGCCATGAGCAGCACCAGCCTCGCCGTCGTCGAGGAGATCGAGCAGTCCTCTCCGCCCGAGACGCCGATCGCGATGGCACGCGGCATCGCGATCGCCGGGCTCGCCACCGTCGCGCTCTTCATCGGGGTCTTCGGGATCTGGTCGGTGTTCGCCCCGCTCGAAAGCGCGGCGATCGGATCGGGCTATCTCGAGGCCGAGACGAACCGCAAGACCATCCAGCACCTCGAAGGCGGCATCGTCGGCGAGATTCTCGTCAAGGACGGCGACGAGGTGCAGCCGGGCCAGCCGCTGATCCGGCTCGACGACACCAAGCCGCGCACGACGCTTGCCGCGCTCCAGGGCCAGTACTGGGACGCGCTCGCGCGGGAGGCGCGGCTCATCGCCGAACGCGACGGCCGCGACACGATCACCTGGCCGGCGCAGCTCGAGCTGCAGAAGAACGATCCCTCGGTCGCGCAGGTGATGGCCGGTCAGGAGCGCATCTTCGCCACCCGGCGCGAGCTGTTCCAATCGAAGCGCCAGGTGATCGAGCAGCGCATGGCGCAGGTGAAGGAGGAGATCGTCGGCTATCGCGCGCAGGAGATCGCCGCGGAGCAGCGCATCGCCCTCATCAACGAGGAGATCAACGGCCTCAAGGCGCTGGTGGACAAGGGGCTGGAGCGCAAGCCGCGCCTCCTCCAGCTTCAGCGCGACCTCGCCGACATCGAAGGCCGCCGGGGCGAGCTCGTCGCCCTCATCGCCAAGGCGCAGCAGACCATCGCCGAGAGCGAGGTCCAGATCCTCAATCAGCAGAACGACACCCAGAACGAGGTGGCGACGCAGCTGCGCGACACGCAGCAGAAGATTCACGAGCTCACCGAGCAGATGCAGGCGGCGGCCGACGTCCTGAGCCGGATCGAGGTCAAGGCGCCGCAGCACGGCATCGTCACCGACCTCAAGGTTCATACCCGCGGGGGCGTCATCCGGGCCGGCGAGCCGCTCATGGATCTCGTTCCGGCGAAGGACAACCTCGTCGTCACGGTCCATGTGAGACCCGAGGACATCAACGTCGTGCGCGAGGGGCTCGCGGCGCATGTGCGGCTGATCCCCTACAAGCAGCGGCGCACGCCGGACATCGACGGCAAGGTCATCTACGTCTCGGCCGACCGGCTCGTCGATCAGAGGACGAACCAGCCGTACTACGCGGCGAAGGTGCGCCTCGACGAGAAGCAGCTCGAGCGCCTCGCCGGCGAGGTCGAGCTCTACCCCGGCATGCCGGCCGAAGCGATGATCAAGACCGGCGAGACCACGGTGGCGCTCTACGCCCTGGCGCCGATCCTCGACAGCTTCCACCGGGCGTTCCGGGAAAAATAGCGGCCGCGCGAGCGCGGGATCATCGGGGCCGCGGCGGGACTACCGCCGCGGCCCTTGTCGATCGAGTCGCAGAAGACAAGTCAAGCAAATTCGGCTTAGTCGACTGTGACAAAATTAGGCCACTAGGGCGGTATCCACGATTTTGTTGAGCGAATTCGCTAAGTCAGCGCCCGAAATCTTTGTAATCTCAGAGCCCACAACCATCGTTTGTATTTATTCCATCAACCGCAAAGCATGCCAGACAGTTTCAGTTAACCTTCAATTAACCACGTTTTACTATCGTCCCGGACAGGCGCCGTGGAGATAATGCGGCGTCGATGGAGGGGGGTCCGGGGCGCCGGCGCGCTCCTTCCGATCGTTCCACAGCCGGCGCGGGCGTTTTTCATGACCGGTTCCACCTTCCTCAGGCGGGTCTTGCTCACAACCTCGGCGGCCGCGCTCTCCGCCTTGCTCGGCGGCGTCGCGCCGGGGGCGGCGCAGACGGGAGCAACACGGCCCGCCGCGACCAGCGAGACGGTCAATCGCGGCACCGTGACGATGGTGACCTGGCGGATCGACAGCACCGCCGCGCGCATGGCCGCCGATCTCGCGAACGTTCTCGACGACGGGGCGACGCGCCGGCTTCTCCCGGTGCTTGGCAAAGGGGCGCAGCAGGCCGTGACGGATCTTCGCCTGCTGCGCGGCGTCGATCTCGCGATCCTGCAGGCCGATGCGACCCCGGAGAAGGATCGTGCCGCGGTGAGCCTCGTGACTTCGCTCGGCAACGCGGAGCTGCATATCCTCGCGCGCGAGGACATACAGACGATCGAGGACCTCGCCGGAAAGAAGGTCAACGTCGAGCCGGCCGGCAGCGGCACGGCGGTGACGGTCGCCAATCTTCTCAAGAGGCTGAACATGGGGGTCGAGGTCACCGCCTTCGACGAGGCGACGGCGCTCGACAAGCTCGGCAAGGGCGAGATCGCCGCGGTGGCGGCGGTCGGCGGCAAGCCGGTTCCGGCCTTCGCCGGGCGAAGCCTGCCGAAGGGCGCGCATTTCCTCCCGGTCCCGCTCGACGAGGAGCTGGCGAAGACCTATTCGCGCGCGACCCTCACGAGCGAGGACTATCCGGGGATCATCGACCCGGCGAAGAGCGTCGAGACGATCGCGGTCCCGGTCGTGCTCGCGGCGGCGAACCTGCCGCCCGACAGCGAGCGCTTCCGCAACATGGCGCGGCTGGTCGACGCCCTCTTTACGCAGTTCGACAAGCTGCGCACCCCGGCCCACCACCCGAAATGGCGCGAGGCCGACATTCGCGCCGAGCTCGCCGGCTGGCGGCGCTTTCCTCCCGCCGCGGCGTGGCTGCAGCAGAACCCCGTCGCCGCGCCGGCGGTCGCCGATCTCAAGGAGATCTTCATCCGCTTCCTCGACGAGCGCAGCAAGGCGGGCGGCGTCACGCTCACCCAGCAGCGCAAGGAGGAGCTCTTCTCGCAATTCCAGCGGTGGCGGCAGCAGCAGGGCATGCGCTGACCGCCGCGCCGCCTCTCGATCCGCCCTCTCCTGCCGAGGTGTTCCCCATGCCGGCATGCGGTCGTCGTCTGCTCCCGCTCGTCGCTCTCGCGGCATTCCTGCCCGGATGGGCCCTCGCCGAGACGCAGCCGCACCGCGGCGGCACGCTCGAGTTCGTCGTCGACAACGAGCCGCCGAACTACGACTGTCACCAGAACATCTCGTTCGCGTTCATCCACCCGATCGCGCCGCACTACTCGACGCTGCTCAAGTTCGACGGGGCGAACTATCCAGAGGTGAAGGGCGATCTCGCGGAGAGCTGGACGGTCTCCGCCGATCAGAAGACCTACACGTTCAAGCTGCGGCCGAACGTGCTTTTTCACGACGGCTCCAAGCTGACCTCGGCCGACGTCAAGGCGAGCTACGAGCGCATCATCGCGCCGCCGCCCGGAGTGAAGTCGCCGCGGCGGGCGGCTCATGCCGCGATCGGCGCGATTGAGACGCCCGACCCGCGCACCGTCGTCTTCAAACTGCAGTGGCCCGAGGCCTCGATGCTGGCGGGATTCGCCAGCCCCTGGAACTGCATCTACAGCGCCGCGAAGCTGGCGCAGGATCCGACGTTCCCGGCCAAGAACATTCTCGGCACCGGCGCCTTCGAGTTCGTCGAGCACGTGCCCGGCAAGCACTGGGTCGGCAAGCGGTTCGACCGGTACTTCATCCCGGGCCGACCCTATCTCGACGGCTACCGGGCGACCTTCGCGACCGGGGCGCCGGCGCTCGAGGCGCTCGAGAGCGGAAAGGTCGAGGCGCAGTTCCGCAGCGTCTCGCCCGCCGAGCGCGACCGGCTCCTCGCCGCGCGCGGCAACGACATCGTCGTCCACGAGAGCCCGTGGCTGCTCAATCTCCTGATCGTCTTCAACACCAAGCGCAAGCCGTTCGACGACGCGAGGGTGCGGCGGGCCCTCTCGCTCGCGATCGACCGCTGGGAGGCGGCCGAAAGCCTCTCGCGGACCACCTACCTCAAGTTCGTCGGCGGCATCATGCGCCCAGGCTTCGCGATGGCGACGCCCGAGAGCGCCCTCGCCGAGCTGCCGGGCTTCAGCCGCGATATCCGCGCCTCGCGCGCCGAAGCGGTTCGGCTTCTCGCCGAGGCCGGCGTCGAAAAGCTTTCGTTCAAGCTGAACAACCGCAACATCGCGATCCCCTACGCGGCCGCCGGCGAATACCTTATCGACGCGTGGCGGCAGATCGGGGTCGTCGCGAGCGAGACGAAGCTCGGCACGAAGGACTGGCAATCGGCGCTCGAATCGGGCGATTTCGACGTCAGCATCGATTTCGGCGGCGACTACTTCGACGATCCGACCTTGCAGCTGGCGAAATACGTGTCGGCCGATCTTTCGCCGAGCAACTACGCGCGGTCGAGCGACGATTTCCTCGACGCGCTCTATGTCGGGCAGGCGATCACTTCCGACCGCCCGCAACGGGCCGAGATCGTCCGCGAGTTCGAGCGCCGCGCGCTCGACCAGGCATATGCCGTGCCGTTCCTATGGTGGAATCGCATCGTCGCCCACAGCGCGCGCCTCCACGGCTGGAACAACACTCCGAGCCATTACCTCGAGCAGGATCTGGTCAATGTCTGGCTCGACCCCCGCTAGCGCGGACAGCCGCCGCGCGGCGGCCCAGGAGGGCAGATCGATGCCGCCGCTCGCAGAAACCGTGATCGCTGCGAAGCTGCTGCGCGACGCCGCCGTCGGCCGGCCGCATGTCAGCGCCTCGCTCGATCGTGTGCTGCAGATCCTCGTGGGCCACCTCCAGGACCGGCACGGCATCGTGGTGCTGACCGGCCCGGAGGGCAGCGGCAAGACCATCGCGCTCCGCCAGCTGGCGATCGACGCCGAGCCCGGCATCGTCGCGAAAACGATCTCGGCGACGCCACGGACGACAACCGAGGACCTCTACAAGGCGGTGCTCGAGGCGCTGAAGGCGGCGCCTTCGGAAAACGAGGCGCCGCTCGCGCGAATCCGCCGGGTGCTCTCGCCCGTGACGATGCCCTACCCGGCGCTTCTCGTCGATGATGCCGAGAAGCTCTCCCCTTCGGCGCTCGCAGCGCTCGCCGAGCTCGCAGCGCCCGGGAAGGGCTTCCCCGCGGTCACAGTGCTGCTCGCGACGCGGCAGGCTTCGTCCGAGCTGCTGCGCGGCAGGACCCTCGTGGAAGCGGTTGTCGGCACGATCGCGATGCCGCGCCTGTCGCCGGGTCAGGTCGAGCATTTCCTGAGATCGCGCCTTCGTGCCGCCCGGCTTCCGCTCGAGACCTTTCCGGGACCCGTAATGGAGGCGCTCGGAGACCTGTCGGGCGGCCTCCCGGGCCCGCTGACGCGGCTCGCGAGCGAGGCGCTCGAGCGTGCGGTCGGCGCAGGACGCTCGACGGTCACTCTCGCCGACATCGCCGACGGCACCGCGCCGGCAACCCCTTCGGCGCCGTTGCCTCCCCCGGTCCCGCCTGCGGCGGCGCCTGAAGAGGCGGCGCTCGAGAAAGCGCTGCGGGCGGCGGTCGAGGACGCCCGACCGGCGTCTGCGCCCGCATCGAGCGGCCTTCCGCCGATCACCATCGCGCCACGCCCGAACGAACGGCCGCCCCACCCCGCGCCGTCGCCGCCGAGCGCGGCTGGAGCAGCACCGCCGCCGACCGCCGCTTCGCGGCAACTGCGACGAACGGCGCTCATGGCGAGCGCCGTCGCCGCCATCGCGCTGGTTGCGGTCGCCACTCCCGTGCTTCTGCTCGGTCCGCGCGTTTTCGAGCACCAAAACGACCCCGTCGCTCCTGCTCCGGGGCCGACAGCTCTGGTGCTGCCGTCGGGCGGAAGCAATGCCACGAACCTGCCCGGACCGCGCGAGGAGGACACGACCGCAGCGATGCCGGCCGCGGCACCGCGCCCTTCGCCGGATGGAGCGTCGCCCGCAATAGCGGCCGACGCTGCACCCGTCGTGGAGACGGCTGCGCCTTCCGCGCCTCCCGCCCGCGTGACGGAAGAGGGCCCGCCCGAGCCGCCGCCTTTTCCGGCGGCGGAGCCGGTCGGCGGCACTCTCCCGAACACGCTCTCGGCAGCGGAGTCCTCCAGGACCGATCCCGTGCTGCTGCCGGTCGCCGCGACGCCGGCCGCCTCCGAGCCCGCCGTCGGCGAAGCGGCGGCGCGGGCTGCGGCCGAGCCCGCCTCGCCAGAAGCGCCGTCGGCGGTGGAGAGCACGGCGCCACCCGATCCTCCCGCCGCTTTGGAGAACGCCGTCGCCGACGCCGCGGTCGAGCCGCCCCCGCCGCCTGCGGCGATCGAGGAGACGGACGCGGCTGAACTGCCGGACTCCCCCGCGCCCGCGCCCCTGGCGACCACCGAATCGGCCGAGATTGCCGATGCCGATTCGCCGTCGCCTTCCGCACCCCTTCCCGAACCGCCCGAGGCCGCGAACGCGCCCGAGGCTTCGGCGAACGCCGACGCGGCTCCCGCGGCGGAGCCGTCGCCGCCGGCGACAGCCGAAGCGGCGGTCGCGGCCGAAATCCCGACGTCCCCCGAGCCCGGCGCCCAGCCGCCGGCCGAACCGGCGGAAAGGACGGCGGCCGAGGCACCCGAGACATCTCCGCCGCCCGCCCAAGCCGTCGCGGCGGAAGCGGCCGAGCCGCCCGCCTCTCAGGAAGCGGCAGCCGGGCCGCCCGACCTCGCGTCGGTGGATGGCGACGAGACGTCCGCCGGGTCCGCCGAGCCCGCGCCCGTCGCGGCGACGGAACCTTCCGAGCCTGCCGAGGCGGCGCCGCCCGAGCCGGCAGCGAGCGCGGTCGCCGTCGCGTCGGAGCCCGCCGCGGGGGATTCTGCTGCGGCGGATTCTGCTGCGGCGGCGACGATCGACGCCATCGTGGGGGCGCCGCCGCGGGACGAGCCCTTCGATCCGGAGGAGCTGGCCCAGCTCTTCCGCGAGGCGGAGGCCGCGATCGCCGCCGCAGAAGCCGCCCGCGCTGGAACCGCGCCTCAACCGGCGGAGATGGCGCAGCTCGATCCCGAGCTCCGCCGCCTCTTCGAGCAGTTTCTGCAGTCGCTCGAGGCGACGCCGCGAGAGGCCGATGCCGCGGAACGGTCGCTTTACGAGACCTTCCAGCTCTTCCTCGCGCGCAACGCCCATCTCTTCGGCAAGGCCGGCGATCCGGCGGGCGATCCCGCCATGAAAGCGAAGCGCTGAGCCGCGCGGTCGCCGCTCCGTCGCCGGCCGCCCGCGCCATGACGATTGCGCTCGGCCTCGCGCTGCCGCAAGATCGTTCGTACGCGAACGAGTTCGGGGCGGAATGCCGGTGTACTTGCGCCCGGAGCGGATCGAGGAGGCAGTAGCGGCGCTCGCGGCGCAGCCGTTGACGATCCTTGCCGGAGGGACCGATTTCTATCCCGCCCGCGTCGGCCGCGCGATCCGCGAAGACATTCTCGACATCACGCGGGTGGCGGATTTGCGCGGCATCGCCGAGACCTCCGACGGGTTTCGTATCGGCGCCGCGACGACCTGGACGGAGCTCATCGAGGCGGAGCTTCCGCCGCTCTTCGACGGGCTGAAGCGCGCCGCGCGCGAAGTCGGCGGCGTGCAGATCCAGAACGCGGCCACGATCGCCGGCAATCTCTGCAACGCCTCGCCCGCGGCGGACGGCATTCCCTGCCTCCTCGCGCTCGATGCGAAGGTCGAGCTCGTCTCGGCGCGCGGCACACGCCGCCTCGCGGTCGCCGAGTTCGTGCTCGGCAACCGGCGCACGGCGCGTCATCCCGACGAACTCGTCGCGGCGATTATCGTCCCGAAACCGAGGCGCGAGACGCGCTCCACCTTCTTGAAGCTCGGCGCGCGGCGCTATCTCGTCATCTCGATCGTCATGGTCGCGGCGGTGATCGAGCGCGCCGAGGACGGCACGATCGCGGCCGCCCGGATCGCGGTCGGCGCCTGCGCGGAGACGGCGCGGCGCCTTCCCGCGCTCGAGCGGGACCTCGCCGGCACGCGCGGCATCGCGGTGTCGGATTCGCATCTCGCGCCGCTCGCACCGATCGACGACGTGCGCGGCACCGCCGCCTATCGGCGCGATGCGGCACGGACGCTCATCGAGCGCGCGATCGCGACGCTCGCATGAAGGCCGCGTTCGCCCTCACCGTCAACGGCACGCCCGTCAGCGTCGAGGCGGAACCCGCCGCACGGCTCGCGCATGTCTTGCGCGACGCGCTCGGCCTTACCGGAACGAAGATCGGGTGCGACGCCGGCGATTGCGGCGCCTGCACGGTCCTCCTCGACGGCGCCCAGGTCTGCGCCTGTCTCGTGCCGGTGGCGCAGGCCGAGGGACGCAATGTCGTCACCGTCGAGGGCCTCGCGCGCGGCGGCCGGCTCTCGAGCCTTCAGGAGGCGTTCCACCGCTACGGCGCGGCGCAGTGCGGCATCTGCACGCCGGGAATGCTGATGGCGGCCGCCGACCTCCTGCAGCGCAATCCGCGCCCCGACGAGGCCGCCGTGCTCGACGCGCTCGGCGGCGTGCTCTGCCGCTGCACCGGCTACCGCAAGATCGTCGAGGCGGTGCTGAGCCTCGGCCTCGAAGCGAAAGCCGTCGCGCCGCGCCCGGGCGAGGCCGTGGGCGCGCGGCTCCCGAAGGTGGACGGCATCGCCAAGCTCGACGGCACGGAGAAGTACGGCGGGGACCAGGCGCCCGCCGACGCGCTCTGGCTGCGCGTCGTGCGCTCGCCCTATCCGAGCGCGCGCTTCACGCTCGGCGACTTCGCGCCGCTCCACGCCGCGTGGCCGGGGCTCGTCCGCGTCCTCACCGCAGCCGACGTGCCGGGCCGCAACCGCTTCGGCATCTACCCCGACATCAAGGACCAGCCGGTTCTCGCCGAGAACGAGGTGCGCTTTCGCGGCGAGGCGGTGCTCGCCCTCGTCGGCGACCGCGTCACCGTGGAGTCGATCGGCGACGACGAGCTGCCGATCGAATGGACGCCGCGTCCGCCGGTCACCTTCGAGACGGCGCGCGGTGGACCGGCGCTGCACGAGAACCGACCCGACAACGTTCTCGTCGAGGGCCGCCTGCAGCGCGGCGACGTCGCCGCCGGCATCGAGCGCGCCGCGGCGGTCGCCGAGGGCGTCTACCGCACCTCCTACGTCGAGCACGCCTATATCGAGCCGGAGGCCGGATTCGCGCGGCGCGTCGGCGAGCGGATCGAGATCTTCGTCACCACGCAGACGCCCTACATGGACCGGGACGAGATCGCGCTCGTGCTCGGCATCGCGCCGGAGCGGGTGCGCATCATCCCCTCGGCGGTCGGCGGCGGCTTCGGCGGCAAGCTCGACCTTTCGGTCCAGCCGCTCATCGCCACGGCCGCCTGGGTTCTGGAGCGCCCGGTGCGCTGCGTCTACACGCGCCCCGAGTCGATGGCCTCGACCACGAAACGTCATCCGGCGCGGATCGCGGCGCGGATCGCGGCCGATGCGGAGGGACGCCTTCTCGCCGTCGATGTCGAGGCGGAGCTCGACACGGGCGCCTACGCCTCGTGGGGACCGACGGTCGCCAACCGCGTCCCCGTTCATGCGAGCGGCCCCTACGTCGTGCCGAACGTCCGCGCGGTCGGCCGCGCGATCTACACGAACGGCACGCCGTCGGGCGCCTTCCGCGGCTTCGGCGTGCCGCAGATCGCCGTCGCGACCGAGACCCTCATCGACGAGCTCGCGGAAAAGCTCGGCATCGACCCGCTCGAGTTCCGTTACCGCAACGCGCTGAGAAAAGGGGACGCGATCGCGACGGGGCAGCGGCTCGAGGCGAGCGTCGGCATCGCGCAATGCCTCGATGCGCTGAGGCCGCATTGGCAGTCGGCGAAGGCGCGGCGCACCCCGGGAAGAGGCGTCGGCCTAGCCTGCATGTGGTACGGCATCGGCAACACCTCGATGTCGAACCCCTCGACGATGCGCGTCGCGCTCGATAGCGCCGGCCGCATCATGCTTTTCAACGGCGCGGTCGACATCGGCCAAGGCTCCAACACGATCATGACGCAGATCGTCGCCGATGCGCTCGGCGTGCCGGTCGAAGCGATCCGCGTCGTCATGGGCGACACCGACCTCACCGCCGACGCCGGCAAGACCTCGGCCTCGCGCCAGACCTTCATCTCGGGCGCTGCGGCGAAGCGCGCCGGCGAGGATCTTCGCCGCAAGATCCTCGCGCGCACCGGCAAGAACCGGGTCGAGATCGAGAACGGGGGCGTCGTCGGCGCCGCCGACCTCGTGGGCGAAGGGACGTTCGACCCGCCGACGACGCCGCTCGACGCCAACGGCCAGGGCGTGCCGTACGCGACCTACGCCTTCGCCGCGCAGATGGCCGAGGTCGAGGTCGACCGCGCGCTCGGCACCGTCAAGGTGACGCGGATCGTCGCCGCGCATGACGTCGGCCGCGCGATCAACCCCACCCAGGTCGAGGGCCAGATCCATGGCGGCGTCGCGCAGGGGCTCGGCCTCGCGCTCATGGAGGAGTACGTGCCCGGCCGCACCGAGAATCTCCACGACTATCTCATCCCGACGATCGGCGACGTGCCGCCGATCGAGTGCATCCTGATCGAGGACCCCGAGCCGCTCGGGCCGTGGGGCGCCAAGGGCATCGGCGAGCCGGCGCTCATTCCGACGGCGCCGGCGATCCTCAACGCCATTTACGACGCGACCGGCGTGCGCCTGCGCCATGTGCCGGCGACACCGGACCGGGTCCGTGCCGCGCTGAAGGAGGCGGTCCGTGAGTGAAGACGCGGGCATCGTCACCTGCGACGCCTGCCCGGTTCTCTGCCGCATCCGCGAGGGTCGCACCGGCGCCTGCGACCGCTACGGCAACGTCGCCGGCAAGCTCACGCGCCTCGACCCGGTCGTCGTCGCGCAGCGCAGGGCCGGGCGGATGGTGCCGTTCCTCGCCCAAGCCGAAGGCTGGAACGGCGAGATCTTCGTCACCGGGATCGGCGCCGGCACGACCTATCCCGACTACAAGCCCGCGCCTTTCATCGTCGCCAGCAAGGCCGACGACGTCGACGTGGTCACGGTCGTGACCGAGGGAATCTTCAGCTATTGCGGCGTCAAGGTGAAGATCGACACCGACCGCTTCGTCGGGCCGGAGCAGGCGCCGGTAAGAGTCGAAGGCGAGCAGGTCGGACACGTGACGACGGCGGAATACGGCTCGCAGATGCTGGCCCTGGGCGGCGTCCGGCACCTCACCGGCGGCAGCAAGAAGGAGGGCGTCGTCACCTGCGACACGCTCCTCAAGCTCTGCAACAAGGAGCCCGTCGAGCTCGCCGTGGACGGCGGCGCGACGATGACGATCGCGGCGGGTCGGCCGCCGATCATCAACGGGGCGCGCGAGGAGCGGATGCGGGTCGGCTGCGGCTCGGCGACGATCGGCATGTTCGCAAAGCAATGGCACGGGCATGTCGACGAGGTGATCGTCGTCGACGACCACATCACCGGCGTCCTCTCCGAGCACCAGGCCGGGCGCTTCCTCGACATGAAGCCGCAGGGAATACGCGTCCGCGGGCGCAAATCGACGCCCGGCCGCTACTTCCAGGTCGCCGAGCCCGGAACCGGATGGGGCGGGACCGACATCACCGACCCGCTCGCGATCATCGAAAGGATCGATCCCAAGACCGCCTATCCGGGACTCCGCCTCCTCATGGTCTCGACGACGGGTCAGGAAGCCGAGTGGTTCGTCCTCGACGAGAATCTTCGCCCGGTGAAGGCGCCGATGCCGGAACCCGTCCGCAAGGTCGTGGACCGCATCGGCGAGAACTGCGAGCCCGCGCTCGTCTCGGTGCTCTACATGGCGGGCGCGGGCGGGAGCCTGCGCGCCGGCGTCACCGAGAACCCGGTGCGCCTCACGCGCTCGGTGAAGGAGCTCCTGACGCGCGTCACCTGCGGCGGGGCGCCGACCTATGTCTGGCCCGGCGGCGGCATCACGTTCATGGTCGACGTGACGCAGATGCCGGACAAGGCGTTCGGCTACGTCCCGACGCCGGCGCTCGTGAGCCCGATCGAGTTCACGATGCGGCTTTCCGACTACGAGGCGATCGGCGGGCATATGGACTCGGTGCGCCGCCTCGAGGACGTGCTCGCAGCGACCAACGCCCGTGCCGAGCCATGGCGCGAGGAGAATCCGTGGCCGCTCGAGGTGAAGTGACGATCGCTTCATCGCCGGCGGCACATCGCCCGCAGCGAACCGGGAACCCGCGCGACCCCGCATGGTCCCCCGCTCGCGCCGGGACGGCGGCGAGCGAAAGCGCGGCCGCCACGGCGGCCAACGGCGCGCAGGCGCGCTTTCTTCCCGATCGACGCCTCCATCTCAATCACGGCCCGATCGATCTCGTCATCGAGGCGTGGGGAGAGGAAGACGAAGTCCGCGCCGCCTACGCGCAGGCATGGGAGGTCTTCCCCGGAATCCTGCCGGGCCTCGTCGAAGAGCTGCCGCTTCTCCGCCGCCCCCTCGATGCGACGCATCCCGGCGTCGAGGGTCCCACCGCGCGGCGGATGGTGGCCGCCTGCTCGCCGTTCGCGGCATCGGAATTCATCACGCCGATGGCGGCGGTCGCGGGCGCCGTCGCCGACGAGGTGCTGGCGGCGATGCTGCGCGGCCGCCGGCTCGCCAAGGCCTATGTCAACGACGGCGGCGACATCGCGCTCCATCTCGCCCCCGGCGAACGGATTCGCGCCGGGATCGTCGGGGACGTCCGGCATCCGGCGATCGACAGCATCGCCACGATCGACGCCGAGAGCCCCATCCGCGGCATCGCGACGAGCGGCGCAGGCGGGCGCAGCTTCTCGCTCGGGATCGCCGATGCGGCGACCGTGCTCGCGCGCTCGGCCGCCGAAGCGGACGCGGCGGCGACGCTCGTCGCCAACGCCGTCGACGCCGGTGACGCCGCGGTGCGGCGTGCGCCCGCCCGCGCGCTCGATCCCGACAGCGATCTCGGCGAGCGCCTCGTCACCGTCGAGGTCGGAGCTCTTCCGCGGCAGACGATCGCCGCCGCGCTCGACCGCGGGGCCGAACGCGCGCGGGCGCTGCAGCGCGCTGGACGGATCATCGCCGCCGTGCTGCTATTGCAAGGCGAAGTTCGCGTCATTTCCTGAAGGAGCCGCATGGAGCTGGTGCGCGTCCGCAAGTTCCATCTCGTGGTCGAGGAGATCCGCCACGAGTTCGGCCCGCCGCCACCCCGCCCGACGCTGAAGGGCGCGGTGTGCGCGGTCATCCACAATCCCTATGCCGGCCGCTACGAGCCCGACATCACGCCCATGATCGAGGCGCTGAAGCCGCTCGGCCTCGAGATGTCGCGCCGCTTGGTCGCCGGGCTCGGCGGCGATCCGAAGGCGATCGAAGCCTATGGCAAGGGCTCGATCATCGGCGGCTCGGGAGAGCTCGAGCACGGCGCGCTCTTTCACGTCGCTGGCGGCTACGCCATGCGCGAGGTGCTGGGCGGCGCGAAGGCGATCGTTCCGTCCGCGACCAAGGTCGCCGGGATCGGAGCGCGTCTCGACGTGCCGCTTCATCACGTCAACGCCGCCTATGTGCGCAGCCACTTCGACGCGATCGAGGTCGGGGTTCCGGACGCGCCGCGCGCCGACGAAATCGTCTACGTCTTGGCGATGATGACGGGCCCGCGCGTGCATGCGCGCGTGGGCGGGCTCAAAGCATCGGAAATTTCGGTCTGGGACGGCCAACGATAAAGGGGAGCAGCAGATGAAGAGATCCATCGTTCTCGGGCTGGCGCTCGCCGCGCTCGCGCTGCCTGCGGCGGCGCAGCAGGAACCGATCAAGATCGGCGAGATCAATTCCTATACCGGGCTGGCCGCGTTCACCGGGCCGTACCGGAACGGCTGGCAGCTCGCCGTCGACGAGGTGAATGAAAAGGGCGGCGTTCTCGGGCGCAAGCTCGAGGTCGTGAGCCGCGACGACCGCCTGAAGCCCGAGGACGCGGTCCGCGCGGCCAACGAGCTCGTCGCGAACGAGAAGGTCGCGCTCATCGCGGGCGGCTTCCTTTCCAATGTCGGCCTCGCCCTGGCCGACTTCGCGGCGCAGAACAAGATCATGTATCTCGCCTCCGAGCCGCTCACCGACGCGCTCGTCTGGTCGAAGGGAAATCACTACACGTGGCGCCTGAGGCCTTCGACCTACATGCAGGCGGCGATGCTCGCCGAAGAGGCGGCCAAGCTGCCGGCGAAGAAGTGGGCGACGGTTGCGCCGAACTACGAGTACGGCCAGTCCGCGGTCGCGGCGTTCAAGAAGCTGCTGCAGGAGAAGCGGCCCGAGGTCACCTTCGTCGCCGAGCAGTGGCCGGCGCTCGGGAAGATCGAGGCCGGGCCGACGGTACAAGCCCTTCTCGCGGCACAGCCCGATGCCATCTTCAACGTGACCTTCAGCGTCGACCTGCCGAAGTTCGTGCGCGAGGGCGAGACGCGGGGGCTCTTCAAGAACCGCCACGTCGTCTCCCTCCTGACCGGCGAGCCCGAGTATCTCGACCCGCTGAAGGACGAGACGCCGCAGGGCTGGATCGTGACCGGCTATCCCTGGGAGCAGATCGACACGCCCGAGCACACCGCGTTCCGCGACGCCTACCGGAAGAAGTACAACGACTACCCGCGCCTCGGCTCGATCGTGGGCTACTCGACGATCAAGGCGATCGCGGCGATGCTGCAGAAGGCGGGATCGACCGACACCGAGAAGATGCTGGCCGCGATGGCGGGGCTCGAGTTCGACACGCCGTTCGGAAAGGCCAAGTTCCGCGCCTCCGACCATCAGTCGACGATGGGCGCCTATGTGGGAAAGACCACCGTCAAGGAAGGGCGCGGCACGATGACCGACTGGTACTATGCCGACGGGGCCAAGTACCTCCCCTCCGACGAGGAGGTGAAGAAGCTCCGGCCGCAGCAATGACCGGCTTCGACTTCGCCGGCCGCCGCGTCGTCGTCTGCGGCGGCAGCCGCGGCATCGGCCGCTCGATCGCCGCCGGGTTCGCCGCGGCGGGCGCGGACGTCTCGATCTGCGCGCGCGGCGCGCAGGCGCTCGAGCGGACGCGGACGGAGCTCGCCGCGCACGGGCGGAAGGCGCACGCCGCCGTCTGCGACCTCGCCGACGGCGCGGCGATCGGGCGCTACATCGCGGAGGCGGCCGAAGCGCTCGGCGGCATCGACATTCTCGTGAACAACGCGTCGGGGTTCGGGCTCGGCGACGACGAGGCCGCCTGGGCGGCGGGAATCGCGGTCGATCTCCTCGCGGTCGTCCGCGCCTCTCGCGCGGCGGAGCCGCACCTCGCGAAGGCGCGCGGCAGCATCGTCAACATCTCCTCGATCTCCGGCCTCAAGCCTTCGACGCGGACGCCGGCCTACGCGGCGGTGAAGGCCGCGGTCATCAACTACACGACGTCGCAGGCGGCGCTGCTCGCGCCGAAAGGCATCCGGGTGAACTGCATCACGCCGGGCTCGATCGAGTTCCCGGGCGGCACCTGGGAGCGGCGAAAGACGGAAGATCCCGCGCTCTACAACAACGTCTTGAAGCGCATCGCGTTCGGCCGGCTCGGCACGCCCGAAGAAGTCGCGAACGTCGCGCTCTTCCTCGCCTCGCCCTTGGCGAGCTGGGTCACCGGCCAGGTGATCAGCGTCGACGGCGGGCAGACGCTGAGCGGATGAGGGATCAGAAGGGGCAGTCGGCGCGGCCGCAGTTGCGCGCGTCGGCCGTGACGTAGGCGCCGCAGACGCGGCATTTCGCCATGTCGTCGATCTGGCGGGACCGCCCGTCCGGGCGCGGCGCGCGGCGTCGCTGCTCTTCGCGGATCTGGTTGACCCGGCCAATGTATTTGACGCCGTACCAGACCGCGGCGATCACGACGATGAGAAGGAGGAGCTTGCCGAGCGGGCCGCCTAGCATCCGGCTCCTCTAGAGAGCGAAGCGGGGGCGGTCAAGCGCGCCCGCGGAAGAACGAGACGACGCGGCGTCCCTGCCGTTCAATCCACTGCTCCGCCTTGTCGTTCCATGCGCGGAGCGTGGGGTGGCGGTCATAAAACTGCTCGCGGCGGCGGCGGACCCATTCGACCTCGCGCGCCAGAAGCGCGATTCCGATCGCGAGGAAAAGAAAACCCTGCAGAACCGGTAGGAACATTCCGAGGGCGCCGAGAACGATGAAGGTCCAGCCCAGGCCGATCACGCCCCAGCGCCGCCAGGCCGAGCGCCTCGGAGGATGCACGGTGATGGGGCGCATCCTGGCCGCGGCGCGCGCACGCAAGACCCGGCGCTCGGACTCGGAAAGGCGGCAGGGCTCGTGCTCCACGCGCCTAAATATGGAGGGCCCGCCCCGCGACGGCGAGCGCCGCCTCCTTCACCGCCTCGTTGAGCGTCGGATGGGCATGGCAGGTGCGGGCGATGTCCTCCGAAGAGGCGCCGTACTCCATCGCGAGCGCCGCCTCGGCGATCATCGTCCCCGCGTCGGGACCGATGATGTGCACGCCGAGGACCCGGTCGGTCCTGGCGTCGGCGAGGATTTTCACGAAACCCTCGGTATCCCCGTTGGCACGGGCGCGGCCGTTCGCGCTGAACGGGAACTTGCCGACGCGATATTCGCGCCCGTCCGCCTTCAGATCTTCCTCCGACTTGCCGACCGTCGCGACCTCGGGCCAAGTGTAGACCACCGAGGGAATCGCGTCGTAGTCGATATGCGGCTTCTGCCCGGCGATGATCTCGGCGACCGCGACGCCCTCCTCCTCGGCCTTGTGCGCGAGCATCGGCCCGGCGATCACGTCACCGATCGCGTAGATGCCCTCGGCGGCCGTGCGGTACTGCTTGTCGACCGGGATGCGGCCGCGGTTGTCGGTCTGGATGCCGACGCTCTCGAGCCCGAGCCCTTCGGTGTAGGGACGCCGCCCGATCGCGACCAGGACGACGTCGGCCTTCAGCTCCGACTTGTCGCCGCCGTTCGCCGGCTCGACGACGAGCGTGACGGCGTTCTTCCCGTTCTTCGCCCCGGTGACCTTGCTGCCGAGCTGGAACTTCATGCCTTGCCGCGTGAGGATCCGCTGCAGGTGCTTGGCGAGCTCGGCGTCCATGCCGGGTGTGACGCGGTCGAGGAACTCGACGACCGTGACCTCGGCGCCGAGACGCCGCCATACGGAGCCGAGCTCCAGTCCGATATAGCCGGCGCCGACGACGACCATTTTCTTCGGCACGGCGTCGAGCGCGAGCCCGCCCGTCGAGGAGACGATGCGCTTCTCGTCGATGTCGACGCCAGGCAGAGGCATCACGTCGGATCCGGTGGCAATGACGATGTTCTTCGCCGACACGGTACGGCCGGCGACCTCGACCTTGCCGGGACCGGCGAGCCGCGCCTTGCCCTTGAGCCACTCGATCTTGTGCTTCTTGAACAGAAACTCGATGCCGCGCACGTTGTCGGAGACGACCTTGTCCTTTCGCGCGAGCATCGCCGCGAGATCGACCTCGATCCCCTTCAGCCTGATGCCGTGCTGCGCGAGCGCGTGCCGCGCCGACTCGAGCTTCTCGGAGGATTGGAGCAGCGCCTTGGAGGGGATGCATCCGACATTGAGGCACGTCCCGCCCAAGGTCTCGCGCATCTCGGCACAGGCGACCTTCATCCCGAGCTGCGCCGCGCGGATCGCTGCCGGATAGCCGCCGGGTCCCGCACCAATCACCAAAAGGTCGAAACTGTCTGCCATGCGCTCCTCTCTTCCCTCTTCCGTCCGCGGCAGAGGGCCCAGGTGAGGGCGGTCGGCGAACGCGCGGGATCCCGCGAGAGGCCCTCACCCCCCGCTTCGCGGGTCCGTCCCTCTCCCGAGAGCGGGGAGGCGCTCATCAGATCTCGAACAGCATCCGCTCGGGATCCTCGAGGCACTCCTTCACGCGCACGAGGAAGGTTACCGCTTCGCGCCCGTCGACGATGCGATGATCGTAGGAGAGCGCGACGTACATCATCGGCCGGATCTCGACCTTGTCGCCGATCGCGACCGGCCGCTTCTCGATCTTGTGCATCCCGAGGATGCCCGACTGCGGCGGGTTCAGGATCGGCGTCGACATGAGCGAGCCGTAGATGCCGCCGTTCGTGATCGTGAACGTGCCGCCCGACAGCTCCTCGAGGCTGAGCTTTCCGTCGCGCGCGCGGCGCCCGAGATCGGCGATTTTCTTCTCGATCTCGGCGAACGAGAGCCGGTCGCAGTCGCGCACCACCGGCACGACGAGACCCTGTTCGGTGCCGACGGCGATGCCGAAGTCGTAGTGGTTCTTGTAGACGATGTCCTCGCCGTCGATCTCGGCGTTGATCGCGGGGAGCTCTTTCAAGGCGACGATCGAGGCCTTGACGAAGAGCGACATGAAGCCCAGCCGGACGCCGTGCTTCTTCTCGAAGACGTCCCGATACTTCTCGCGCAGCGCGAGGACGGCGCTCATGTCGATCTCGTTGAAGGTCGTCAGCATCGCCGCGGTGTTCTGCGCCTCCTTGAGGCGCTCGGCGATCCGCCTGCGCAGGCGCGACATGCGCACGCGATGCTCGCGGGGGCCGGTCTCGCGCGGCGGCGCCTCGCGGACCTCCGCTGCCGGCGCCGGGGCGCGCGCCTCCGGCGCAGCCTTCTCGAGATGCGCGAGGACGTCCTCCTTGGTGATGCGCCCGTCCTTGCCGGTGCCGGCGATGGCGGCGGGATCGAGCCCCTTTTCTTCGATGAGCTTGCGCACGGCGGGCCCCGACCGCTCGAGCGCGCTCGGCGCCGCAGCGGGCTGCGGCTTCTCCGCGGCAACCGGCGGCGCGGCGGCCGGCGCCGCCGCCTTCTTCGCCGGCGCGGGCGTCGCGGCGGCGCCGTCGCCGATCCGCCCGAGGAGGCCGCCGACATTGACGGTGGCGCCTTCGGGCGCAGCGATCTCGGAGAGCACGCCCGCCGTCGGCGCATTCACCTCGAGCGTCACCTTGTCCGTCTCGAGCTCGACGAGCGGCTCGTCCTGCGCGACGGCCTCGCCGGCCTTCTTCAGCCACTTGGCGACGGTCGCCTCGGTCACGCTCTCGCCGAGCGTCGGCACTGTGATGTCGGTCATCGGAAGTCCTCGGACGAGAGAAGAGACGCGGAAGTAGTCACCGGAGCGCCTCGTCGACGAGCGCCTGCTGCTCCTTGTTGTGGCGCTTCAGAAGCCCCGTGGCAGGCGCAGCGGCCTCGGGCCGGCCGACATAGCGCGGCCGCTTGTGCGCGAGGTCGAGGTCGGTGAGCACCTTCTCGATGCGGCGGTCGACGAAGCTCCAGGCGCCCATGTTCTCCGGCTCCTCCTGAGCCCAGACGAACTCCGCGTTCCTGTAGCGCGCGACGGCCTTCGAGAGCGCCGTGAAGGGGAACGGGTGCAACTGCTCGATGCGGACGAGGGCGATGTCCTTGATGCCGCGCTCGTCGCGCGCCTTCTTGATGTCGAAATGGACCTTCCCGCTGGTCAGCACGACGCGGCGCACCTTGTCGTCCGGCACGAGCTCGGATGTGTCCTCGAAGACCCGGTGGAACGTCGTCTGCGGTCCCATCTCGTCGAGGCGCGACATGTACTCCTTCGCGCGCAGCATCGATTTCGGCGTCATCAGCACGAGCGGCTTGCGGAAGTTCCGCCGCACCTGCCGTCGCAGTGCATGGAAGTAGTTCGCCGCGGAGGTGATGTTGCAGACCTGAATGTTGTCCTCGCCGCAGAGCTGGAGGAAGCGCTCGAGCCTCGCCGATGAGTGCTCCGGCCCCTGCCCCTCGTAGCCGTGCGGCAGGAGCATGACCAGGCCCGACATACGGAGCCACTTCGCCTCGCTCGACGAGATGAACTGGTCGATGATCACCTGAGCGCCGTTCGCGAAGTCGCCGAATTGCGCCTCCCAGAGCACGAGCGCGTGCGGGTCGGCGAGGCTGTAGCCGTACTCGAAGCCGAGCACCGCGGCCTCGGACAGCGGGCTGTCGATGACCTCGAACAGCGCCTGCTTCGGGTGGATGTTGTTGAGCGGGATGTAGCGCTCCTCGGTCTCCTGGTCGATCAGCACCGCGTGGCGCTGCGAGAAGGTGCCGCGCCCGGAGTCCTGGCCGCTGAGCCGCACATGCGTCCCTTCGGCGAGAAGCGTGCCGAAGGCGAGCGCCTCCGCGGTCGCCCAGTCGATGCCCTCACCGGTCTCGATCGCCTTCCGCTTCTGCTCGAGCTGCCGGGCGATCTTGCGATTGAGCTTGAACCCCTCGGGCACCCGCGTGAGCGCGGCGCCGACCTCGGCGAGGAGCTTCATGTCGACAGCGGTGTTGCCGCGCCGGTCCTCGCCGGAAGCGGCCTCGAGCCCGGTCCAGGCGCCTTCGAGCCAGTCGGCCTTGTTCGGCCTGTAGTTCTTCGCCGCCTCATAGTCCGCCTCGAGCCGGGCGAGAAAATCGGAGACGAGCTTGTCCGCCTCTTCGGCCGTGACGACGCCCTCGCGAACGAGGCGCTCGGCATAGATCTGCCGCGTGGTCGGGTGCTCGGCGATCGTCCGGTACATGATCGGCTGCGTGAACGCCGGCTCGTCGGCCTCGTTATGGCCGTGCCGGCGATAGCAGAACATGTCGATGATCACGTCCTTCTTGAAACGCTGGCGGAACTCCGCCGCGATCCGCGCCACATGCACCACCGCTTCGGGGTCGTCGCCGTTCACGTGGAAGATCGGGCACTGGATCGTCTTGCCGACGTCGGACGGATAAGGGCTCGAGCGCGAGTAGCTCGGGCTCGTGGTGAAGCCGATCTGATTGTTGACGATGAAGTGGATCGTGCCGCCGGTGCGATAGCCCCTGAGCTCCGAGAGCTCCAGCGTCTCCGCCACGAGGCCCTGGCCGGCGAAGGCGGCATCGCCATGGAGGAGAAGGCCCCAGACCTCGTCGCGGCTCGTGTCGCCGCGCTGGCGCTGCTTGGCCCGCACCTTGCCGATGACGACCGGGTTCACGGCCTCGAGGTGGGACGGGTTCGCCTGAAGCGAGAGGTGGACCTCGTTGCCGTCGAAGCTCCGGTCGCTCGAGGTGCCGAGGTGGTACTTGACGTCGCCGGAGCCCTGGACGTCCTCGGGATGCGCCGGATTGCCCTGGAACTCGGAGAAGATCGCCGCGAAGGGCTTGCCCATGAAGTTGGCAAGGACGTTGAGCCGACCGCGGTGCGGCATGCCGATCACCAGCTCCTTCATGCCGAGCTGGCCGCCGCGCTTGATGATCTGCTCGAGCGCCGGGATCAGCGACTCGCCGCCCTCGAGCCCGAAGCGCTTCGTGCCGGTGTAGCGACGGTCGAGGAACCGCTCGAAAGTCTCGGCGACGGTGAGGCGCTCGAGGATGGCGCGCTTGCCCTCGCGGGTGAAGTCGGTCTGGTTGCGCGGCGCCTCGATGCGCTCCTGGATCCAGCGCCGCTGCACCGGGTCCTGGATGTGCATGTACTCGACGCCGACCGTGCCGCAATAGGTCGCGCGCAGATGCTCGATGATCTCGCGCAGGGTCGGGTGCGCGAGGCCGAGGAGGTTGTCGATGAAGATCCGCCGGTCGAGATCCGCCTCGGTGAAGCCGTAGGTGCGGTAGTCGAGGTCGGGGTGGTCCTCGCGCTTCTCGAGCCCCAAGGGGTCGAGCTGGGCCTCGAGATGCCCGCGCACCCTGTAGGAGCGGATGAGGGTGAGCGCCCGGATCGAATCGACGACCGCCTGCTGCACGTCGCCGATCTCCGGCATCGCCACCGCCGCGGCCGCCCGGCCGTTTGCCGGCGCGGCGGCGCCGTTGCCGATGAGACGCGGCCGGGGCGGCGCCCAGCCCGGGCCTTTCAGCTCGGCGGTGATCGCTTCGTCCTTGATTTCGGCGAAAAAGCGGGCCCAGCTGGGGTCGACGCTGTCGGGCGACTCGAGCCAGCGGCTGTAAAGCTCGGCGATGAACGGCGCATTGGCGCCGGTGAGGAACGAGGCGGCTCTAATTCCTTCTCGCATGCAGTCAGGGGGGCGCCGCGGCGCCCCCTCCCCTTTTTCCCATTCGGGCAATAGATGGGCCTGAACCGGCCCTAAGAAAACCTTACGCGGTCTTCCCTTCCGCCTGCATTTTCCGCACCACCTCGACGAGGCCCCGGACCGCGGCGACCGACTTGTCGAACATCGCCTTCTCGGTCGGGTCGAGCTGGATTTCGACCACCTTCTCGACGCCCTTGGCGCCGATCACGACCGGGACGCCGACATAGAGGTCCTTGACCCCGTACTGGCCGGTGAGCCACGCCGCGCAGGGCAGGACGCGCTTCTTATCCTTGAGATAGGCCTCGGCCATCTGGATGGCCGCCGCCGCCGGGGCGTAGAAGGCCGAGCCGGTCTTGAGCAGGGCGACGATCTCGGCGCCGCCGTCACGGGTGCGCTGCACGATCTTGTCGAGCCGGTCCTGAGCCAGCCATCCCATCTTGACGAGGTCGGGAAGCGGAATGCCCCCTACGGTGGAATAGCGCACCGAGGGGACCATCGTGTCCCCGTGCCCGCCGAGCACGAAGGCCGTCACGTCCTCGACGGACACGCCCAGCTCCTCGGCGATGAAATAGCGGAAGCGGGCGCTGTCGAGCACGCCGGCCATGCCGACCACGCGCTCCGGCGGCAGCCCCGAAACCTCCTTCATCACCCAGACCATGACGTCGAGCGGGTTGGTGATGACGATGACGAAGGCGTTCGGACAGTACTGCTTGATGCCCTGGGCGACTTGGGTAACGACCTTGGCGTTGGTGCCGATGAGATCGTCCCGGCTCATGCCGGGCTTGCGCGGAACGCCGGCCGTGACGATGACGACATCGGCGCCGGCGATCACCGAGTAGTCGTTGCCGCCGGAGACCTTGGCATCGAAGCCCTCGATCGGCGACGCCTCGGCGATGTCGAGGCCCTTGCCCTGCGGAACGCCTTCGACCACGTCGAAAAGGACGATGTCGCCGAGCTCCTTCAGGCCGGCGAGCAAAGCCAGCGTTCCGCCGATCTGCCCGGAGCCGACCA
Source organism: Rhodospirillales bacterium (assembly GCA_019689675.1). Classification (GTDB taxonomy): domain Bacteria; phylum Pseudomonadota; class Alphaproteobacteria; order ATCC43930; family CGMCC-115725; genus JADGGZ01. Next base: position 19,446 of record JADGGZ010000001.1, on the reverse strand, counting down.
GCGCGATCTTCTTGCGTGCCATCAAGGACCCTATCGGTTAGGTGAAGCGCGCGCGGGGTCTACCCCGAATCCCGGCGCGGCGGCAAGGGGCCGGGATCGGACCCGGACGCGGGTCCCGCGACCTTCATTCCCTTGCGTTTGCCGACGCGCGCGATTCTACTCCAACGAGTGCCTGCATCCCGTATCCAATTCCTCGAGAGCACCCCCGTCCGCGTCCGCGTCTCGACCCGCGCGCAACGGATCGCGCTGCGGATCGACGAGAGCGCCGACGCGGTCGAGCTGGTGCTCCCGAAAGGCGTTCCGCTCCATGCCGGCATGGGCTTTCTCGAGCAGCAGCGGGCGTGGCTGCTCTCTCATCTCGCCGAGCAGCCGCCGCGCGTGCCGTTCTCCGACGGCGCCGAGATCCCGGTTCTCGGCGTCCCGCATCGGATCGTCCATCTCGGCCCGCGCTGGCGCAACGGCACGGTCATCGAGGAGGGCGAGATCCGGGTCGGCGGCGAGGCGCCGCACGTCGGCCGCCGTGTGCGGGACGCGCTCGTCGCGCTCGCCCGACGCGAGCTCTCGTCGCGCTCGCGCCGGCTTGCGGCCGAGATCGGGCGCCGGGTCACCCGCGTCACCGTCCGCGACACCAAGACCCGATGGGGAAGCTGCGCCGCGTCCGGCGCGCTCGCCTTCTCCTGGCGCCTCATTCTCGCGCCCGAGCCGGTGCTCCACTACGTCGTCGCGCACGAGGTCGCCCACCTCGTCCACCTCAACCACGGCGTCCGTTTCTGGCGCCTCGTCGAACGCCTCGCTCCCGGGTCCGCGCGGCATCGCGAGTGGCTGCACCGCAACCGCGCGCGGCTCCTGAGATACGGGTAGGCCGCGCTTTCCGGTCGCGCAGGCTTTGGCCTTCCTCGCCGCTCCTGCCGTGACGGCGAGAAACTGCCGCTTGCGGCGGGGCGGAGACGGCCTTACCACGGTCCCATGTCGATCCGGCACCTCGATCGGCTCTTCCGGCCGCGCTCCGTCGCCTTGATCGGCGCCAGCCGTCAGCCTCGTTCCGTCGGCGAGGTCGTCGCGCGCAATCTCTTCAGCGGAGGCTTCGCGGGGCCGGTCATGCCGGTCAACCCTCACGAGACCTCGATCCAGTCGACGCTTGCCTATTCCTCAGTCGCAGAGCTGCCCTGCGTCCCCGATCTCGCGGTGATCGCGACGCCCCCTGCCACCGTGCCAGGGCTCGTCGCCGAGCTCGGCGCGCGCGGGACGAAGGCGGCGATCGTCCTCTCGGCCGGCTTCGGCGAGGGCGGCGAGGCCGGACGCGCGCTCCAGCAGCAGATTCTCGACGCGGCCAAGCCCCATCTCCTGCGCGTGCTCGGCCCCAACTGCCTCGGCGTCATGGTGCCGGCGATCGGGCTCAACGCGACCTTCGCGCATGTGCCGGCGAAGCGGGGCGACCTCGCCTTCGTCGGCCAGTCGGGCGCCGTCGTCACCTCGGTGCTCGACTGGACGAGCGCGCGCGGCATCGGCTTCTCCCACCTCGTCTCGCTCGGCAACATGGCCGATGTCGACTTCGGCGACATGCTCGACTATCTCGCCGCGGACGCCGACACCCGCGCGATCCTCCTCTACGTCGAGGCGGTGACGCACGCGCGGAAGTTCATGTCGGCGGCGCGCGCCGCCGCCCGCGCCAAGCCGGTCGTCGTCATCAAGGCCGGGCGGAGCGCCGCCGGGGCTCGCGCCGCCTCCTCCCACACGGGCGCGCTCGCCGGCACGGATGCGGTCTACGACGCCGCCTTCCGTCGTGCCGGCATGCTGCGCGTCTACGAGCTCGACGAGATCTTCGCCGCGGTCGAGACGCTGGCCTCGGGGCTCGAGCCGAAGGGCGACCGGCTCGCGATCGTCTCGAACGGCGGCGGGCTCGGCGTCCTCGCGACCGACAGGATCGAGCTCGAGAAGGGGCGCCTTGCCGAGCTGTCGCCGGAGACCATCCAGCGGCTCGACGCAGCGCTGCCGCGCACCTGGTCGCGCGGCAATCCGATCGACATCATCGGCGATGCCGGGCCGGAGCGGTACAAGGCGGCGATCAACGCGCTGCTCGAGGAGCCGAACGCCGACGGAATCCTCGTCATCAACTGCCCGACCGCGATCGCCGACGGGGTCGCGGCGGCGCGCGCCGTCGTCGAAGCGCTCGCCGGCCGGCACGCGCCCGTCGTGACGAGCTGGGTCGGCGAGAGCACGGCGGCCGAGGCGCGACGCTGCCTCGCGGAGGCGCGCATCCCGACTTTCGCCACGCCCGAGCAGGCGGTGCGCGCGTTCATGCACCTGGTGCGCTATCGCCGCAGCCAGGAGATGCTGATTCAGGTGCCTCCCTCGGTGCCGGAGCTTTTCGCCGTCAACGAGCCGGCCGCGCGCGCCGTGATCGCGCCCGCGCTCGCGGAGGGCCGGGGCTGGCTCACCGAGCCCGAGGCGAAGTCGGTGCTGCGGGCCTACGGCGTGCCGACCGTCGAGACCGTCGCAGTCGCGACGCCCGAGGAGGCGGGCGCGGCGGCGGCCAGGATCGGGCGCCCGGTCGCGCTCAAAATTCTCTCCCCGGACATCACGCACAAGACCGACGTCGGCGGCGTCGAGCTCAATCTCGCCTCGCCCGAGCGCGTGCGCGCCACCGCCGAGCGCATGCTCGAGCGGGTCCGCGCCGAGCGGCCCGATGCGCGGATCGACGGCTTCACCGTGCAGGAAATGGCGCCGGTCCGCGAGGCCGTGGAGCTCATCGTCGGCGTCGTCGAGGACGCGCTCTTCGGCCCGGTCGTCCTCTTCGGCCACGGCGGCGTGGCCGTCGAAGTGATCGACGACAAGTCGCTCGGCCTGCCGCCGCTCAATCTCCATCTCGCGCGCGAGATGATGAGCCGCACGCGGGTCGCCGCGCTCCTCAAAGGCTATCGCGGCCGGCCGCCGGCGGATCTCGACGCGATCGCGGTCACGCTGATGAAGGTGGCGCAGCTCGTCATCGACTTCCCGGAGGTGATCGAGCTCGACATCAACCCGCTCCTCGCGCTGCCGAGCGGCGTGCTCGCGCTCGACGCCCGGATCAAGGTCGCCGAACCCGCCCTCCCCGGCACGCAGCGGCTCGCGATCCGGCCCTACCCGAAGCGGCTCGAGAAGGAGGGGCGGCTCCCCGACGGCCGTGCGTTCCTGCTTCGCCCGATACGGCCGGAGGACGAGCCGCTCATCCAGGCGATGCTCGAGAAGAGCACGGCCGAGGATCTGCGGCTGCGTTTTTTCACGCCGCTGAAACGGCTTTCGCCGCAGCTCGCCGCGCGTCTCACCCAGATCGACTACGACCGCGAGATGGCGTTCGTCGCCGAGCGCGAGGGCGAGATCCTCGGCGCCGTGCGGATCTCGGCCGACCCGGACAACATCGAAGCCGAGTACGCGGTCTTCGTGCGCAGCGACATGAAGGGAAAGGGGCTCGGATATCTCCTCATGCAGGAGATGATCGCCTACGCGAAAAGCCGCGGGATCCAGGCCGTCACCGGCAAGGTGCTGCGCGAGAACACGACGATGCTGCAGATGGCGACGGAGCTCGGCTTCGTGCGGCGCCGCGACAGCGAGGACCCCAACATCGTCGAGGTGCGGGTCGAACTCCAGCCGGCCGCCTGAGCGGATCGGGACGCGCTATTCCTTTCCCAGCCGGTACTTCGGCGGGGTCGTTCCGGCAGCGATGCGGCCGCGCCCGGGCTCGGGCTCTGCGAGCGGCTCCGCCTCGACCAAGGTCGCAAGGCAGCGCCGGGTCAGCTCCTGGTACTCGCCCGTCGCCGAGCGCTTCCAGGCGATCTCCTCTTCGCTCAGCTCGCGCACGATCCTGGCCGGAATTCCCGCCGCCAGATGCCGCGCCGGCACCTCGAACGCCGCCTTGACGAAGGCCATCGCTGCGACGATCGCCGATTCCCCGACGACCGCCCCGTCCATGACGACCGCGTTCATGCCGACGAGCGCGTTCTTGCCGATGCGCGCGCCATGCACGATCGCGCCGTGACCAATATGCCCGTCCTCCTCGATCACGGTGTCGGCCTCGGGAAAGCCGTGCATGATGCAGCCGTCCTGGACGTTCGCCCCGGCCTCGAGGATGAGCCGGCCGAAGTCGCCGCGTAGGCTCGCGCACGGCCCGACATAGCAGCCCGGACCGACGATGACGTCGCCGGTCAGCACGGCGGTCGGATGGACGAAGGCGGTCGGGTGGATCACCGGCACGAAGCCATCGATCGCGTAGACGCGGGGCCGGAGCGGCGGTGTCGCTTTCATCGCGCGAAGGATACCTGCTCCTTGCGCATCATCTGCACCAAAAGCGAAGCCCAGGTCTCGACACGGTCCTCGTTGACGCCGAAGTCGCTGAATCCGTAGCGCGAGTGGCTGGCTATCGCGAGCGTGGAGCGGCTCTCGCCGACCGGCATGAACTCCACCGTGATGATGTCTGGGAACCGGAAGAACAACGAGCGCTGAATGTAGGTGAGCTTGCGCCCGTCGGGGTCGGCTGCGACCAGCTCGAGACGCGGCTGCATCGCGATCGCCTCGTTCCAGTAGTCGCGCAGCCGCTCCCAGCTCATCTCGAAGACCGGGCTCTGCGCGTCGGCCACGTTGGCGCAGACCTCGGCAGGGCACATCACGAAGCGGTTGTGCCGCGCGGCGGGCCCGAGAGCGCGGAATTCGACGATCTCGCTCGGCTGCACCTGGAGCTCGGCGGCGCGGCCCAGCCAAAGGCGAATGCCGACCACGCCGGCGCCGATGATGGCGAGCGCGCCCAGTACCAGGGTCATCGTGCGAGCCCGCCTGCGCATAGAACCTGCATTATGCCTAGGGAGGCCGCCTGCACAACCCCGAGGGGCTCACGCGGCGCGGCCCGCCGCATCGAGCGCGACCGCGCGCGACGGCAGGCGGAGGCGGAAGACGGTTCCGGCCGCATCGCTGCGCTCGAGCACGATGTCGCCGCCGTGAGCGCGCATCACTTCGCGCGCAACAGCGAGCCCGAGCCCGGTGCCTCCTGGCCGTGCCGAGCCTGCGAACGGTCGAAAGAGGTTCTCGCGAGCCTTGGGCGGAAGCCCGGGCCCGTCGTCGCCCACGAGGATCGCGATCTGCGCTTGCTCCGGCTCGGCGGCGATCTCGACACGGCGCGCCCCTGCCTCGATCGCATTGCGCGCGAGATTGAAAAGTACGCGAAAGAGCTGATCCCGGTCGGCATCGATCACGAGAGCCGGATCGATGCGCTCGACGAGCAACGGCCCGTCCGCCTGCGGAAGGCCGAGCGCGGGCTCGAGCTCGGCGACGAGCTCGGCGAGACGGAAGCGACGCCGATGCAGGGGCGGCGCGCCCTCGCGGGTGAAGTCGAGCGTTCGTGCGCAAAGCGCGACGGCGCGGTCGAGCGCCTCGAGAAGACGCGGCGCGACGCGGCGCACCTCGGGCGCGCCGCTGTCGGCGAGACTGTCGGAAAGCAGCCGCGCCGTCGCGAGCATGTTCTTCAAATCGTGATTGATCTTGCTGACCGCCGTGCCGAGCGCGGCGAGATGCGCGCGCTGAGCCAATGCCTGGCGTACCGTCTCCTGGAGCTGCGCCAGCTCGCGCTCGGCGAGCCCTACCTCGTCGCCGCGACTCGTCGGCTGAACGACGCGCGAGGCGTCCTCGGGGTCTTCGCGGAACGACGTCATCGCCGCGACCATGCGACGCATAGGCCGGACCAGCAGCCATTGCAGGCTGAAATAGACGAGAGCCGCCGTGATGAGCGAGATCACGAGCGAGAGCTGGAGGATCCGGATCGCGAAGCCTGCGATCTCGCCGCGCAAAGGGCTCTCGTCGAGCACGACCTCGACCAAGGTCTCGGCGTTTTGCGGACTCCGGCCGAGCACGCGGATCACGTGGGGCTCGGTCCGGAACAGCGCGGCGAAGGCGTCGCCGATCGCGCTCAGGACATGCATCTCGCGCAAATCGTCCGTCCCGTCGATCGTCGTCGGCATGTCGCTGTCGACCATCAGCTTCGTGTTGTTCGGCTTGCGCAGCACGATGGCGCGCGCCCCGACATGGGCGAGGAGCTGGCGCGCGAGCTCTCGGCTCACCATGTTGTCGGGCGCCTCCTCGAGAGCGAGCGCGGCGAGGTGGCCGGCCGCGATCTTCGATTCGAGCCAGGTCAGCCGGTAGCGCGCGACCGAAGGCACGAAGATGAGCACCTCGGCGAGCATGACGAAGCCGATCGTCAGCACCAGCAGCCGGGCCGAGAGGCTCTTCAAGTCTCGCCTCCTTTCGGCATGCTCCCGCCTGCATAGCGATCACGACGAGAGAAGAGCGGCCTCATGAGGGGGATCCGCGCTAGCCGAGCTTTGCCAGAAAACGGACGAGCCTCTTGGCGCGGCCCGAGAAAAGCATCGGCAGAAAGAACGTGCCCGCCGCGCGCTTCGAGATCTCGCCGAGAGTGGGATAGGGCGCGATCATCCCGGCAATGGCCTTGACGCCGACCCCTTCCTGTATCGCGAGGCACCAGAGCTGAATGAGCTCGCCGGCGTTCGGCGCCAGGATCGAGGCCCCGAGCACCTTGCCGCGCCGGTTCGCCACCACCTTGAGAAGCCCTTGCGTCGAACGCTCCGTCTGCGCACGGTCGTTCTCCGAAAGCGGCCAGCGCAGGATCGTGAGCCGGTCGCCTTCTCGCGCGCGCGCAGCCTCCTCGGTGAGGCCGACATGGGCGAGCTCCGGCGTGGTGTAAGTGACCCAGGGCAACGCCCGGTAATCGACTTTCGCCGGCCAGCGGAAGAGCACGTTGCGGATCACGATCCCGGCGTGATAGCCGGCGACGTGCGTGAATTGCGGCCCGCCGGCGACGTCGCCGATCGCGTACACCTTGCCGTTCGTCGTACGCAGCCGGGCATCGACCTCGATCCCCTTCTCGGAATAGGCGATCCCCGCCCTCTCGAGCGCGAGCCCCTCGACATTCGCCCGGCGGCCGGCGGCCACGAGCAGGTGCGTGGCGTCGATGCGCTCGCCGTCCTCGAGCGTCGCGGCGACTCCGCCCGGCGTGCGCTCGACGCGGACGATCTTGACGCCGTCGCGGATCGCGATGCCGTCGGCGCGCAGCCGCAGCCGGAGCAGCTCGACGAGCTCGGGATCGTCCTTGCCGAGGAGCCGCGCCGCCTCGAGAACGGTGACGCGGGCGCCGAGAAGCCGGTGCGCCTGCGCCATCTCGAGCCCGATCGGCCCGCCGCCGACGACGAGAAGATGCTCCGGCAGGACCTCGTTGTCGAAGACCGTTTCGTTGGTGAGATAGGGCGTTTCCTCGAGGCCAGGGATCGGCGGCGGCGCCGGCGAGGAGCCGGTGGCGACGACGATTCGGCGGGCACGGATGCGCGCGCCGTCGACCTCGATCTCCTGCGGCCCGGCAAAGCGCGCCTCGCCGCGGACGACCTCGACGCCGAGCCCGGTCATCCTCGACTCGGAATCGTTCGGCGCGATCGCGTCGATCACGCCGTGGACGTGCCGCATCACGGCGGCGAAGTCGACGGAAGGAGGAGGAAGGCCGATGCCGAGCCGCGCCGCGTGGCGGGCCGCGTCCGCCGCCTTCGCCGCCGCGAGCAGCGATTTCGAAGGCACGCAACCGTAGTTGAGGCAGTCGCCGCCCATCTTGCCGCGTTCGACGAGAACCGTTCGGACACCGAGCTGGGCCGCGACGGAAGCGACGGAAAGGCCGCCCGACCCGGCGCCGATGATGCAGAGATCCACCTCGCGCGTGCTCAAGCACCCTCCCCGGCGGCATTGCGCCGCCAATGCCGCACCGCCACGGGCAGGAGCGCGAGCACGCTGAGCGCGAGGAGCGGAAGGAGCACGCGCGGCTGCAGCACGATGTCGAGCTCCGGCTTCTCGCCCGCATCGAGAACCGCGCCGAGCCCGTCGCCGAGGCCGGCATAGACGGCGGTCGCCGGCAGAATCCCGATCACCGTCGCGGCGACGAAGCTCCGAAGCTTCATGTCGAAAAGCGCGGGAACGAGATTCACGAGCCAGAACGGGAACACCGGGACGAGACGCAGGAAAAGGAGATAGTAGAAGGCGTCGCGGCGGAAGCCGCTCTCGAGCTTGCGCGCGAACGGGCCGGCGCGGCGGCGCAGCATATCGCCGAACGCGGTCCGCGCGATGAGGAAGATGGCCGTCGCGCCGAGCGTCGCGCCGAGCACCGCATAGACCGTTCCCCAAAACGGGCCGAACAGGAAGCCGCCCATGAGCGTCAGCACCGTGGCACCGGGGATCGACAGCCCTGTCGCTCCGGCATAGCCGACGATGAAGGCGAGGACGCCGAGCGCACCCTGCTCCTCGACCTCGCGGAGCAGCCAATTGCGATGAAGGGCGAGCGTCTCGAAGGCGAGGTAGCGGTCGAGGCGCAGCAGGAGCGCCGCCGCGATCGCGGCGACGACCAAAGCGAGCGGCAGCCATCTCGTCCACACACCGCGGCGCATGTCGACCATCATAGTCGAGGGGAAGGCTCCGCGCGCGGCTGCGCGATCACGGTCGATCAAGACCTCGCGTCCGGCGAGAAAGAGAGGGGCTTCATGCCCCTCCGCGGAGGCGACGCGCCCGGGGCGCCCTGCGTTGCGGCATTATTCCCTTTCTGCCAATATCCGCGCGCCCCTCGCTGGGGCGGCGTTTCGCGTAGGGGATGATGTTCGACATCGGGTGGTCCGAGCTTCTGGTGATCGGTGTCGTCGCCCTCATCGTGATCGGCCCCAAGGACCTGCCGAAGGCGTTGAAAACGGCCGGGATGCTGCTGCGCAAGGCACGACAGATCTCGGGCGAGTTCCGAGCCAGCCTCGACGAGATGGTCCGCGAGGCCGAGCTCGAGGAGGTGCGCGCGCAGGTCAAGAAGGCGACCGAAATCGACATCGAGAAGGAATTCGAGAAGACGGTGGACCCGACCGGCTCGCTCGCCGAGGCGCTGCGGCCGCCCGAGCTCGACCTCGACGCGCCCGGGAAGCCGAAAGCGCTCGAGCCGCCAGCCCCTGCCGGGGAGTCGCCGGCCGCCGAAGAGACGGTGGCGCCGAAGGACTCGTCCGAAGGCGACGCGGCGCTTCCGCCGCCCAAGGCCGCGAACCTCTGATCCCGGGACCTTTTCGGCACCCATGGAGCCCAACGAGGAAGATCTCGAAGAAGGCCGGATGCCGCTGATCGACCATCTGGTCGAGCTGCGCAACCGCCTTCTCTATTCGGTCGTGGCGATCGTGATCGGCTTCGCGGTCGCGTACTACTTCGCCGACGATATCTACGCCTTCCTGACCCGGCCGCTTGCCGACGCTCTCGCCGAGCGCGGCGGCGATCGGCGCATGATCTTCACCGATCTCACCGAGGCGTTCTTCACCTACCTCAAGGTCGCGTTCTGGGCGGGGTTCTCGGTCGCGTTCCCGATCGTCTTGAGTCAGATCTGGATGTTCGTCGCGCCGGGTCTCTACAAGAACGAGCGCAGGGCGTTCCTGCCCTACCTGTTCGCGACGCCGGTGCTGTTCGTGCTGGGCGGGGCGCTCGTCTACTACATCGTGCTGCCGCTCGCCTGGCGCTTCTTTCTTTCCTTCGAAACGCCGCCCGGCGCGCCCGGCCAGCTTCCGATCCAGCTCGAGGCCAAGGTCAACGAGTATCTCAGCCTCGTGATGACCCTGATGTTCGCCTTTGGCCTGGCCTTCCAGCTGCCGGTACTGCTGACGCTGATGGCGCGTGTCGGGCTCGTCTCGTCGCAGGGGCTCGCCGAGAAGCGGCGCTACGCGATCGTCGGCATGTTCATCTTCGCCGCGATCGTCACGCCCCCGGACGTCATCAGCCAGGTCAGCCTCGCGCTCCCGATGCTTACGCTCTACGAGCTCTCGATCTGGTCGTGCAGGCTTGTCGAGAAGCGCCGCGCCGAGCGCGAGGCGGCCGAGGAGGCGGAACTGACCGGCAAGCCGGCACAGTAGCGCCGGCGCCGCACTTTCACGCGCGCGCGAGGCCGGAGGACGCCGGCCCCTTCACGGCACGGTCGTCGATCGGGAAATGCAGCATCGCCGCGGCGAGCCCGGCCGCGGCCGTCGTCGCCCAGACGAGGGAATAGGAACCGGTCGCGTCGAAGACGAAGCCGCCGAGCCAGGCGCCCAGGAACGAGCCGATCTGGTGGCTGAGGAAGCAGACGCCGAAAAGCGTCCCGAGATGGCGCGTCCCGAAGAGCTTGGCCACGAGCCCGCTCGTCAAGGGCACGGTGCCGAGCCAGGTGAGCCCCATCACGGCCGCGAAGACGAAGACCGAGGCGTCGGTTTTCGGCAGAAGGAAGAAGGCGGCGATCGCAGCGCCACGCATGAGATAGAGCCAGCCGAGGACGTTCTGCTGGCGAAAGCGGCCGCCGAGCCACCCGCACGCCCAGGTTCCGACCATGTTGAAGAACCCGATGACGGCGAGAGCCGTCGCCGCGAGGCTCGCGGGCATCTGACAGACGTAGAGATACCCCGGCAGATGGGTGGCGATGAAAGCGAGCTGAAACCCGCAAGTGAAGAAGCCGAGCGTCAGAAGACGATAGCCGCGATGCCGCCCCGCCTCGGCGAGCGCCTCGCGCAACGGAGGCGCCGAAGCATCCGCCGCTGGAGCCGCGCCGGGCCCCCGGCGGTCGAGCGCGATCCCGAGCGGCGCCGCGGCGAGCATCAGGACGGCGAGGACGAGGAGAGAAGCGGAAAGGCCCGACATCTCCATCGTCCCTTGCGCGACGGGCAGCATCAGCACCTGGCCCAACGATCCGCCGGCGCTCGCGAGGCCGAGCGCCATGCTGCGAGTCTCGACCGAGGCGACCCGTCCGACCGCCGCCAGCACGACGGCGAAGCTGGTGCAGCTGATGCCGATTCCGACCAGCAGTCCCATGCCGACGATCAGCATGAGGCCCGATGGCATGGCGGCGGGAAGCGCGAGCCCCGCGGCGAAGGTCGCCGCGCCGAAGGCGACGACCGGCGCGCAGCCGAAGCGGTCGGCGGCAGCGCCCGCGAAGGGTTGGGCCGCGCCCCAAACGAGATTGTGAAGCCCGATCGCGAAGGCGACGAGAGCGACCGGCACGCCGCCCTCGACCGAGAACGGGCCGACGAACAGCCCGAAGGTCTGCCGCACGCCCATCCCGGCGCTCAAGACGAGCGCTGCCGATACGATGACGAGGATCGTCCCGTTCCGTGTCGCCGTGCTTGCTCGTTTATCCGTCATCGTTCCAGCACCTTTCGTATGGCTGCCGCGCGGCGTCGCAAGCGACATCGCGCCGGTTCAGGAAGCTCGGCCTGGATAGGACGAAACGCCGCCTCGAGCGCGCGTTTCGCCCGGCGCCGGGGCGGTCGGGGATGGCACCCTTCATTTGCGCCAGAACGGCTTCCAGATTTCCCGGTAGACATCGCAACGGGAAATGCCGATGTCCCTGAGCTCCCGATCGGTGAGGCGCGCGAGCTCCGCCCTCGCCCGCGCCCGCTCGCGCCAGAGCCGCACGACCGAGACGAGGCGCGAAAGCGTCCTCGCCCCTCGTTCCTTCGCCGCCGGCGCCCCGAGGAGCTGCAGCCACGGGAGATTCTCGGGCCGGATGCACATCGCCTACGCTCCGGCAAAGCGCGGCGCCCGCTTTTCGCGAAAGGCGGCGATGCCTTCGCGGAGATCCCGCGTCGGCTGCATTCGAGCGAAGGCCGCCGCCTCGACGGCGAGTCCCTCGTCGATCGAGAGATTGAGCCCGCGCGTGACCGCGGCGAGCGCGGCCGCGACGGCGAGCGGCGAATGGACGATGATCTCTCGCGCCATCGCCATCGCCGCATCGAGCAGCTCCGGACGAGGGACGACGCGGTTGACGAGACCGATGGCCACGGCCTCTTCCGCACCGATCGGAGCTGCGCCCAGGATCATCGCGAGCGCCCTCTTGCGCCCGATGAGGCGGGCAAGGCGCTGCGTGCCGCCGAACGGCGGCGGGAAACCGAGACGTATTTCCGGCTTGGCGAAGGTTGCGTGCGCGGCGGCGATTGCGAGCGGCGCCGCCTCGACGATCTCGCACCCGCCGCCGTAGGCGAGGCCGTTCACCGCGACGATGACGGGCTTCGGGAAGTTCTCGATGCGCGAGGTCAGCGCCTGACCGCGGCGCACGAAATCGCGCATCGCGGCCGGAGCGTTTCCGGTGATCACCTCGGCGAAGGCGTGCACATCGGCGCCGGCGGAAAAGGCCTTGTCGCCGGCCCCGGTCAGGATCACGGCGCGCGTTCCGGGATCGATCTCGATCGCATCGAGCGTCTCGTGAAGAGCATCGATGAGCCCGGCGTCGAGCGCGTTGAGCCGCGCCGGGCGGTCGAGGGTCAGCAGGGCGACCGCGCCGTGGCTTGCGGTTTTAAGGCCCCTTTCGGGCGTCGAGCGAGCAATTCCGTCCATGGCGAGGACGCTGCTCCCGACCGGCTCGCGCCGGCAAACGAGACTTCCTCAAACGTCATGAAGGCGGTTCAAGACCGGCCCCCTGGCGCGGTCCGGCGCTCAGGATCGCGCCGCGAGCAGATCAGCCATGCAGTGGCGCTGCGGCCGACCTGGCGATGGGAAAATGTCGCCCGTGGCGAGGCACAATCTTCCACCGCTGACCCCATTGAGGCTTTTCGAGGCGGCGGGGCGGCACGGCAGCTTCACAGCGGCCGCCGAGGAGCTCGGCGTCACGCCGAGCGCCGTCAGCCATGCCGTCCGCGCGCTCGAGGATCGGCTCGGGTTCCCGCTCTTCCATCGCGACCCGCGCGGCCTCAGGCTCACGCCCTCGGGTCAGGAGCTTTCGGCAGCGGCGAGCCGAGCCTTCGACGAGATTGGACGCACGATCGAAAAACTGACCTCGGCGCGCGAGGCGGCCGGGCTGAGGCTGAGCGCGCCGCCGACTTTCGCCGCGCGATGGCTGCTGCCGCGCCTTCCCGCCCTGCGGCAGCGCCACCCTGCGCTCGCGCTTGCCATCACCACCGAACACGAATGGGTCGAGCTCGGCGACGGCCGCTGGGACCTCGCGATCCGCATGGCGCGGGAGCCGACCGGCCCTGGCGAGTGGCAGCATCTCGCGCAGGAGCTTTTCGCCCCGGTCGCCCCGCCGGCGCTTGCCGGGCTTTCCGTCGCGGCCGCCCTGGCGCGGCTTCCCGCGATCCATCTCACGTCGGTGCGCGAGGACTGGGCCGCCTGGGCGGCGCGGCGGGGCATTGCGGCACCCGATCCCGCGCGCGGCCTGCGCTTCGACACCGCGCATATGGCGATGGAGGCGGTGGCGAGAGGTCTCGGGATCGCGCTGGCGCGGCTGCCGGTTTCGGCCGACGATATCAGCTCCGGACGGGTCGCGATGCTGGAGGAGCCCGTCGAGACCAGCACCGCTTTCTGGCTCGTCGCCCGGCCGGGCCTTCTCCGGCAGCGGGACGGACGGCTTCTTGCCGCATGGCTGCGCGAGGAGATGGCGAAAGCGGCGCCGCGCAGCAGCGGCTTCGTCAGCTCTTCTCGACGTCCGCCGCCAAGAGATACCCGACGCCCCGCTCGGTCCTGATGAGCCGCGGGTTCGCGGGGTCGGGCTCGAGCTTGCGCCGGAGCCGCAGGATCTGAACGTCGATACTGCGGTCGTACACCTCCTCCTCGTGAACCCGGCTCGCGAGGATGAGCTGCTCGCGACTCAAGGCGATGTACGCGGATCCGGCCGAGATCGAGCTCTTTCTGCACGGCTTCGCCGGGCTCGGCCTCCCGGTCGCAGCCGCTGTCATTGCGGCCGCGCATCCGCACCTCGCGGGCGGCGGATTCGACCTTCCGGAAGTGGCGCCGGTTTTCCGCCGCTACGTCGACGCGCGCCCGTCGGCAGCCGGCTCGCGTCCATCCCGGCGACTTCTTCGAAGAGCCGCTGCCGCCCGCCGAAGTTCTGGTGATGGGTCATATCCTTCACGACTGGGGGCTCGACGCGAAGCGCATGGTGTTGCGCAAGGCATACGAGGCTCTTCCCGCGGGAGGTGCGCTCATCGTCTACGATCAGATGATCGACGACGAGCGGCGCGTGAACGAGTCGGGTCTTCTCATGAGTCTCGGCATGCTGCTCGCGACGCCGGAAGGCTTCGACTACACGGGAAGCGAGTGTCTCGCCTGGATGCGCGAGGCCGGCTTCGTCAATCTGCAGCTCGCGCCGCTCACTGGCCCCTACTCGATGGCGATCGGCGTCAAATAGAAATTGTGCGGGTTCGGCTCCTTCAGCGTTCGCCATCAAGGGTGGTGTCGAAAGGGAGCGCATGAAGGGATCGCCACGAAGCCTCATGCTGACATGGGCCAACACGGTCGCCGGCTGGTGGACGAGCGCGGCGGTCTCGGCGATGCAGCGACAGCAGCGCGCGATGATCGCCGCCGCGCTCGGCGCGATGAAGCCTCCGCCTGCGCGGAAAAGGCGCAAGAGGCACCGGCGCGCGAAATCTCCCGGCGCCTGAGCTGCGGCGCGGCGCGGCGAGTCGCGCGCGGATCGCCTGTCTGTTACTCTCCTTCAACGACGCGAGCCGCCGCCGACAGTCGAGCTGAAGCCCTCCGCCGTCCAGGAAGGGAGACAGACCATGCCCGTCGAGCCGTCGGAAAGCGAGGCGATGAGGCTCTCCGCTCTGCGGTCCTATGCCATTCTCGATACGGGCCCGGAGCTGGCCTACGACGAGATCACCGAGCTCGCGGCCCAGATCTGCGGGTGCCCTGTCGCGGTCATCGGCTTCATCGACGAGACGCGCGACTGGAAGAAGTCGAAATACGGTGCTCCCCCGGATTACACCGGAATGCCGCGCGAGATATCGATCTGCAGCGCCACGATCTGCGGCAACGACCTTCTCGTCGTTCCCGATCTTTCGCAGGACGAGAGGTTCGCGAACAACCCGACCGTCGCGGGCGAGCCGCATCTGCGCCTCTATTGCGGGATGCCTCTCATCAACCCCGATGGCTACGCGTTGGGGACGCTTTGCGTCGTGGACTTCCAGCCCCGCGAGCTGACCTTCGAGCAGACCGAGGCCATTCGCCGCCTCGCGCGTCAGGTCGTGAGCCAGCTCGAGCTCCGCCGCAGCTTGCGGAAGCTCGACGAGCGGATGCGACAGCTCGAAGAGATGCACGCCGAGATCGCCGCCGAGCGCGACAAGTCCAATCGGCTTCTGCGCAACATCCTTCCCGACAGCATCGTGAGGGAACTCCGCGACCAGGATCGCGTCGTGCCCCGCTTCTATGAATCGGCGACCGTCATGTTCGCGGATTTCGAGGGCTTCACGCGCTTGACCGAGCGAATGGACCCGAAGGGACTCGTCGAGCAGCTCGACCAGTTCTTCTCTGCATTCGACGAGATCGCCGAGCGGCATCGTCTCGAAAAGCTGAAGACGATCGGCGACGCTTTCATGTGCGCCGGCGGGCTGCCCGAGCCCTCGCGCACGCATGCCGTCGACGCGTGCCTCGCCGCGCTCGCGATGCAGGACTACATGGCGAGGGTCAACCGCCAGCGCGAGAAACTGCATCTTCCGCGATGGGAGCTGCGCATCGGACTTCACACCGGCCCGGTGATGGCCGGTGTCGTCGGTCAGCGGAAATTCATCTACGACGTCTGGGGCGATGCGGTGAACATCGCCGCGCGCATGGAGGCGGCGGGGGCAGCCGGCCGCATCAATCTTTCGGAAGCGGCGATGAGCCGGGTGAAGTCTCTTTTCGACTTCGAGGATCGCGGCGTCGTCGATGTGAAGAACAAGGGCCAGCTCCGCATGCACTTCCTGACGCGCATCAGGCGGGAGCTGTCGCGGGACGAACAGGGCCGCGTCCCGGCCGAGACCTTCCACGTCGAAAGCGCGAGACTCTTTCCGGGCTACACCGCCGCCGCTTGAGGCGCGAGGTGACACGCCGCACGGTGCCGAACGATCGCGCGTGCGTTCCGGCTCTATGAAACTTGAGAGTGCACAGCATGCGGCGCCGCCCTCATAATCAGCGCTATGGCCGACACGGGAACCGGCGACCGAGGCGCGGAAGGCGCCGCCGCGGCACCACCGCCGGAGCTGGCCGCGCTCGCCGCGCCCGCGCGCATAGCCGGCTCGGCCTCCATCGGCCTGGCCGTGCTCGTGTTCGTCGCCGTCTCCGGGCTCGTCCTCGCGGGCGAGACGCAGCCGGAGCCCGGCCTTCTCTTCGGCCCCGCCCTCTTTCTCGGTATCGGCGTCCTGCTGCGCGTCGCGGCGCGTCGCTTCGCCGACGGCACGCTCGACCTGCCGAGGCTCGGCGGGATCCTCTTCACGGCGTTCGGCGCCGCTGTCGCCCTCATCGGCGCCGTCATGGCTTACGACGACCCGGCCGGCTTTGCGGTCGTCGCCTTCGGGTCCGTCTTCATCGGGATCGGGATCCTCGTCCGCCGCGTGTTCGCGCCGCCCCCGGGCAAGAAGGCGGTGCTCGTCGGCGGCGCGGAGGCCCCGATCCGAACGCTCCATGGAAGGCGCGGCATTCGCCGGCAGGCGAGCGTCATTCATGTCGACGAGAATGCGTCAGCCGCCGAAATCGAAGCCGCCAAGGCGGCGTGGTTGCGCGAACGCTGGGCGCAGCGGCCGGACTGGGCGGAGGGCCGAATCCTCGCCGAGGAGAGCCGCGGCGGCCCCATGCTCAAACTCGCCGCCGCGCTCTGGATTCTGTTCGCTTTGGCCGGGCTCGCGGGCGCTCTCTACTCGAACGATTGGCTCGCCTGGCTCATCGCAGCCGGCTCCGGCGTCGTCGCCGTCGCGCTTTTCAACTCGGTCGTGCTGCAGAGCCTCCGGCAGCGGAAATTCAAGGAAAGCCGGCTGCTTCTCCGGGAGTCGCCAGCAACGCTGGGCAGACGCCTGCTCGGGGAGATCGAGACCGGCGTGCCGCAGTCGATGGTGCTCCCCGACGGATTTCGCCTCGTTCTCCGATGCATTCATCGCTGGCAGGAGACGCGCCGCACCGACGGCGCCGGTTCCTCCACCCGAACCATCTATCACCGCGACGTGCTCTGGGAGGGGGAGCAGCTGAGCGCCGGGCACGCGCCGGCGGGAAGCGGCAACCTCACGATGCCGGTAAGCTTCCTGCTCCCTACCGACCGTCCCGCCACGACGCTGGACGGCGGCATGAATGGATTCTTCTGGGAGCTGGAGATATCCGCCGCGCTTCCGGGACTCGACTACCTGGCCACCTTCAAGGTCCCGGTGCTGGAACCGGAGGCGGTCCGCCTTCTTCGAGGCGAGCGCGCGACCGGCCACGATCGCTCAGCCGCGGCCGGCGGCATCTGAGCCTCCCGCGCCCCGCCCGAGCGCCACCTGCGACAGGCGGTGCTTTCCGAGCATTATCGACCGATTCTACGAGGGTGAAGTCGACTATCGCCTGAAAGTCAGTCTGGCGCCGCTTCTGCGACCTCCAACACCGGCAGGCAGGCAAAGCTCGTCGCTCTCGTCCCCCACGCGACGCGCTCTGGCGGCTGATCGCCCCTCGGATGGGTCGATGCCGCCTCGAACGTGACGCCGCGAAGCGGGGAAACGTCGCACCCGATGATGGTCGCTGAAACGGGAACCTCTCACCGCCGGCGCCGGTTCAGGTGGGAAATTTCCAGCGACGGAGATGGGCGATGACGCAGCGGGACTTCGGGAACGACATGCGCAAGTCTAAGCCGGGCGCGGTATCGCGGCGCAGAATGCTTGCTGCGGCGGGCGCAGGTCTCGCGGGCGGCCTCGCCGCCCCGGCGGCGCTCGCGCGGCTGGGCCGCGATGCGCCCGCACCGCACGCCGGGGCCAATCCCTCGCTCGGCGGCAGCTACAGCCAGCGTGCCTATTCGGTGCCGTCGAGCCCCGGTGGGATTGCCGAGATCGGGCGCGACCCCGCCGATCTTCCGCCGCCGTTCCCGAGAAGAACCGCGCAGACCGTCGAGGTCGCGCTCCAGACGATCGAGCTCGACGGTCATCTCGATGCTGCCACCAACACGAAGTTCCGGTACTGGACGTTCGGTGGGCGTGTTCCCGGCCCGATGATCCGAGCGCGTGTCGGCGACACCGTCGAGGTCGCCCTCACCAACGACGCGGAGTCGACGATGCTCCACAACATCGACTGCCACGCGGTGACGGGCCCCGGCGGCGGCGCGGAAGCGAGCACGGCCGCGCCGGGCGAGACCAAACGGTTCCGCTTCAAGGCGTTGAAGCCGGGTCTCTTCGTCTATCACTGCGCGGTACCGCCGGTCGCCCTGCACATCGCGCAAGGCATGTACGGGCTCATGCTGATCGAGCCGGAGGAAGGGTTGCCGCCGGTCGACCGGGAGTTCTACGTCATGCAGGGCGAGATCTACTCCGAGCAGCCTTTCGCCACGGCGGGGTTCCTCGATCCGAGCTACGAGAAGCTGCTCGACGAACGCCCGGAATACTTCGTCTTCAACGGCTCCGTCGGCGCGCTGACGACACAGCATCCGATGAGCGCCAAGGTCGGCGAAACGGTACGGTTCTTCTTCGGCGTTGGCGGACCGGCGCATACCTCGTCACTCCATCTCATCGGAGAGATCTTCGATCGCGTCTATCCGCTCGGCGCGTTGCCGGCGGCGCCGCTCGCCAATGTCGGCACGCTCTCGGTTCCTTCCGGGGGCGCCGTCATCGCGGAGGTGACGTTCGAGGTGCCGGGGCGCTACGTGCTCGTCGACCATTCGCTCGCCCGCACCGAGCGGGGCCTCGCTGCCTGGATCGACGTCGAAGGGCCCCAAAACCCAGCGGTCTTTGCCGCCGTTTCGCCGACACCGGAACCGGGCTGAGCGCACTCGCCACCGACCGATCCGGCAAGTCGAAAGCGGCGTCGAGGCGGCCGAGGCACTCTCCTCTGGAAACCGGGCGAACAAGCGCCTGGCGCGAAGCTTCCCGGAACGCTCGCGCACGGCATCGCGTTCACCTTTCGGACACCAACGAAAAGACGCCGAGCATTGCCCGATGCGCCATTCAGCGTTCCTTGCCGCCCTTCTTTTCGCCCTCGTCACCGCTCCGGCTTTCGCCCAGCAGTCGATGGCGCCCTCCCCGACGGCCCGGAACGGCGACAGGCTCCTGCCGGACGACACGATGCGCGATCGCGATGAGCTGGAGACGGCGCGCAACCTCATGGCCCGCACCCTTCCGTTCAAGGACGGTCAGACGCTCCGCTACTATAACGGCGACGGCGAGCTCGTCGGCACCGCCCGTCGCAACCGCCTCACGATCCGCTTCTACGATCCGGACGGAAACCTCATCGGCCGCGCCGAGCGCGTGAGCCAGGCAGCGACGAACTACTACGGCCCTGACGGGCGCTACCTCGGCCGGCGCCTCCACAAGAAACAGACGACGCGCTCGCACGTCACCTACGACCAGGCCGACAGCCTCGATTCGAGCGCCAAGGGCTTCCGCGAGGAGACGAAGCCGATGGGTCAGCCCGGCGAGGGGGACTGAAACTTGCTTCCCCGCCCCGGCTCCAGAAAGTTTCGCTGCG
>JADGGZ010000224.1 GCA_019689675.1 Rhodospirillales bacterium | reverse complement strand
CCCTTCATCGGCCGGGGCAGATCGAACCGCGCCGGGTTACCGCCGCGCGCCGCGCGCTCGATCGCGGGCCCGCCCGGATAGCCGAGGCCGAGAAGCTTCGCCACCTTGTCGAAGGCTTCCCCCGCCGCATCGTCGATGGTGGTGCCGAGACGGGTGTACTTGCCGACGCCGCGCACGACGAGAAGCTGGCAATGCCCGCCGGAGACGAGCAGAAGGAGGTAGGGGAACTCGACTCCGTGCGTCAGGCGCGCGGTGAGCGCGTGCCCCTCGAGATGATTGACGGCGATGAACGGGATGTCGCAGACGAGCGCGAAGGCCTTCGCCATCGTCGTGCCGACCATGACGCCGCCGATGAGCCCGGGCCCGCCCGCCACGGCGACCCCGTCGAGATCGGGAAAGCCGAGCCCGCTCGCCTCGAGCGCGCGCTCGACGATCGTGTCGAGCACGTCGAGATGCGCGCGCGCCGCGATCTCGGGCACGACGCCGCCGAAGGCCTGATGGGCCTCGAGCTGCGACTGGACGAGGTTCGCGAGAATCCGCGGCCCGCCCTCGTCGGTGACGATCGCCGCGGCGGTCTCGTCGCAGCTCGTCTCGATGCCGAGGACGATCACAGCACCGGCTCCTTGAACTGCTTGCCGAGCTGCAGGCCCTGCCGCTGATAGTGCGAGCCGATCGAGGGGCCGTAGAGCTTGTCGGGGACGGCGGTGAGCCGCTCGTAGCGCAGCCAGCCGACGACCTGGCCGTGCTCGAGGACGAACGGCACCTCGTGGCTGCGCACCTCGAGGACCGCGCGGCTCACCTGGCCCGGGCCGAACCCGAAGCCCGGATCGAAGAACCCGGCGTAGTGGACGCGGAACTCGCCGACGAGCGTGTCGTAGGCCACCATCTCGGCCGCATGGTCGGGCGGCACCGAGATCGCCTCGCGCGTCGCGAGAATGTAGAAATCGTCGGGATTGAGGATCACCGGCCGGCCCGGGCGGTGGAAGATCGGCTCCCAGAAATCCAGCGGGTCGTAATGCGCGCGCAGATCGACGTCGATGACGTCGGTGTGCTTCTTGGCGCGAAACCCGACGAGCCCGTCCGGCCGGTCGCCGCGGAGGTCGATGGTGACGCCGATCGAGTCCTCGCGCATCGCCGCGGTGTCGTCGTCGACGAGCCGCATCTGCTCCTGCAGGCGCTTCAGCGCGCCGCCGCTGACGCCGGGCGTGCCGCGGCGGACGCGGAGCTGCGAGAGCTTCGAGCCGGGGCGCACCAGGATCGAGAAGGTCCGCGGCGCGATCTCGGCGTAGAGAGGACCCCGATAGCCGCGCTCGACGCGATCGAACTCGATCCCGCGATCGGTGATGACGCGGGTGAAGACGTCGAGGCGACCCGTCGAGCTCTTGGGGTTCGCCAGGGCCGAGTGGCGCGGCGAAAGGTCGAGCCGCTCCTGCAGCGGCACGATGTAGACGCAGCCCCTCTCCAGCACCGCGCCCTTGCCGAGATCGATCTCGTAGCCGCCGAGCTGTCGGATGCGGCTCTCGACCGTCGCGTCGGCGCCCGGAAGAAAGCTCGCCGGCACGCGCCATGCGATCTCGCCGAGACGCAGATCGATGCTGGCCGGCTGGATCTGGTCCGAGGCGATCTCGGTGACGGCCGAGATCTCGCCGTCGCGGACGAGCGCGCGCAAGGTCTGAAACGGAAGAATGCCGGTCGGATGCGCCGACTGGGCCTCGGCAAGCATAACGGGGTGCGCGTCACGCAGGTGCGAAGGGATGAACCGGCGGACGCTACTCGCGGCAGCCCCTTTCCGCAACAAGAGGAATCGTCCACAGGCTTTTCCCGGAAATCGCGGCCCGATGCGCCCGAATGGCGACAGGGATCTGCGGGAAACATCCACGATTTTCACATCCGCCGGCGCTTTGTTGTAAACAGCGCCCCATGCCCGCCCTTCTGCGCATCGGCACCCGCGGCTCGCCCCTCGCTCTCGCCCAAGCGGCCGAGCTGCGCGCCCGGCTGGCCGCGGCGCATCCTGCGCTCGCCGCGCCGGACGCGCTCGAAACGATCGTCATCAAGACCACGGGCGACGCCGTGCGCGACCGCACCCTCGCCGCGATCGGAGGCAAGGGGCTCTTCACCAAGGAGATCGAGGAGGCGCTCCTCAGCGGAACGATCGACGTCGCGGTCCATTCGATGAAGGACATGACGACCGTCCTGCCGCCGGGTCTCGCCATCGGCGCGGTGCTCGAGCGCGAGGACCCGCGCGACGCGTTCTTCTCGCATGCGGCGAAAAGCCTCACCGCGCTTCCTGCGGGAACCGTGGTCGGCACCGCGTCCTTGCGCCGCCAGGCGCAGGTGCTGCACGCGCGGCCGGATCTGCGCGTCGTGCCGCTGCGCGGCAACGTCGACACGCGCCTGCGCAAGCTCGACGAAGGCGCGGTGGGCGCGACCCTTCTCGCGCTCGCCGGACTGAAGCGTCTCGGCAAGGCGGGCGCTGCGACCTCGGTGCTCGAGACCAGCGAGATGCTGCCGGCGGTGGCCCAGGGCGCGATCGCGCTCGAGATCCGCGCCGACGATGCGCGCGTGCGCGAGCTCGTCGCGCCTCTCGATCACGCGCCTTCCGCGACGCGCGTTACCGCCGAGCGAGCGCTCCTCGCCGCGCTCGACGGCTCCTGCAAGACGCCGATTGCGGCGCTCGCCGAGCTCGACGAAGGCCGCCTGCGGCTGCGGGCGATGGTCATCCGACCGGACGGGAGCGAGAAGCACGAGGCGGTGCGCGAAGGCGCGCCCGCCGACGCCGAACGCATGGGACGCGATGCCGGCGAGGAGCTGCGCCGGCGCGCCGGCCCCGGGTTCTTCGACCTCGCGCCGCAGACGGCGAAGCCGGCGTGAAGGCGCTCGTCACAAGGCCGCGCGAGGACGCGGGACCGCTGGTCGAGGCGCTGCGGGAGCGCGGGATCGACGCGGCGGTGGAGCCGCTGCTCCAGATCCGCCTGCGCGAGGACGCCGCGCTCGATCTCGACGGCGTCCAGGCGCTCCTCTTCACGAGCGCCAACGGGGCGCGCGCGGCGGCGTCCGCGACCGCGAACCGCGATCTTCCCGTCTTCGCGGTAGGAGATGCCACGGCGGGGGAGGCGAGGCGGCTCGGCTGGACGCAAGTCGAGAGCGCCGGCGGCAACGTCGATGATCTGGCGCGGCTCGTCGCCGAGCGGGTCGCACCCGAGAAAGGCGCGCTGCTGCATGTCGCCGGAAGCGTCGTCGCGGGCGACCTCGTGCGGCTCCTCGGCGGTTACTCGGTGCGGCGGGCAGTGCTCTACGACGCCGACCCGGCGCCGTCGTTCTCGCCCGAGGCCGAGGCGCTCTTGCGCGAGGGCGCGCTCGACGTCGTTCTCTTCTTCTCGCCGCGCACCGCGGCGCGCTTCGCCGAGCTCGTTCAAGGGCTTCCGGCGCGGCTCGAGCGCACGACGGCGCTCTGCCTCAGCTCTGCCGTCGCGGCAAAGGTGCGCAATCTCGGCTGGCACGCGGTCAGGGTCGCCGAGGCACCGACGCAGGCGAGCCTGCTGGCCGCGCTTGACGCAGTGCTCGCCGGACGGCATGACCCCGGCATCTCGAGCAAAGGAGACGCGATGAGCGAACCCGCTTCGCCGCCGAACGCCGCCGCGACGGAGCCGACGGAGCCGGAGGCGGCGCCGGTCGCGGCGCAAGCGCGCGAGGCAAGCGCCTCGCGCAGCGGTCTCTGGCCGATCATCGCGCTCGTCCTCGTGCTCGCGGCCGTTGCCGCGGCGCCGTTCATCGCCCCGTCACTGCCTTGGGGGCCGAAGGCCGGGAGCGCGATCTCGCCCGAAGAGCTCGCGGCGCTCTCCGAACGGGTCGCGGCGCTCGAGAGGCGTGGCGAGACCCCTGCGGTCTCGCCCGAAATCGAGGGGCGCCTCGCACGGCTCGAAGAGCAGCTCGGCCGCCTCGCGCAGCGTCCCGCCGCCTCCGTGCCGCCCGAGCTCGTCGAACGCGTGCAGCGTCTCGAAGCGGCGCGCGCCGAGGTCTCGATCCCGCCGGATCTCGCGCGTCGGATCGAGGCCTTGGAGCAGCGGCCGCAGGCGAGCCCTGAAGGCGTCAGTGCCGCGCAGCAGGAGGCGCATCGTGCCGCCGACGAGGTGCAGGCTCTGCAGCAGCGCCTCGCCGCGCTCGAAGAACAGTTGCGGCAGCAGGCGTCTGCCGATCGCACCGACCAGGCGCTGCTGCTTGCGGTCACACGGCTTCGTCAATCGGCCGCGACGTCGCGGCCCTTCGCGGCCGAGCTCGGCGCCGCGCTCGCGCGCGCGAAGGAGCGGCCGGAGCTGGCCGCCGAACTCCGAAAGCTCGAGCCATTTGCCGAGAAGGGCGTCCCGACCATCGCCATGCTGCGGCAGGAATTCGATGCGGTCGCCGCCGAAATCGTGCGCGCCGATGATGCGCCCGCCTCCGACGGATGGGCCGACGAAATTCTTGCCAAGGTGCGGAGCCTCGTGACGATCCGCCGCGTCGGCAAGGCGACCGTCGAGAGCGGGGTGGAAGCCGCCGTCGCGAATGCCGAGGCGGCGCTCGCCGAAGGCGACCTCGACGGTGCGGTCGCCGCGCTCGAGACGCTCGAGGGCGGTGCGGCGAAAGCGGCGGAGCCGTGGCTCGCCGAGGCGCGCAGACGGCTCGGCGTCGAGGCAGCGCTCGGCGCCGTGGAGCAGAGGCTCGTGGCGCGGCTCGCGACGGACGGCCGAAGCTGATGCGGCCCATTCCGACGCTCATTATCGCCGCGCTCCTGATCGCCGCGGCGGTGTTCATCGCGGACCGCCCCGGCGCGGTGTCGATCGTCTGGCAGGGCTGGCGGATCGACACCTCGGTTGCGGTCATGGTGCTGGCGGTCATCCTTGCCGCGCTCGCGGTTTCGTTCTTCTGGGGGCTGATCCGCCGCATCATCGCCGGGCCGCGCGCTTTCTCGCGGCGGCGGCGCGAAAAGCGGCGCCAGGAGGGCTATCGCGCTCTGACCCAGGGGATGGTCGCCGTCGCCGCGGGCGACCCCGAAGAGGCGCAGCGGCAGGCGCGCAAGGCCGATGTGCTGCTGGCCGAGCCGCCGCTGACGCTCCTCCTTTCCGCGCAGGCGGCGCAGCTCAACGGGGACGAGGACGCGGCGCGTAAGTACTTCACCGCGATGCTGAACCGTCCCGAGACCGAGTTTCTGGGTCTGCGCGGCCTGATCACGCAGGCGCTTCGCGAAGGCGACCGCGCGACGGCGCTGCGCCTCACCGAGCGTGCGCGGGCTTTGAGGCCGCGCACGCAATGGGTTCTGGCGAGCCTTTTCGACCTTCAGGCCCGGGAACGGCGCTGGGACGACGCGCAGGAGACGCTCGTCGAGTGCATCAAGCGGAAGGCGATCCCGGCCACGATCGCGCGCCGCCACAACGCCGCGCTTTTTCATCTGCGGAGCCTTGCGGCCGATGCGGAAGGACGACCGCGCGAAGCGCTGCAGCTCGCGGCCCGCGCGGTTTCGCTCATGCCCGACTTCATCCCGGCCGTGCGGCGTCACGCGGAGCTGCTCCAGCGCGAGGGGCGCGCGCGCCAAGCGGCGAAAGCGCTCGAGACCGGCTGGCGCCATCTGCCGCACCCGGCGCTCGTCGAGGCCTGGAATGCCCTCGAGCCGCATGAAGCGCCGCTTCAGCGCGTCCGACGCATGGAGCGCCTGGCTGCAGCCAATCCGAGCCATCCGGAAAGCCGGCTCGCCCTCGCCGGCGCTGCGCTCGCGGCGCAGCTCTGGGGCGAAGCCCGCCGTCAGCTAGAGCCGATCACGGCCGAAGAGCTCGCGACGCCCCGTGTGTGCCGTCTCATGGCGGTGCTCGAGCAATCGGAGCACGGCAATCATGAAGCCGCCCGGCGCTGGCTCGAGCGGGTCTCGACGGCGCCGCCCGATCCGACCTGGGTCTGCGGCGAATGCTCGGGCGAGGCGAATGCGTGGGATGCGCTCTGCCCTCATTGCGGCGCTTTCGACACGCTCGAGTGGAAGCGCCCGGCACGCGCCGCCGCGTTCGCGCTCGAGCCGCCGGCGGCCCGGCTTGCGCTCCCCGGCGAGGCTTCCCACCTGCCGCCCGCAGCCGTTGACGCTGCGACGGGGCAAAGTTAAGGTCGCGCCCCCGTCC